>JAGBXW010000052.1 GCA_017629095.1 Treponema sp. | reverse complement strand
GGATGTATTGAAGCTATATTGTATCCGTCTTACGTAAAGGAGACAGTGCTCCTAACCTCTTTTTTTGTACTGGAGCAATATCGGGGACTGGGAATGGGAAAAAAACTACTGGAACAAGCAGTTCTGCAATTACAAGAAAAAGGAATCCGTTGGATTATCCTTGCAGACCTAGTGATTCCAGCTTTTTTACAAAGCTGCTTGGCACGAATTGGATTTGTCAGCAGTGGTGGAGGCTATATTTTAGACATGAATCAAGGAGAATAGCCTTTCTATGATGCGGGAGAAAAAGAATCGCTCCCAGATTTTTTTATTGGAGAAAAAAGATGCCTAGTAACAACTCATTTAACGAAGAACGTTTTGTAGCTGTATTGGAAGAAGCAATTAACAAGGTAAAGACAGAAGAAGATCCTGTGCTTCTTACAGAAATGAAAAAATTGTTTAAAAAGCACGTTCCTTTTACACTGCGAACCTACGTAGCAGCCTACTTGGCAAAGCAAGCCTGTCAAGAAACAAAAGGTGGAAGCAAGTATTCCAGCCGTAACGAAGGATTTAGTAAGGCCAATGATCGTGGCGTAAGAAGAGAACGTCCAGAGTCACGCAAACGCCACGAAGAAACACGTCGGGAAACTCCTGCAGAAACCACCAGTACAGAGCGACCAGCTCCCCGCAGAGTAACCATTGATGAGGAATATGCTACCACTGTTTTTATCGGCATTGGAAAAAATCGCAGAGTCTACACCAGAGATTTAATCACCTTGTTGATGCAGGTTTGTAAGCTAGATCGGGAGCGAATCGGTCGCATCCGCAATCAGGAGAATTATTCCTTTGTGGAATTGTTCAAAGAAGATGTAGATGGAGTTATTGCTACATTAAACGGATACAACTATCGTGGACGCAACCTTACCGTAAGTTATGCCCGCAAAAAAGAAGAGGAAGGATTGGAAGAGGGAAAGCAAACTGAAGTTGACACAGCTCCACTTTCCATCCAGAATGAGGGGCAAGAGGACGTTACTACAACAAGTCAGGAATAATGAGTCAACCACACAGTAAGTAAGGGGGAATGACATGAAAATATGGAATTTTGTCACTGGAGCCTTTCAGGTAAACACCTTTGTGGTGCATTTGAAAGATAAGTATGTTTTTGTAGTTGACCCAGGTGGAGACATTCTCACCATTAGCCAATTTTTAGCCGCTCAAGAGTTGGAGCCAGTGGCCATTGTCTGTACCCACGGCCATTTTGACCATATTTTTGGTATCCAAGATTTGCGGGAAACAAATGGAAATATTCCCTTGGTGGCTCATCAGGAAGAAAAATGCTATTTTGGCAGCGATGCTCTGGAAGCCCACGGCTACGACCTGCAAATGATGGGATTGCCCCAGCTAACAGAAGCCCTTTCAAACATCCCAGTGCCAGACTGCTGGGTAGAAGAAGGAGACACCTTGGCAAAGGTGGCTGGCATTCCTTGTCCAGAGGAAGCAGCCCAGTGGAAGGTGCTCCATACTCCAGGCCACAGCAGCGGTTCCATTTGTTTATACAACCAGCAGGAAGGTGCACTCATTAGTGGCGACACTCTTTTCTACGGTGGCTATGGACATAGTGACTTGTACAGTGGCAATCAACAGGAGCTTTATACCAGTCTCCGTCGTATTATGCAGTTGCCACCAGACACTAAGCTCTATCCCGGCCACAGGGAATTTGGTATTCCCCTGAAGGAAGCCATTCAAGGCCCCTGGAAAAAGAAATAACGTAAAAAAAGAACCCAGCAGCTTGAAGTCAACAAAACACTTCAAAATGCTGGGTTTTCTTTTATCGGATTACATCACAAAAACTATTGTGTCAAAGCCAGAGCTTCTGAAATACTAAAGGCCCTGTCGCCAATCTTTTCGATGTTTCGCACTAAATCGATGTACAAAAGTTCAGCCTTTACATTAGCTCCACCCTCTAGTCGCTTTCGAGCAACCTTTTTCAGGTTCTTTCGCAACATATCAATCTGGTCTTCTAGCACCTGAGCCACAGCCAGCTGGTCTTCGGTCAAGTGCTTGTTAATGTTTTCTCGGATAAACTCCAAGAAGCGGTGAGCCAATGCCAGGTAAGGCTGGAGTCGCTCCATGTCCTCTTCTGCAAAATACATTTCTTTTTCAATACTTCTTTGCAAAAGCAGGGCAATGGTGTAACAGTCGTCGGTCATGTTTTCCAAATCATCAACAATCCGCAACATTACCGAAACATTATTCTTCAACTTGTCACTCATGGGCAGCTGGGAACAACGCACAAGGTAATTAGTCAGCTGTTCCTGCATTTGGTCTGCATAATCTTCATCCTGGGTAAGAGCCTCCATCTGAGTCTCCACAAATTCCATGGAACGCTGCTTAAATCCAGTAGCAATCCTGTCGAACATCCGTGTTACCACAGCAGTCATATCTTCGATTTCTTTTTCAGCTCGAATCACATAGGCGGCGGCATTTTCCTTGGAACCAGTTTCCACAAAGTCCAACTTGTACACGCCAGCCACCTCGTCATCCTTCGGTTTAATAATTCGTTCTGTAAGGGCGGCAATCTGACGGGCAAAGGGCAAGAATACGAGGGTATTAATTACATTGAACACGGTGTGGAGCATGGCAATGTGATAGGTAATATGCTCCTGCACTGGGCCAGGCACAAGGGCATCCACCAGTAACAACAGGGGATGCAGGAGGATTGCGGCCCACAAGGTGCCCGTTACATTAAACATGACATGAATTAAGGCAGCACGGCGAGCATTTACCTTAGTGCCCCAGGCAGCAATTACGGCATCAATGGTGGAACCAATATTGCTTCCCAGCACCATAGAAGCAGCAAATTCCCAAGGCAAAAGCCCATTGTGGGACATGGTCAAGATAATGGCAGTGGAAGCACTGGAGGAATGTAATAGCACGGTAACGACCATACCTGCGATAATGCCGATGACAATGCTCAAAACGCCCTTATCAGTCCAAGCAGTCAAAAAACCAATGTTGGAAGCATCTAAGGTGGGAATAGCCTTGGACAACAAGTCAAGTCCCAAGAACAAAAGACCAAAGCCCATAATAGCTTCGCCAATATTTTGCTTCTTTAATTTTTTTATGCTGGTAAGGAAAAAGCCAATTCCAAAAAGCGGAATCGCTAAGGTAGATATTTTGAAATTAAACCCAAAGAAAGCCACAATCCAAGCCGTAATGGTAGTACCAATATTGGCTCCAAAAATGATTCCCACCGACTGGGTAAGACTCAAAAGGCCTGCATTCACAAAGGAAACAACCATAACGGTAGTGGCACCAGAAGATTGAATCAACATAGTGATAAACATACCAGTAAGCATTGCAAAGAAGCGATTACCAGTCATTAACCCCAAAATACGATGCAGACTCTTGCCTGCACTTTTTTGGATACCATCACTCATGAGCTTCATTCCATACAGAAGGAATCCCAAGGCACCCACTAGCTGTAAAATTATGGACAAGATATTCACAGGGGCATTCTATCAATTATGTCTGAAAGTATCAATAAAGTTCTTGTCTAAAAAGAAGCCAAAATCTCTCTCTGTATTAGTCGTGATTTTTATGATATACTTTCCCCATGAGCGAACAACAATGGTTTGAAAAAGAAAATTTTTGGTTGAACTATGGCCCCATTATGTTTGATGCCCACCACTGGGCAGAAGCTTCTGGCATTGCACAGGCCATTGTAAACATATGTCAGCTGTCTCCAAGAAGCAAAATTCTTGATGCAGGTTGTGGGCCGGGACGAATTACCGTTGAACTGGCCTTGCTAGACATGGATGTAACTGGGGTAGATATGATTGGCCCCTACTTGGAATTGGCTCAAGAAACTGCTGCTGACGAAGAAGTAAAGATCACCACAGTACAGGCTGATTTGAGAGAATTCCAGATTCCAGAAGCATTTGACGTGGCAGTGAATTTGTACACCTCCTTTGGCTACTGCGACACCATAGCAGAGGACACAAAAATCCTTCAGAATATTGCCGCATCTGTAAAAAAAGGTGGCTATTTTGTTATGGAATGCTTGAGCCGTGAAAATGCCGTGCGGGACTTTACCGAAGGAGAATGGTTCTGCCGCAGCGGAAAAACGGTGTTGACAGAATTTTCTGTAGAAGGCGCCTGGGAAGGACTGCGGTCCCGCTGGATTCTCATTGATGATGAAACAAATCAGCGAATTGAACATGAATTTGTGCAACGACTCTATTCTGCTGTAGAGCTACGAAAAACCTTGCTGGAGTGTGGTTTTTCCAGTGCAGAGATTTATGGGGACTTTGAAAAGGCTCCCTATAATCAAAAAGCTGCAACTATGGTAATTATCTGTAGAAAATAGTATGATACCCTCATGAAGCGATTGGTTTTAATCATCTTTGTTATTGTGGGCATTTCCTTGGGACTGATATTTTTCATGGAAGACGCCACGGAAAATACCTCCCAAGGGGTAACTCGTTCCCAAACTATTATTCCCCAAACCACGGCTCAAAAACAAGAAACGGTAGAAGTTCAAATAGAAGACACAGATGATTCTCTGGTGTCCTTCGTTCCCCTCCACAGTGATGAAACCTTGCTGGCTACTTTAAGTGTTGATTTTGATGGAGACGGCTACGATGACCAAATCAACAGTCTCAAAAAGATGACCAGTCCCTACATTCAGATTCTTGTGGGGCTATACAATCCCTACAAGGGGCAATACGAACGTTCCGCCATT
This sequence comes from Treponema sp., assembly GCA_017629095.1. Classification (GTDB taxonomy): domain Bacteria; phylum Spirochaetota; class Spirochaetia; order Treponematales; family Treponemataceae; genus Treponema_F. Next base: position 33,640 of record JAGBXW010000052.1, on the reverse strand, counting down.
GTCGATACAGAAATTATCCAGACTAGAACCTTTTCCTATACCTCCATGGATTTTGTGGGAACTCACAAGAATTTTCTCATGTATTCAGGATTTTTGGAAAACAACGATTCTGTGATGAAGCTCTTTTCTCCAGAAAAACAAGATACTGGCTTGGTAATGAATGTGGTGGGAGATTTCCGCTCCGATGGCACAATCTTTGTACAGCAGCTAGAGCGTCATGAATCCTACGAATCACAACAAGCCAATGGAGTAAGTTTTCCGGTGTGGGTGTACCGTTCCGACACTTCTTCTGGTCAAAATAGTCTTGACCAGATTCAAACACGATATGTTTGGAATGAGACTTCTGGAAAATACGTAAAGGATACAGAGACACGGGTACAGGAATCAAAGTCAAGCTCAAGTGCCTTGAATAAAATCCTTGATGGAACCTTGGCTTCATTCAAAAATCACTTGGAAGGCTTGTGGTATTTTACCAACTCCAACCAAGGCCAGTATATGTTCTTTAATCCCCGCGAAGAAGAAATTATTTTCCAGGCAGACAATGCTCAGGAAGTATACACTTGGGTCAGTAGCACCTTACGACGAAACGGCATCTACATTACTGCCATCAACAGCTCCATCACCAACCTCACCCGCCGTATTGATATTACGGTGACAGGCACTGATGAAATCAAGGTGCGAAACCAAGACGACGTTCTCATGACCATTAGCGAAAAATCCTTGTGGGACGGCGAATATAAAAAACAACCAGTGTTCACACCCACGAAAAATGCCCAGGCTCAAGAGATTCTTCATCTCTTGGAAGGACAACAACATTGGCTGGTGGAAGGGGTAACTCAAATGGAGATTACCAATGGCACCTACAAGTCCAATATGATTTCTGGTATGATGACCAGTACCTTCTGCAATGAGCAAGAGGTTATTCAAGTTCGTGGTTCTGTGGGAGCGCCATTTTACAATCAAGAAGCCTACCTAGCCTCAGTAGAACATGATCCTGACACGAAAATATTAAAAGCAGTTCACCTCTCCCCAGTGAAGATTTCGCCTTTGGGGATAGAAGCTCTCGGTGGAAATCCCATCAGACTGGAAGCCAACTACAATGTGGAAAAAGAAGTGGTTGCAGAGATTATTACCCCCGATGAACCAGAACTTCAGGCAACCTCTGTTCATGAGGATGATGGTGATGAAAGCCGCCCTGTTTTATCTGTTCACACTTCTCCCCGCTACTTTAGTCCCGACAACGACGGCATTGACGACAAACTCACCATTGACTTGGGAGTTACCTCCGAAATTCCTGTAGCCAGCTGGTCTTTCAACGTGTATGATCCAGAGAACAATAGCTTGATTTGGTCTCGTTCTGGAGTAGGAAATGCACCTGCAAAACTTGAGTGGAATGGACGGAGTAACACTGGGGAATTGGTGCAGTCTGCCACGGACTACCCTTTTACCTTTGCAGCAAAAGATGAAAAGGGAATGAGTTCAGAGGCTCGTGGTGAATTGTCAGTAGACGTGCTTGTTATTCACGAAGGAGATGTGCTGAAAATCCAAGTTCCCTCCATCATCTTCCGTAGTGACAGTGCCGACTTTGTGGGCCGTGACGAGGATCCCAAAAAAGGTCTGGACAAGGCCACCATTGACAACAACATTAAGGTTATCCAGCGTATTGCCCAGATTCTGAACAAATTCCCTGACTACAAAGTTCGTATCGAAGGCCACGCCAACAACATCACTGGCACCGAGGCAGAGGAAACCTCCACTGCAAACGGCAATATTCCACTTGTTCCCTTATCAGAAGCACGGGCAAACTTGGTACGTGATATGTTGATTAACTTTGGTGTAAATCGGAATAGACTTTCCACGGTGGGTATGGGAGGCCGCAGTCCTGTGGTGTCCCGAGCAGACAAACCCAACTGGTGGAAAAATCGTCGCGTTGAGTTCATTCTTGATAAATAAAATATAAAAGCCGTCCTGGAAGGTGTTGTTACAGCACAGGGACGGCTCTTTTTTTAGAAAATCTTTAGTTAAAAGATACAATTACAACTTCAGGCTGACTTTCGCCAAGGTTGATGTTTAAAATTATTCATCAGGGCTGATTTTCATCAGGGCTGACTTTCGTCAGCGAAAACTGGGGAGCATTCAAAGCCGGCAGTCTTTAGTTTGAGAGCAGTGGAATTATCCTTGTCTTCTGGCACGGTAACCACAAAATATATAGTACCACTGGGACGTTGTTCTTGGCTAATATCACCCTGAAATCCAGCCTCTTTAAGCCGAACAACCAAGTTTTCAGCATTTTCTCTATTACGGAAAAATCCCACCTGTTGCTTGATGATAACGTGACTTTCTGTTGTGCCAGAAGAACCTGTTGTCCCAGATTTTTTTTCACTTCCTGTAGAACCAGAAGACTGAGAGGATTTTTCAACAGAGTTTTGAGCCAACTCACCTTTGGGAATAAAAAACCAGATGGGATTTGGAAGAATTTGCCCCTTTCCTGTTACCACCGCAGCCTCAGCAGACTTAGGATATTCCTTTTGAAGTTTTGAACTCCACTCAGCCTCCTCTGTTAAATGCCACAAGGTTAGGTACACTGAAGGACGAACCCATTTCATGGAATCCATGGTGGCATAGGACTGTAACAAGGCCACTGGCTCCACCAATTCCATAGCAGACTGAACACGACAAAGCCGACTCCATAGCTTGTACAGTCTGGAATAGGCCACCGTTTCTTCATTGGAAGGATTTCCCAAGAAAGTAAGATAGCCTTCTGCCTGCTGGCTTTCTCCACAACTGAGACTACAACGAGCAGCAGCTAGAATCAACTCCTCGGCAGTGAGGGCCAAGGTATTTGGCGCAGGAGCAGCAGAAATCTCGGCAGCCTTGGCATACCAAGAAGCGGCAGTGCTATACTCGCCTAATTGTTCTTTGAGAGAACCAAGGAAGGTGTACAAGGATCGCTGGTTTGAAGCATCCGCCGTGGAAGCAGCCTTTTCTACCTTTTGGATTATGGCAGGAAGAGAAGCATTTGCTTCAGCAGAGGCCTTGACTGCATCCTGTATCACTTGTGCAGCCACTTGTCCCCACATCAAGGAAAAGCTACAAAGACAAAGCAAAACAGCGGAAAAAAACTTTAGCCCTTTTAGCCGCATTCTTACACCTTTTCACCTGGTTCCACGGAAGGAGCAGGAGTTTCAGCCACTATCTCTTGTTTTTTAGCCTTCTCTTGTTTTTTAGCTTCCTTTTGAGCAAGCTTAGCTTCTTTGGCTGCAGCCTTTTCAGCGACAACAAGGGCCTTGGCCTCTTTTTCCTGATCTTTTTTGATTTTTTTCATGGCACGTTCTTCTGCCAGAGCCTTCTTTTCTTTGGTGGATTTCTTGCGGATTACCGTAAAGGGCAAGGTAACCACCACACCACAGGCAAAGGCAACAATTAAACTGAAAAAAATCGGCACATTTTCAAAGGTGTGAAAGCCAAAGGAGATATTGCAGTTATTTCCCAAGTTATAACCAGCAAAACAAGTTCCCAGCACCAGACAGATGATAAAACCTACTAGTTTCCAAGGCATAAAATCCTCCATATCAAGGAAGGAGGATGTATTCCCCCTTCCCCACCATTACAGTATCGGCTAATTCTCTACAACCTTACCACGAATAGTATTACCCGTCAATTCAAGGAGTTGCACCTGAACAAAGCTACCACACAGGGATTCTGGAGCGGCAAACACCACTCGCTCGTCTTGGGCAGTTTTTCCCAAAAGCTCAGCCTTGTTGTCTCGGGAAACAGTTTCCGCCAGTACCATCACGGTTTGGCCCAAACGTTTGGCTGTTTCTTCCCGTGTAATCACCAGCTGCATGTCGATAATTCGCTGCAGCCGCTCCTTTTTGGTATCCAAGGGAATCTGGTCAGGGTACTTGGCAGCAGGAGTTCCTTCACGAGGATTGTAGTAGTACATGTAGGCTGCCTGATAGCGAACTTTTTCCATTAATTCCACGGTTTTGTCAAAGTCTTCCTCTGTCTCACCAGGGAAACCAATGAGGATGTCAGTGGTAAGGGAGGCATCTGGCAGCTTTGCCCGAATGCGAGACACCAAATCAAGGTATTCTTGGTGGGTGTACTTGCGAGCCATACGACGGAGGATGGGGTCTGAGCCATGCTGAACAGGAAGATGAATGTGACGGCACAATACAGGATAGCGGACAATCACATCAATGAGCTTGTCAGACAAGTCCTTGGGATGGCTAGACATAAAGCGAACCCAACCAATGGGAGACTTTGTCTTTTCTAGGTGCTGAGCAATCATTTCCATTAAGCCAGGGAAATCTAGTTCCGTACCATCTTCATTTTTCCACAGGTAGGAATTCACGTTCTGCCCCAGCAAGGTAATTTCACGCACATTGTGGGCAGAAAGCTGGTCTAGCTCAGACAAAACCTCTGCAGGATTGCGGGAAATCTCTCGGCCACGGACATGGGGAACGATGCAGTAGGTGCAGTAATTATTACAGCCGTGCATGATGGGAACAAAGGCAGTAAAGGCACCAGGCTCCAAGGACACGGGAGCAAAGGTGTACACAGGATCCTCATCAATAACTAGAGGAGGCTGATTTTTTTCTACTGCTTGAATGATTTCTTCAAAGTGCTGCTTTTGGAAGGTTCCCACCACGTAATCGATAACAGGATAATCCTTTTTCAGGCTATCTAACAAACGCTGGGCCATACAGCCTGTTACCACCAAGGTGATATTTTGCTGGCCCTTGTCATGAGCTTCTGCAGCTAAGGGGAAGTGTCCCCGCTTACCTTCCTTGGAACCGGAACGCACCGCCTTTAATGCTGTGAACCAGCCCAACCGACCAAAGATACGATTTTCCGCCGTAGCCCGCACGGAACAAGTATTGATTATTGCCAAATCTGCAGTCTCGGCAGTTTCCGCTGCAGTCCAACCACGAGCCACCATCAACTGTTCAATGGCAGCTGACTCGGCCTTGTTCATCTGGCATCCATAAGTTTCAAAAAAATACGTCATGAAATGAGTATACCGAAAATTGCCCTAAGGTGCAAAGCACCGACGTGCAAAGCACCGACTGGTACAAAGCATCCACTGGACACGGTACAACCTCATCCTTCCAGCTGAGCGGAAACCTCTTCCCAAGCGGCAATTCTGCTAGCAAGCCATAGCCCTGACATGATCAGTGCCCTGAGATACATTGCGGCAAAGGAAAAAACTCAGGACACATTAGTTTTCTACCATGCAGAGAGAGTCGATTCTACTAATTTTGGAAAGTATCAGTTCAAATCCCTTGGTCTCGATATTGAAGAAATATTTTCTTCATTTAATATCGCTTTAGATCGTATCAATCAATATGGAAAAGACGGAATCTGAACAATCCCAAAAATGAGGCCATCCGTCAATCTGATTTTGAAAAAATCTTTACATCATAAAATTTATGGAGAAAGAAAAAATTTCTTGAATTAGCTTTCCTTGAGAATCTCATCCAATGTCTGACTCACCAGATGACGAACACTTTCCACCACTGCTGATTTTAATTCAGCATAATCTGGATTACGATAGGCGAGAGAAAGCATTTCTGGCAAAAAAAGTTGATAAACGTCTATATCAAAGACACCACAAATTTTAAGTAACGTCTTGTCACTAGGCCAAAGTCGCCTACTCTCAATACTGTTGATTGTCTGCTCAGACAACTCTGCACGTTCCGCCAATTCAAATTGAGAAAGTTTGTATTCCTTGCGAAATTTCTTTATGTTCGTTGAAAGCCTGAACTTGAGATTGTCCTGATCCATGTTTTCCATTATTACAATACTTGCATCATTATAAAACGTATTATTAATACTTATATTTAGCAAATTCACCTATTTACAATACGTACAATCTTAGTTATACTACATAAAAATATAACATTACGTAGTATAAATACGTAATATTTAATACTCCACACAAATAAGTGGGCAGAAATTTTTAGAACATTCCCCTCGTCACGGTGTTTCGGCCCGGACGGGTGGGGATTTTCATAGAAGATGGGCATGAAGCATAGGAAATGCGAGAACAATTTGTTGGAAAACAGACAACAACACACTCCTCTACAAAGCGGATAGCCAAGAATACCTTGATGCTGTATTTCCGCCAGATTCTGATAATGCTGGTGAGCCTGTACACGGTGCGGGTTGTGCTGGCTACCCTCGGAGCGGAGGATTATGGGATATACAATGTGGTGGCTGGGGTGGTTGTGTTATTTAGTTTTGTCAACACTACCATGGCTACGTCGACCCAACGTTTCCTTAATTTTAATATTGGCCAAAATGATAACGAGAAAACGCAACAAACTTTTAGTTCAAGTATTCTGATTCATTTTGGCATAGCAATTATTTTTATTATTTTAGCTGAAAGTCTTGGGTTATGGCTTGTTGATGCAAAGTTAAATATGCCTGCTGAACGCCGTACAGCTGCATTCTGGTGTTATCAGCTCAGTGTCATTACAACCGTATTTAATGTGTTACGTGTTCCCTACAATGCAATGATTATAGCCTATGAAAAAATGTCATTTTTTGCATGGATGAGTATTATTGAAGCATTATTGAAATTACTTGTAATCTATTTGCTATTGATTTCATCTGCTGACAAATTGGTTGTTTATTCACTCTTATTGACATTTGTTTCTGTCATTATTTTGTTCTGTTATAAAATTTATTGTAACAAAAAATTTGAGGTAGCACATTTTCATAAGGTAAAAGATATTTCCTTGGTGAAAGAACTGCTTGGTTTTTCTGGTTGGAGTTTGCTGGGGGCTACAGCCAACGTATGCAACCAGCAGGGAACAAATATTGTCTTGAACCTGTTTACCAATGTGACGGTAAATGCAGCTATGGGGATAGCAACACAGATAAATACAGCCGTTTACAGTTTTGTGGGGAATTTTCAAACTGCCTTTAATCCGCAATTGATAAAAAGTTATGCTGCAGGAGAAACAGAGAAGTTTGAGAGTTTGGTAATTCGTTCTGCAAAATTTTCTTTCTTTCTACTGTCTTTAATAGTGGTTCCCCTCTACATAAATTGTCCCTATGTGTTGGGTCTATGGCTACAGGATGTTCCTGAATATTCAGTGAGTTTTGTGAGACTTATATTGTTGTGGAGTTTGGTGGATTCCCTGAATGGTCCATTGTGGATGTCCATTCAAGCTACTGGCAACATTCGGAAGTATCAATTGATTGTCAGTATCCTCATATTTGCCAATCTTCCACTGAGTATTGTGACACTGAATTTGGGGGATCATCCCCAATCCATTCTAATGATACGGCTTGCACTTGCTGTAATCACAACAATTTGGAGGATATTTTTCTTGCGAGGAAGAGTTGGACTTCCTGTTAAGGAATTTATGTTTAATGTTGTGTTTAGATGCACCAGTGTATTAGTTATTGGGTTTATAGTAACTAATTTTCTTTCTTTTAGATTAAAAGGCCTTGGTGGTTTGATTGTTTCGTGTTTATGGAGCTTAGCAGTGAATCTCCCTTTGATGTACATATTTGGAATGACAAAGGCAGAAAAAGCCCTCATTCATAATTTTCTTCATCTCAGGTACAGCAAATGAATAACATTTATCTCTTGGACAAAAATAAGTGTACTAGTTGTCAGTCCTGCTCAATGATATGTCCCCATCACTGTATAGAAATGGTGGAGAATCAGGAAGGTTTTTTGTATCCCAACATAGATTTGGTTCGATGTACTGATTGCGGAGTTTGTGTGGGGCGTTGTCCTATTCTGACACTACCAGAACAATCCTCTTACAAGCAGGAAGCATTTGGACTTATATTAAAGGATTCATCAGTACTGGAAAAAAGTGCTTCTGGGGGAGCCTTTGCTGGTATTGCCTGTCAGGTTCTGAAGGAAGGTGGAGTCGTCTTTGGTGCTGCCTATGATGAGAATCTTGTTGTGGAACATATAGGAATAAGTTCCCAAGATAAGTTATACAAATTACAGGGTTCAAAGTATGTGGCAGGAAATGTAAAGGATAGTTATTTGCAAGTGCGAGAACTGCTCAAAAATGGAAAAAAAGTTCTTTATAGTGGTCTCCCTTGCCAAATTGCTGGACTAAAATCATTTCTTGGGAAAGATTACTCAACCTTGATAACTATAGATTTGATTTGCCATGGTGTTCCAAGTCAAAAACTGTTTTCACGGTATCTCTCTTGGCTTGGAAAGAGGACTGGGGGAAGAATTCTCTATTATGGATTTCGGGACAAGGATGTAGCAGGCTGGAGTTGTGGTGGAAAGTTCAAGACAAAGACAAAGACAAAGACAATGGAAGCAGCCTGCGATCCCTACTACGCAAGCTTTATCCGTGGTGAGACGTATCGTGAGTCCTGCTACAATTGCCAGTTTGCCTCAATGGAACGTGTAGGAGACTTGACCATTGGAGATTTTTGGGGTGTTGAGCACTTCTATCCTACTGTTCAAAGAAAAAATGGTGTTTCTGTGGTGTTGGTGAATACCTCAGGGGGAAAGGAGTGTTTCCAAAAATTGGTTGGATGTTGGGAAAGTTTTAACTGTACTGTGGATGAAGTACGAAAGTTTAATACCAATCTAAATCACCCCACAATACGTCCTGCAGTTCGGGATATGATGTATGAAGGTATTGATGAGCAAAATGATACAGTTTTTTTCAAGAAGTTTGTTTATGTAAATCCAACGTATCTCAAGACAAGAAGATTTGTTGCATCCATTATTCCAACTACGTTAAAAACTACGATAAAGAGGTGTTTGAAAAAATGAAAAGTATTGGCTGCATTACCTTCCATGCCTCTCACAATTATGGTTCCTGTCTGCAAGCCTATGCCTTACAGGAATTTATCAAGGAGAATTTTCCCGATATTGACTATAAAATTCTGAATTTTCGATCTGATCTTCAGAAGAGGTATTACGACATCTTTCCCCACAGGTCAACATTCAAACACAAACTTGCAATTTTGTTGCATTATCCTCAGCTCCGGAAGAAATTCCTACTTTTTGAGGAATTTATTAATACTTATCTGAATGTCACTGCCGAGTTCTCGGAAGAAAAATGTAGAGAAGAAGATTTTGGTTGTGACTTGTATATTGCTGGAGGCGACCAACCTTGGAACATTAGGTGCAAGGATTTTTTCTGGATTTATTATCTTCCCTTTGTAAAGAAAGCTAGAAAAATTTCTTATGCTGTTTCCCTGGGGCCAAAACAGTTGGAATTTAACGAAATAGAACATAATCTAATTCATGATTATGTGGAACAATTTGATTCTCTTTCCCTGCGGGAACAAGGAAGTATTCAACAGCTGAAAAAAATTATAAACCGCCCAATGCTAGTACACATGGATCCTGTACTTTTACTAAGCAAAGAAAAATGGATGAAATTGGTGGGAGAACGCCCTTATAAGAGAAAATATCTTGTCTTGTACATCTTGGATTATGATAAAGAAGCCTATAATCTGGCAGGAAAACTGGCAAAATATCTTGGATTGAAAGTCATTATAACAAAGCCTGCACTAAAGCAAGATTACTTTGGTCACTACAAGAATAGATTTGCTACTGGTCCCTTGGAATTTTTAAATTATATTTATCATTCAGATTTGGTGGTTTCAACTTCATTCCATGGCTGTGTATTTGCAAGTCTTTTTGAACGGCCACTTGTTACAATAAATTCTTGTAAAGATAATAGAAGAACTCAGTTCCTGCAACGTTACGGTCTGGAATCTTGTGAATGTACAGGGCTTGAGGAACGGGAAATTATCGATAGAGTAACTCACCTTGACTTTGCCAAGTTCAAAGAGCAGGTACAAGCTGATAGAAAGGAAAGCTGGGCTTACCTTTCAAGGGAAATACAGGAGGTTGGCTTATGATAAAAGTTAGTGTCCTTATTCCAGTCTACAAGGTGGAACAATATATCGAACAATGCCTACGAAGTGTATTGAAAAATAGCATTATTCACGAATGTGAGGTTATCATCGTAGATGATTGCTCTCCAGACAAGTCCATGGAAGTGGTGCATCGTGTGCTGGCTGATTTCCCAGCTATGAAAGATAAGGTAATGCTGCACTCCCACGATACTAATCGTGGGAGTGCAGCAGCCCGAAACACCGGCCTGCTGCAAGCCCAAGGGCGCTACATCATTTGCGTTGACTCCGATGACTGGGTTGAACCAGACTATCTGGAACAGCTATACAACGAGGCGGAACGAACAAAGGCAGATGTGGTTGGATGCAATCTGATGAGGGAATACAACAATAAATCTGTAGAAGTGAAAAACCAGCTCCCACCAGAGCCCTTAGATTGTCTTCGTGGTTTACTGGAAGGATGGATTCAAGGATGGCTTCATGTAAAGTTGATACGACGTTCTATACTGGTGGAAAAAAATATAAGCTGGATAGAAGGATTGGATATGTGGGAGGATATGTTGCTATCAGCAAAGGTGTTTGCCCATGCAAAGAAAATCTCCTGTTTGAACAAGGCTTTGTATCATTACAGGAGCAATCCAGACAGCATTGTGAGCAATATTACGAAGGAGCGACTTGAACAAATTATCGGGAATGTGCAAGAAATTGAATTATTCTTGAAAGAGCGGAATCTTTTACCAGTATTCCAAGACAGCATTGCCACTCTTAAAACCAGAGTCAAGGCATCATACGTTATTTTTTCAAAGAATAAAGAAATACGAAAAAATAATCGCAACCTGTATAATGAGTTTGACTCAAAGCTGTTCAAATTGCCTTGTTCTCCTTTCGGAAAAATACATATATTCTGCTTTCTCCATGGGTTCATGGGAATCTGTGACTTCCTTATCTTTTTGAGGAATAAAAAATGATTCCCTATATCCTTGTCTATTTTCTTTCAACGGTATTCTCTTTCTGCTACTCAAAGTCAAGAGACAAAAGTTCTACGATAGTTTTTCTTTGTCTCACCTTCTTAACCTTGTTCCTACCTTTAGCCTTAAGGTACGGAATTGGGACGGACTATAAGACTTATGTACGGATTGTTTCGAACGGGGTAGCTCTCAACTACTACACCATGTTCGAGCCTGGATGGATTCCCTTGATTTGGCTCATAGATTTTTTTTCATTGGATGTCCACTGGCTCTTTGTTTTTGTCTCCTACATATCAACAACTATACTTTTTGCTGTACTACCAAGAAAATATTTCTATATATGTGTGCCAATTTATATCTGCACAAGCTGGATTTCATCTTTTTCACTGGTAAGACAAGCATTTGCTTCCCTCGTTTTCCTTGTGTCGCTCAAAAAATATATGCTGGGACGAAATTTTCAGGCAGTTTTTTGGGGAGTCATGGCGGGACTCTTTCACACCTCACTGTTCCTACCATTGTGCTTGATTCCTTTTTTGGGGCTTAGGTTGAAATGCTTGAATCCAATCTTCAACGGAACCGTATTTCTCTTTCTCTGCTCGGCATTCGCTCTCTTTGACATTGGAGTTGTCCTCTTCGAGTCCTTCATTGCATTGACACCATACGCATCATATATCAATACAATCTACAATTCCAAAACAGAGTTGGGATCTGGACTCGGAATCGTTCTAAAGGAACTTGTTTTGTTCCTGTTTCTTGTCTCCTTCCGAAGAGATCCTGCCCAAACAAAAGACATAAAATACAATGCAATCTGTATTCTTGCCATCGTACAAGGAATATTTATCATCCTGTCAGCTCAAATCAGAATATTAGGCCGTCTGACAAATATCTTTGATAGTGCCTATGTTCTTTTCATCATATTTCTGTTTCACGGAAAGTCAAAATACAGGAAGCTTTTTTTGTATTTTATCATCCTCAGCTTTTTCCTGATGTATGTAAAATCCCTCCTCAGCAATCCTTCCTCCGCAGATGGAGGCCTGGGACTGACTCCTTATCAATCAATCTTTTCAAGGTAGGCCACAGACATGAAACAAGAACTTTCTGACATCGACTTTGTAATTCCTTGGGTGGATGGCAGCGACCCAGCCTGGATAGCTGAATTCAACAAGTACTGCCCACAAGACAAGCGTATAGTAGATGTATCTTCAAAACGCTACCGGGATTATGGGCTTTTGAAGTACTGGTTCAGAGGCGTGGAACAATTTGCACCTTGGGTACGGAAGGTTCACTTTGTTACTTGCGGGCAAAAACCTGAATGGCTCAATCTTTCCGCCCCAAAGCTCCACTGGGTCCGTCACAGCGATTACATCCCGGCGGAGTATCTGCCAGTGTTCAGCTCAAATCCCATTGAGCTGATGATGCACAGAATCCCTGGGCTGGCGGAACAAATCGTCTATTTTAATGACGATTTGTTCCTGACCTCACCGGTCAGGAAAAAATTCTTTTTTAGGAAGGGACTTCCCTGTGACAGTGCAATACTTGGAACAATAAGTCTTACAGATATAGGGCATATCCTGTTGAACAATAATAATCTCATCAACTCTGTATTCTCAAAAAAAAATGTGATACGTGGGAATCTTTGCAAATGGCTGAATGTCAAATATGGAAAGGCATTGGCAAGGACTCTGCTGCTGCTCCCCTATTCAGGATTCACAGGATTTTACAACCCCCACTTTGCTGTTCCCTACACAAAATCCCTTTTGGAGGAAGTCTGGGAAATCTTTCCTGAAGCCCTGACTGCAACCATGGGGCACCGGTTCCGCTCCCAACAGGACGTCAATCAGTATCTTTTCCAAGACTATAGGTTTTGTACAGGCCAATTCCACCCTATACATCCAGGTTATAACAGGAAAATGTTCACACTTTCTGACCAGAACATAAAATTTGCCTCAGAATGTATAAAGAGACAAAAATTCTCCGAGATAGTTTTGAATGACTCTGATTCCCTTGACTTTGAGAATGCATGCAAGATCCTCTCCTGTGCATTTGAATCTATATTACCTGAAAAATCTTCCTTTGAGGTGTGACAGATGATTTCAGTCTGCATGGCAACCTACAACGGCGAGCAATTCCTCCGTGGGCAGATTGACTCCATCTTGTGTCAGCTTGGACTAGAGGACGAGCTGATTATCAGTGACGATGGCAGTACTGATGGGACACTGGAGATAATACAGAGCTATAATGATAAACGCATTAAATTACTTCATCATGAGAAAAAGAGTGAGTATGCTAAGATACGATATGCTCGAAACTTTTATTATGCCACTGACAACTTTGAAAATGCACTGAAAGCTGCCCAAGGTGATTATATTTTTCTAGCAGATCAGGATGATGTTTGGATGGACAACAGAATCCCACAAATGACAGATGCTCTCAAAGACGCAAGTTTAGTCATGTCGAATTTCACTACCTGCGACGAAAATGGTCAGATTCAAATTTACAATTTTTACAAGAAGTCCCCGTTCTCTTCTTCCACCACCTTAAATCTCATCAAGTCAAAGTTCATTGGTTGTTGCATGGCCTTCGACAGAGAAACCCTTGTCAAAGCCCTTCCATTTCCGAGGAAACTGTTGGCACATGACCTTTGGATTGGTTTAATTGCAAGCAGCTCAGGAACTTGCAGTTTTGTAAAGGAGGCAAACATATATTATCGCCGTACAGGAAACAACGTGTCCTCTACGACTAAAAAATCAAAGAACGGTTTCCTTTTCAAACTTCAGTATCGAATCTGTATTGCATTGCAGTTGGCAATACACTGTTTCCTAAAATCACTGTGAGTCCGCCCATGAATAAAATCCTCTTCCTTTCCAACACCGCAAATTTTTCCAAGTTTAACCGTCCATTTATGCAGTGGTTCAAGGAACAAGGCTGGCAAGTGGACTATTGCTCTGCAGGAGAAGAAAACGTGCTTGATTGTGACAACCAATTCTCCATTAACATTGCCCGTAGTCCTTTTAGTCTCAAGAACTTGCAAGGCTTGAAACAACTGAAAGATATCCTAGCTAACGGAAATTACCAGATTCTCCACTGCCACACTCCCATGGGTGGGGTTCTCGGCCGACTGGCAGCTTTAAAACTATGGAAGCAAGGAAAGCTCAAGGTTATTTATACCGCCCACGGCTTCCATTTTTATAAGGGGGCTCCACTGGTGAACTGGCTCTTGTACTATCCCATGGAAAAGTTCCTTGCTCACTGGACAGATGTAATTATCACTATAAATGAGGAGGACTATGAACGTGCAAAAAATTTATAAAATTGACGGTGTAGGAGTAAATCTTGAAAGATTCCATCCAATTAAATCTGAAGAGGAAAAAATACTCCTGCGTAAATCTTATGGCTTTTCACCTGATGATTTTATTTTATTATATACTGCAGAATTTATTCCTAGAAAGAATCATAAACTTATATTTCGCATTCTGAAGGAATTGAAGTTGAATATTCCATCATTAAAAATGATATTTTGTGGAAGTGGAAAGTTGCTAGAAGATTATAAACTGCTTGTTTCAACTGATGAAATGACTGAGTATGTTTTATTTACTGGATACACAAAAAAAGTAGACGACTATTGCAGACTTTCAGATATCCTCATTATGCCAAGTAAACAGGAAGGTTTACCACTTGCACTCATAGAAGCCATGGCCACAGGTTTACCTCTAGTTGCTTCCGATATTCGTGGACACCAAGATGTTGTTATCAATTTTGAAAATGGAATTTTATGTGATTTGGATGTTCCAAAATCATTTTTAGATGCAATTATTTTGCTTTACAAGAATAAATCTTTGAGAGAAGAAATAAGGCGTAGGAATATAGAACGAGCTAAATTATTTTCTGTTTCGTCAGCGATTTTAAATATGGAAAAAATATATATGTCATGTTTACATTGTTAAAAGCAATAAAAAAATTAATGTAGCTGATTTATATGCTTTATTACTAAAATTTCCCCGCACTATCCACTACGAGTTCGTGAACAAAACCCAAGGTGTAGTCTTCCAAACGGAACACCCCACCTCTGAGCCACCGTTACATTTCTTGTTTTAGTTCCATCACCGTTTCTAGCGGGAGGTTGGTGTATTTAGCAATTGTTTCTATGGGAACTTTATCCAAGTACATTGCTCTTGCCATCTCCAGAGCTTTTTGGTAGGCACCACGTTCCAGCCCAATAGAAATGCCCTCTTCACGACCTGTAGCAAGTCCGATGGAAATGCCTTCTTCCCTGCCAGTGAACAATCCCGCTTCATAACCATCACGTCGCTGTTCCATCATGCGGGACGAATAAGTGAGATACATGTTTCGCTCCTCCTTTTCTTGCTTCATACGAAAAATTGTGGCATCCAGTTCTTTGGTGAAGTCTGTTTGAGCAATTTTATCTTTGATATAATCATAGAACAAGCGTAACTCACCGTCAAGGCTGCTCAGGTCTTTGGAGGTGGTGTTCAAGAAAATTTTGGTGGTTCCGTCTTTTAGGTAAATTGGTTCTTTGTATTCGAGGCACATGTTTTGGAAAGTATAGTAAGGTTGCCCTTTAAGAAAAGGGTCAAAAGTACAAATGAAAATTACATAGTTTTCTTTTAAGTCCTTGTATTCTGAACCTTTAGGTGTGGTGTCAATGTCGGCTGCAGCTTGATAATACCGAGCACGGCGGGGAAGGTTCCCTTTATTGGAGGTCTGCATTTCTACGTTAATGACACGTTTTTCATCCTTTAAATATACGTCCATAATGATGCCTTTTGCGTTAGGTTCAATCTGGAGGGCATGTTGGCTGGTAAGAAACTTGATGTTGCCAATCTTAACCTTCAAAATCATTTCTAGCAAGGTGCGACAGAGCCTTTTGTTCCGCATCACGCGGGAAAAGATGAAATCATCGGTTATGTCTAAGTCTTCCCATTTTTTGAATTGGAATTGTGTCACCTTCATTTTAGCTCCTGAAAAAAATTCTTTACATATATATTATTCGCTTTAAACTGCAAGAATTTGTCGTTTTTGCGGGAAAAAAGTTTGGATTTTTAGATTTTTTTTCTGACTCGTAGGGAGAAAGTTTGGCTGCAGAACTTGTGGAAGGGAGATTGCCATGGCAACTGTATAAAAAAGTAGACCAGCGACTAGTTTCATCTGGATGAAATAAGCCAGCGATTTTTAAAATTTCTAAGCCAGTGATTTTAAAAATCACTGGTCGAGCGTTTAAAAAATACTAGTCGATCTAAGGTTTGCGATCGATTAGTCTTCAAAGTGTAACTAGTCGATCGTGTTTAAAAGATCGACTAGTCGTAAACGTACGAAGGACCAGTATTTTAAAAAATACCAAGCTAGAGATTTTAAAGTGAATTAAGCCAGTAATTTTAAAATTACTAAGCTAGCGATTTAAACACCTACCTTAGTATTCATTATATTGAATTTTAAAGCACCGACCTGCAAAGCATCGGTAGATGCCAAGCACCGAAACTCCCTCCTCATCCTTCCAGCTGAGCGGAAACCTCTTCCCAAGCGGTGGTAAGTTCTTGAATCTTTGTATCTAGAGCCTCTATAGCTTCCTGAACCTGACGACTCTTCTCTCCATCACTGTAGACTTCTGGCTGGGCAAGCTGGTTTTCCAGCTCCTGCTTTTCATCCTCTGCAGCGGCAATTTCTTCCATAAGCCGCTCCTCTTCCCTTTCCAGCTTGCGTCTCTGGTTTTTAAGCTTTTTTTGCTCCTCGTACTTTAAAGCCCCAGCACTGGGAGCGTTAACTCCCTCACTTGTATCTTGCTTTGAAGGATTTGTAGAAGAAGTTTTTCCAGAGCCAGGAGCGGGAGTTACCTCCATGCCTGCAGCTTCAGCAGCAAGGCGCTCAAGATAATATTCATAGCTTCCGGGGAAATTTCTGGCTCGTCCACAAGAGGTAACCGTCATCCCTGACCCAGAACCAACTTCCACTGGTGGAGAAAGCTCCAGAACACGGGTAGCCAAAGACTGAATAAAGCCTCTGTCGTGGGAAACGAAAACCACCGTGCCACCAAAGGATTCTAGGGCTTCTAGCAACACGTCCTTGGAGTGAAGGTCCAGGTGGTTGGTGGGCTCGTCAAGAATCAGCAGGTTTACAGGCTTAAGCAGAAGTTGCAGCAGGGCAAGGCGGCTTTTTTCACCACCAGAAAGCACATCTAGGGTTTTGAATACATCGTCTCCACGGAACAAGAAGGAGCCCAGCATATCTCGTACCCGCGGAATCAGTTCCAAGGGAGCTTGACTTTCAATATATTCTAAAACCGTGGTGGCACCGCAAATCTTTTCTGCACTATCCTGAGAAAAGTAGCCCACTGCCACACCAGCTCCTTCCTTTACACTACCTTCATAGGATGCATCCTGCTGGGCTAGAATTTTCAGCAAGGTGGTTTTACCAGAACCATTGCATCCCACCACAACAAGCCGCTCACCTTTTTCCAGCACTAAATCAAGCTGACTTAACACTTGGCGCACTCCATCGTAGGACTTGCTCACTCCTTCTAGAGTCAGCACCAGGCGACCTGAATGAGGAGCAGGAGGAAAGGAAAATCGCATTTTTTTAAGGGATTCTGGAATCTGCACCTGTTGAGCAAGGAGTTTATCCAGCATTTTTTGCCGCTCTTGAGCTTGAGCTGCCTTGGTGGCCTTAGCACCAAAGCGACGGATAAAATCCTCTAATTTTCGGATTTCCTCCTGCTGCTGCTGATAGGTTGCCATAAGACTTTCTAGCTCCACCTGACGCACCTTTTCGTAGTTGGTGTAGTTACCAACATAACGATGCAAATCCCCGTTAAATAGCTCGTAGACCTCCGTAACGGTGGTGTCAAGAAAATAGCGATCGTGACTTACCAGCAAAAATCCACCAGAAAAGGAGTTTAAGAATTCTTCCAGCCAGTTTCGAGCTTCCAAATCAAGGTAGTTGGTGGGCTCGTCCAAAAGCAGGATATCAGGATGCTGCATCAAGGCCTTGGCTAGGGCAATACGCATTTGCCAACCGCCAGAAAACTCCTGAGTTTGTCGGTCTAGATCTCTACGGGAAAAGCCAAGGCCCAAAAGCACTTGCTCCGCCTGAGCTTCACGGCGATACCAACCAGATTCTTCCAACTGGGTGGTAATTTCGTGATGGCGTTCCAGCAGGGGGCCACTTTTTTGGGAGGAATCTTTGAGTGCATCCCCAATTTCTTCCAATTCTCGCTGTAGCTGGTAACCATACTCAAAAGCTCGGTCTGCTTCCTGACGCAAGGTACAGCCTGCATGAACAATGCCAGACTGAGGCAGATACACAATACGTGCATCCTTTTGAGCAATTCGCTGACCACTGTCGGGGGCAATTTCCCCTGCCATAATCTTCATTAAAGTAGACTTACCAGAACCATTAGCTCCACTGAGGGCAGCCTTTGTTCCTGCAGCAAGATTTACCGACACATCCTTTAAAATATCTCTGTCACCAAAAGCCAGCGACACCTTAGAAAATTGAACAAAGGCCATGGTTAATTCTGTCCTGCTGTCCCGGTATTTTGTCGGGAGAAGAAGATAACCACAGGATTGGAATTTCTGTCGGTAATGGTTTTTCCGTTAAAATGAGTTCCTGCCACTTCCAGACGCAATCCATTATCTTCAACCTTATAAAAGAAATTCACTTCTCGCGTTCCCTTATCAAAGGTTAAGGTCATAACGCCATCATAACGACCTGTCAAAGACTTAGACAAGAAATATTTGAATTCCACAGTTCCCCTGCCGAGGGCTCCCTGGGGAATGATGGAAGGCTGCAGCTGACGATAGCCACTCCACTGGAATTGATTTTCCCCGTTGAAGGTAAGTTTTCCGTAGTTTGAACTGGCAAAAGTGGGGCCAAAGGATTCAAGCTCCGCATATAACTGATGGCGACGTTGCTTTTCAGAAACAATGGTTCGAGAAAGACTTTCATCCAAGGTAACAAAGTCATAGGCTGTGGGACGACCATGATCATCGGTGTACTGAACTGCAATAAAATCATCACGATGCACCGTAATGCTAATGGGAGTATCAGTAAACTTGTAGGTATTGGCTCCTGTTTTTTCCACATCCACATAGGGGAAGGAAATAGTCAATCCGGGTACTTTCAACTGTACGGAGCCAGAAGAAGCACCTGTATCAAAGTGATAGCCTGCTTCCAACTGTTCCAAGTCCATAGTGCGAGATTTAATCATGGTTCTGTAAGAATCTGGATACCATACTTTGCCCAGAACCTTTTTCAAGGTACCATCTTCTTGGGCCTCAGTTGATGTGGCTACACTGGTCTGTTCCTGTTCCTCCACAGTGCGGTTGTCAAAAAGACGCAAGTTGTAGGAAAAACACCAGCCCAACGTTCCATCACTAGTAAGCACCCGAAGCCAATCACCTTCCATGGCATTGGAGCCAGACATAACTGCAGCTCCTTCACCCTTGTACAGCACCTTAATCACTTCGTTTTTACGTAGACGATACACTTGTTTTGCAGTATTCACTGGTTCTGCTCGCATGGGAAGACCATCCAAAGCCACTCGTGCATACTGATGCTGATACTCAAGATATTTTTCTGCGGATTTTGTTGCAGAAGATTTTGTGTCTGGTTCGGTAATTTGCCACAAAGGTACTTCAAATTTCAAATCTGAATCCATGGTGCCAATAACGTAGGTTTGTGAAATATTTGACTTAATGTACACAGGAACTAGTTCACCATCATCCAGTCCCTGTTCTGGCACAGACCATAACAGAACGCTGTATCCCATGCGGTCTGAACATCCAGTTAAAGACAAGACAAAAAGGAGAACACAGAGTATGGTTCCCAAAGAAAATCGCTTTGACATAGCTCAAGGATACCATAAAGAAAAGGGTGAGAAAAGCCCCCACCCTTTCAACAAAATCGAGTTCTTGTACCCCTTAACGAATCTTTAGCATGATTCCCAACAATGCCATAGTAATCAGTACCTGCATAATCATAAACTTAATTAGCACCTGAGTTGCTGACCAATTGTGATTATGCCGCATGTGGTCGTGAAGGGGAAAACGAATATTTGAAAAAACACGAATCTTAAAGAATCGCAACAAAATTATCTTTAGCAATCCCATTCCACCGTTTACAAAGATAATGGAAGAAGTTGCTACAATCAAAAAAGGATTTCCACTCACAAGAACGCACACACCGATGTAAAAGCCCAGGGCTCGGCTTCCTGCATCCCCCATCAAGACCTTGCTGGGAAAGGCATTATGCCACAAATAGCCCATTAATACACCTGCCAAGGCAAAGGTCATAACAGCCCAGCTTGCTCCCTGAGGAATATGGGGAACAAGTAGGTAGGCGGCTATTTCCTTGTGACCAAAAACAAAGTAGAAAAGACAGCCCATGGTAATGAGGGCAATCAGCACCAAGGTACCAGAAAGCCCGTCTACACCATCGGTACAGTTGGTGGTATTGATGGAAAGCCACAACAAAATGGTAGCCATGGGAATGTAAATCCATGGTGTAATTTTTAGTGAGCTAGATAAAAAGGGCAACCAAATATACACATTTCCATCTGCCGTAGAACGAGAGATAAAAAAATACAGTAAAATGGAAGCAACTAAACAAATCACTAAATCTAAGGCACCCTTTAAGTATTCTCCCCAACTGGTGGTACTACGATCATCGAGAAACCCCGTTATCATGGTCAACCAAGTAAGTACAAGAATACAAGACTGCAAGCTCCGTAAAGGAACCACCAGCACACAGATAATTGTGAAAAAGGTAATAAATACAGAGCCTGCACCGGTAGGCTTGCCCTTGGCTGCCTCTGCCGTTAAGGTAAATTCACGCCCCCTGTCATGGGGAAGCCAATTGTAGAACTTTGGCAAAAGATAACAGGTAACGAAGAATCCCAAATATAGAGCAAGGACGATGAGTACAACATAGGACTGCAAGAGTCGAGCTGGCCCAAAGGATTCCATCAGCCAAGAAGCAAGGTAAAAAAGCACAATCTACTCCTTAGTGCTTAAAGTGACGAGCACCAGTAAACACCATAGCAATGCCGTGTTTGTTACAAGCATCGATAGATTCCTGATCCCGCATGGAACCACCGGGCTGAACAATGGCCTTAATACCAAACTCTGCAGCCTTTTCCACACAGTCAGCAAAGGGGAAGAAGGCATCACTTACCAGAACCTGAGCAGCCTCAGTTCCAGCTCCGTCGGTAACGGCCTTTGCCCGCTCCAAAGCCTGACCTGCAGCCCAAATACGGTTTGTCTGGCCACAACCAATTCCAATGGCTGCACGATCCTTAATTACCAAAATAGCGTTTGACTTTGCAAACATGGCCACAGCCATACCGAAGGCCATTTCATCAATCTGAGCCTGGGTGGGACGAGCCTTAGTAACAATATCCCAACGGCTGAACAATTCGTTGTCACGATTCTGTACCAAAAGTCCACCGTCTACAGCAATGCATTCCCAGTCTTCTTCAGCAGGAATGGCAGCTTCCACCAAACGAAGGTTTTTCTTTTCAGCAAATACAGCCTTAGCCTCGTCGGTAAAGCCAGGAGCAACAATTACCTCCAAGAAGCATTTGCTCATTTCTTCAGCAGCAGCCTTATCTACTACGGCACTACAACCCACAATGCCACCAAAGATGGAAACAGGGTCGCAGTCATAGGTCTTTTTGTAGGAATCGAGAATAGAAGTTCCCAAGGCGGCACCACAGGGAGTGTTGTGCTTTAAAGCTACAGTAAAGACACTGCTAGAAGCCTCTCCAAAGGAAACAGAAAGTGGGGAGCCAGAGGGATTTGCCTTAGTTCCGTCAGCTAGCTTGCCACAGATAGGGCCTTCCCACTGGGAGTAGTCGGTTCCAGACACACTGGCAGCCTGACGAACAAAGCGATTGAAGGCAGACACAGCCTTCCAAGCCACATCTAGGTCACGAATATTATTATAAGAAAGCTCTTTTCCCTGAAGCTGCTTCATACCACCAAAGGCACCCTTTCTGTCGGCCCACAGGTAGAGTGCTGCCTGCTGATGGCCATTTTCTCCATACCGCAGAGACTGGCCCATTTCCAAAGACATGGGATAGTACTGAGGAAGCTGGGGATCAAAGGTGGCAGTGCCATCCTCAGCTACAATGGAATCTAGGCCATCAAACATAAAACGACACACAGCTGCATCGTAGGCACTGGTTAGGTTGAATACCTTTCCTGCAAGGCGACGGTGGAGCACCAAGTTCTTGTTGCCAGAACCGATTTCTGCCATGGCATCGGCATAGTCAGCAGGGTCGGTAAGCACCAGTACATCCTGCCAGTTTTTGGCGGCAGAACGAAGCATGGTGGGGCCACCAATATCGATGAACTCCACGGTTTCTTCAAAGGAAAGTCCTGCTTGCACCTTATCAAAGAAGGGATAGAGGTTTACACAGACTAAGTCGATGGGAGCAACCCCCAACTGATTCAAAGAATCCATGTGGGCAGCCTTGTCACGGATAGCAAGGATTCCAGCGTGCACCTTGGGATGGAGGGTTTTTACTCGACCATCAAGGCACTCTGGAAACTCAGTAACTGCACTTACATCGGTAACAGGAACTCCCTGATCCACCAAATATTTGGCAGTTCCACCGGTGGAAAGAATCTCCCAGTCATTGTTGTGGAGAAATTTTGCCAACTCCAAAACACCATCTTTTACAAACACACTGATAAGAGCTCGTCTACGCATATTACACCTCTGAAAACTGCATTATTTGTCAGCAGTATACAATATTTTCATACAAAGGCCAATACTTTCTAAAAAATAGCCCCTCCGCCCACAAAAGATCTACGCCAAGATTTTTCACTTAATTTGGAAACAACAACTCCAGTCCGTGGCCCACCAGAGGCTGCATTAATAAACTTACCATCTCCTAAGTATATTCCCACATGACTGATTCTTTTACCTGATGCACTAAAAAATACCAAATTCCCTGGTACTAAGGACTCGTTAGCAATGGGGGTTGCTACGGTATAAATCTCATGTGCAGTTCGTGGTAAAGATAATCCAAGAGCTTCCTTGTGTACAAGTACAACAAAGCCCGAACAGTCCATCCCTTTCCGGCTCATTCCCCCAAGCTTATAGGGAACTCCAAGATAGGTATTACATACAGTCAATAAATCTGCTGTACTACCAGTGACCGAAGCAGGAATAGAATGTTGTTCAACACCCTTGTCATACACAATCTCACCTTGCTTTTCGTCCCAGTGTACCGTATCATTGGACCAAAAGTTTTCCAAAAGGGTCGCACCTTTGTTAATAAAATCTTTAGGATTGGATAAGTAAAAACTAAATAATTCGTCATCGGTAAAGGCGCTTAAATCCACCTTTCCCACGTAATCAGAAACAACACTGGTGAATCCTTTTAGGTCTATTTTCTTTACGTAATTTACAACTGTGTCAGCAGCCCCCT
Source organism: Treponema sp. (assembly GCA_017629095.1). GTDB lineage: Bacteria > Spirochaetota > Spirochaetia > Treponematales > Treponemataceae > Treponema_F. The sequence continues at coordinate 10,357 of JAGBXW010000052.1, read as the reverse complement.
TAACATCGATTTTCTGTGCATAACTTTTTACCGTGTCAGCAGCACCCTTAATATCTATCTTCTGTGCGTAACTTTTCACCGTGTCAGCGGCACCTTTAAAATCAACCTTCTGTGCAAAACCAGTAACCTTATCAGCAGAATCTTTAAAATCTACTGATTTTGCGTAACCTGTAACACTACTAACAACTTTATCTATATGTCCATCAATGGGGGTATCAAAGAAATAATTTACAACAGATAACACACCAATCACAACAACCAGCAACACAATCACTTTAACTGATGTCTTTACCAAAAACTTAATCATTCTCCACAACATAATTTTTCTCCAAATTTGCTATTCCATTGTAACACACAATATACAGATTGCAAGTTTTTTTTCATCTGTGGAGAAAAATTATGAGGTTAAAGAAGAATCAATTACAGTAGACCTTGTTTCAAGAGTAATACCGAGCAGTTAAGGCATCTGCCAGCACCGAAGCCTGATTCAAGGTTCTGATAGTTAAGGGAATTAACAGGGGAAGCAAAATCCGAATCTTGGCCATAAATCCAGTGGCCTCTCCCAAACCACCACGAATCAGCTGAATCTTGACAATCAAGGCAGCCTCCTGAGCCAACAGAGGAACAAAGCGGAACACAACTCCTGCCACCAAGGTAACGTGACGCACAGGAAAGCCACATTTCCCCAAGGGATAGAGCAAGCTTTCCAAGCCGTCAAGGATTTCCTGCTCGGAGATGGAAAACACAAAAACCGACAAGGAAATAAAGGCTGCCGTAAGATGGAGCAATAGCAAGACCCCAGACACAACCTTTGTATCCGTTATCACCATAAAACTTCCTTGCCACAAAATTGTATCCGTGGGATACACTGGCAGGAAAAAAATCTGAATTAAGAAGAAAAAGAGAAGCCAGGGAATTAATTTTAAGATGGATAAAAATCCAGTCTTCAAAGGATAGTGGGCCAGAAGTCCATACAAAATAACAGATCCCACTCCAATGCCTGCCAAAGAAATGGTTTTTGTCACAAAAGAAAAGATAAAGAGAGCAAAAAATAGCAGGTACTTCACCAAGGCAGGCAAGCCTTGAATGACTGAAGGCTTATTGCTTCCAGAAGAAAAACTGCTTCCAAAGTTGGAAAGAAATTGCAGCAAACTCACTCCCCCAAGGGGCTGTTGCTGATGAAGCATCCCGATTTCTTCAAAGCTTTGCTCGGAACAATCCTGCTCCTGGGAAGTTTTACACAAGAGGCTATCTGCTACCAAAACCTCCTTGATGGAAACAGGAACGGTGTTAGCAAGTTTTACCACACGATGGGCAATCATGGCCTCATCCTCACGATGGGTAGTAAAAAGCACTGTCTTTCCCGCCTTTACCAAGGACAAAAGCATTTCCATAACCTTACGGCGACTTTTGGCATCGAGACCAGCAGTAGGCTCGTCAAACAGGAGCACCTGTCCATCCATGGCAATAATTCCTGCCAAAGATACCTTTCGTTTTTCACCACCAGAAAGACTCATGGTTTGACGTTCTGCAAATTTTTCGTAGGAAAGCCCCACCTGCTCCATGGCAAACCGAACTTTTTTTACCAGTTCCTTGCCAGCAATTCCCTGATTTCGTGGACCAAAGGCCACATCATCGGCGGCAAATTCCTCAAAAAGTCCGTGATCACTATCTTGCAAGGCCAACAAGGGGCGAGAATTGCTATACACTTCCCCAGCAGGAACAGACAAAAGCCCTGCTGCAATCTCCATCAAGGTGGATTTACCACAACCAGAGGGGCCCATCAAGGCAGTTAACCGACCAGCCTCTACTGGAAGGGAAAAATTTTCGAACAAAGATTTTTTTTCACCATGATGCTCCTGAATAAAATCATCAGTTTCGTAAGCAAAATTTAAATTACGGAAAATTAAAGCCGCATCATTTTGAAAGCCACGGGGCATCTCGTCAGAAGGATTGTCTAAGGTGGGCTTCCACTGGGCAGAAGGACAAGATACGAAGGTATTAAGTGGAAGCGCTTCTCCAAAAAGCAGCTTTTCCATGTCTTTGTGAGCCATAAATTGCTGCCGTGATCCGTCAAAAATCATTTGACCTTCATTCATGGCAATAACACGCTGTGCACGATGGGCTTCTTCTAAACTATGAGTAATGTGAAGGATGGTTTTTCCTTGCTGATGCCACCTATCCATTACCTCAAGCAAGTGGCTGCGGGATTCTGGGTCAATCATGGAAGTAGACTCATCCAGCACAAAAACAGTAGGATGAAGAGCAGCAATTCCTGCCACTCCCAACTTTTGCTTTTGTCCCTGAGACAAATCCCGAGTTTTATCCAGTAACCGGTCCAGCAAGCCTACAGAATCAAGACTGGAAACAGTTCTACCGATTACTTCTTCTTCGGAGCATTTCAGATTACGGGGACCAAAGGCAGTATCAGTTTCTACCACACTGGCAACAATCTGATCTCCTGGGCTCTGGAATACTAGTCCCATTCGCATTCCCTGCTCTCGCACAATACTTCCAGCAGATGGTTCTAGGTATCCACAAATCAAGCGAGCTAAGGTACTTTTTCCAGAACCATTTGCCCCGAGAATTGCAATGTATTCACCGCTATCCACAGAAAAGGATACATTTTTTACTGCATCCAAATTCCTTTCAGGATATGAAAATGTCAAATCTCTAATTTCTATAATCGACATGAAACGAGTATACACTTTTTTGTGTCACTGTTCTATAGTCTTTACTTTGATTTCAAACTCTTCACTATGGTAGCGATTCGTTCCAGAGCAATCTTTATCTTGTTGATGTCAGTGGCATAGCAACAGCGAATGTAGCCAGCACCACCAGCTCCAAAAACATCTCCTGGCACCACTGCCACCTGATATTCTTCTATGAGACGAGTGGCAAATTCCTCTGCTGTCAAGCCTGTAGAAGAAATATTGGGGAAGATGTAGAAGGCACCTTCAGGCTCCACCACATCCAAGCCCATTTCCACAAAGGCCTTGTACATGATATTCCGTCGTTGCTGATAGGAAACACGCATTCGCTCCACCTCAGACCAGCCTGAACGCAAACCTTCCAAGGCTCCATACTGACTCATAATGGGGGCACAGATGGTACTATATTGATGGAGCTTGTACACCTGATCCATCAATTCCTTGCTACAACACAAATAACCGATTCGCCAGCCTGTCATAGCAAAGGCCTTGGAAAATCCATTCAATACGATGGTATAATCTTTCATACCAGGAAAGGAAGCGATGGAACAATGCTTGTTATCATCATATACCAGCTCGCAATATACCTCGTCGGACAGCACCCAAATCTGATGTTCCTGTACCAACTGAGCGATTTTTTCCAGCTCTGCTGCAGGAATCATGCGACCAGTGGGATTACTGGGTGAACAAAGCATCAGCGCCTTTGTTTTTGGTGTAATAGCAGCCTTGATTTGCTCTGCTGTGGGATAAAAACCATTGACGGAAGTATCAAGGTGAATAAGTTTTGTGTCACAAAGGGCTGCCAAGGGCTGATAGGACACGTAGCAGGGCTCACAAATAATGATTTCGTCCCCAGGATTCAAGATGGAACGAAGCACCACGTCAATGGCCTCCGACACACCGATGGTAATCAAAACCTCGGAGCTTGGGTCGTAGTGCAGGTTGTATCGTTGAAGATATTTGCCGATTTCCTGACGCAATTCCAGTAAGCCCCAGTTGGAGGTATAGGAGGTATGCCCCTTTTCCAGGTGGTAAAAAGCTTCTTCTCGCATAATCCAGGGCGTGGAAAAGTCTGGCTCACCAACACCCAAGGAGATAATATCGTCACGCCCTTGAATCAGCTCAAAGAATTTACGGATTCCAGAAGGAGGTGTTCCCGTGATTTTATCTGAAAATCTATCCTGACGAGTATTCATTAGGCAGTAACTCCTTCACGACGATCCTTTTTTTCGTCAACGTACAGCACGTCATTTTCTTTATATGCCTTCAGCATAAAATGTGTCTTGGTGCTTTTAACCCCTTCCAAGGTGGAAAGCTTGCGAGCCACAAAGAAGGCCACATCTTGCAGAGACTCACCTTCAATTACCACCTTTAAGTCATAACCACCAGACATGAGATACAAGGATTTTACCTGAGGATAGCGATAAATACGATCGGCAATGGCATCAAAACCGTGTTCACGCTCAGGAGTAACCTGAATTTCGATTTCTGCCCGAACTTTTTCTCGGCTTTCAGCAAGCTTCTCGGGATTTATGATAGCAGAATATTTCAGGATAACACCATCCTTTTCCAGTCCGCTAATAATTTGCTGAACCTCGTCTTCGCTTTTCTTTGTCATGGCGGCAATATCTGCCACAGACAATCGAGCATTATCCTGCAACAAATGCAAAATCTCTTCCATAACTATACGCTCCTTTGAATCTCGTCTACTGTTTTACAGGCTTCTTGGCATAATCCTTGTACGGCTTCTAAATCTGGCTGAATCATCCAACTACCACCTACTGCCAGCACATTTTTTTGCTGAAGGTAATCCTTCATGTTGCTGGCAGAAATGCCACCAGTGGGAACAAACTTCATCTGAGGATAGGGGCCAGCCAACGCCTTCAGCATGGCAACCCCACCTAAAGCTTCAGCGGGAAAGAACTTCACCACCGACAGGCCCCGTTCCATGGCGGCCTCAATTTCTGTGGGAGTGGCTACACCAGGAATCATGGCAACTCCTGATTCCAAAACCTTATCGATAATCTTGCCGTTGGAGCCTGGAGACACCACAAACTGAGCACCAGCATCAATGGCTGCGGTGGCTTGCTCTGTGGACAGCACCGTTCCTGCCCCCACCAGCATCTGGGGAACTTCCCGCCGAATGAGAGCAATGCCCTCCGCCGCCGACTCTGTTCTAAAGGTTACCTCTGCCACAGGAATTCCTCCTGCCAGCAAGGCGTTGGCTAGAGGAATAGCATCCTCTACTTGATTCAACTTAATTACGGGAATAATTCCCACCTCACCAATCTTATTGTAAATCTCTGCAAATTTTTCCATTATCTTTTCCTTTTATCGCTGAACTCGCCCAGAGCCACCACCTGCCATAAGTGCCAGCACCTCATCCTTTGTAGAAAGATTAAAGTCCCCAGGAATGGTGTGCTTGAGACAGGAAGCTGCCACTGCAAACTCCAAGGCCCGCTCTTCATCTTGGAATTCCTGCAAGCCATAGATAAGACCTGCTGAAAAGGCGTCTCCCCCACCTACTCTATCTACAATATCTGCAATTTCATATTTTCGTGATCGATGAAAACCGCTTTTTCCCAAAAGCACTCCAGACCAGCCGTTATTGTCTGCTGAATGACTTGCCCGCAAGGTAATGGCCACTTGCTCCAGCTGAGGGAATTTTTCCTTTACCTGCTGAGCCAAGAGACGATAGCTTTCTTCCTCCAAGTGACCAGAGTCCACATCCACCTTTGGGGCGGGAATACCCAGAGACTTTTGAATGTCCTCTTCATTGGCAATCACCACCTGGCAATGGGACACAAGCTGAGCCATTACTTCAGGAGCAGATTTACCGTACTTCCAAAGTTTTTTGCGGAAATTCAAATCCATGGAAACCTTTACACCAGATTCCTCTGCAACCTGTACCGCCTCCAAGGTAGCATCCGCTGCAGCCTGAGAAATAGCCGGAGTTATACCTGTAACATGGAACCAGTCTGCCCCAGAAAAAATTTCTTGCCAATTAAAGCTTCCCTTGCCACAGCCAGCAATACAACTGTTTTCTCTGTCGTACACCACCACTGAGGGGCGGGCACAGGCACCGTTTTCTAGGAAATAAATTCCCATACGGCCATCTTTTTCAAAATGAATTGTGGAGGTATCCACGCCATAGCCTCTCAGCTGGGTACAGGCGGAACGTCCAATGGGATTATCTGGAAGGGCAGTAACATAGGCCACATCTTGACCAAACAAGGCCAAGGATACAGCCACATTGGCCTCACCTCCACCAAAGGTTGCTTCCAAGGCAGGAGTTTGAAAAAATCGCTCTTGCCCAGGGGACTTGAGCCGCAACATGATTTCTCCAAAGGTAATTATCTTAGACATACAGCCTCCAGCAGATTGAGTATCCTTATTTTATAGAAAACAAAAATTACATTAATGACGATGAAGTCCAGCCATGGCTTCTTTCTTTCTGTCCAAGTAGCCGGAATCTTCAAGATACTTGCGGCGAGTCATTACTAACTCAATTAATTCCTGATACATACGGAAGTCCACTTCTAGAGCCAGAGGAAAAATGAAGAATTCAGTTTCGTCGCAGTACCGCTCAATAAAGGCAGGGTCTGTAACAAAGCCCATGGAAATCATATTACTAATGCGGTCGGCACACTTGAGGGTCTTTGCCCTCATACTGCCATGCTCAATGATGCCCCGCAGGAACTCGCTCTTTGTCTGGCCTTCTTTTTTTGATACCTCTAGCACCAAGTCGTATACAAGGCCAGACTCAGAATCTATTTCTAGAATCAGGTTGTGGTTAAAGTCAGGGATGTCCTCAATTACATCGTGGATGACGGCAGCCTTCAGCAACACGCTGTCAATGTAGCCGTAGTCAATCAAGATGCTCATGGTGTCCAGCTGATGGCGGAACATATTCCCTCCGGAATGACGACGCTTTCCGATGAGGGAGGTGGCTATCTGCATATAGGGTGCAAGATAGATTCCTTTGAGATGATTCATATCATGATCTTTCATCTGCATACTGAGCTCCTTCCACTATTTTGGCCGTGGCACCCCTTACATAACCAATTTCCTTACAAGCTTTCGATATAGGATGTAAGCTTTTCGATACGACGCTTGGTATTTTCCAGCTTACCTCGCTCAGCAGCAACTACATCAGCAGGTGCGTTCTGGGCAAATTTACCAGCAAGCTTTGCACTTACCTTATCGGCAAAAGCCTGTTCACTTGCCAACTCCTTCTTAAAGCGAGCCAGCAGCTGATCTAGATTAATGCTTCCTTCCACCAAGAGGAAGGCTTCAAAACCATCTCCCACGGCACCAATGGCTCTCTGAGGCTTTTCTTCAGCAAAATCGATGGAGGCAACACCAGCCAACAGCTGAATTAAGTCAGCCTTTTCACGGCAAACTTCAGCAGGACTATTGGGAGTGATTTGCAGGGCAATGTTCAGCTTGGCGTCGGGAGAAAGGCCACATTCAGCACGGAGGGCACGAACGGAGCGAATAACATCCTGCAATACAGCAAAACGGCGAGCAACACTTTCACTCTGGCGCTCATCAGCTGGCACAGGATAGGGAGCTGCCACCAACATTCCAGTGTACAGAGAAGGTGAAATAACCTGCAAGGGCTTTCCATCTAGAGAAGCAGCAGCGGCCTTGCGATTTTCCACTAGCTGGGCTACAGGGAGCTTGCTGTAAATTTCCTCTGTAACAAAGGGAAGATAGGGATGCAAAAGACGCAAACTTTCTTCTAGCACGTTGAGCAATACAGAAACAGCCCGATTCTTTTCCTTTTCATCACCGTGGCGGAAGGATAGCTTGGTGGCTTCTACGTACCAGTCACAGAAATCGTTCCAGAAGAACTCGTACAGGGCCTGGGCACCATCGTTGTAGCGATAACCCTCCAAGGCAGAACGAGCATTGCGGGCAGCCTCATCCAAGCGACTGTAAATCCACAGGTCAAGTTCTGTTAAATCATTTTGAGTAATGGGAAGCAATTCCCGACCTTCCAGATTTCCCAAGATGTAGCGACTGGCATTCCAAATCTTGTTGGCAAAGCGACTTCCTAGCTTAAAGCTTTCCTTGTCTACCAACACATCCTGTCCCTGGGCACACATAAAGCCCAAGGTGAATTTCAGAGCATCAGAGCCGTATTCATCGATGATTTCCAGTGGGTCAAGGCCATTGCCCAAGCTCTTACTCATTTTACGGCCCTGCCTGTCACGTACCAGACCGTGGATATAAATATCACGGAAGGGAGCCTTACCAGTAAACTCCAAGCCAGCCATAATCATACGACTTACCCAGAAGAAGATAATGTCGTAGGCAGTAACTAGGGCTGTGGTGGGATAGAAGGTGGCAAGGTCAGGAGTTTTTTCTGGCCACCCCAAAGTACTGAAGGGCCAAAGCCAGCTAGAGAACCAGGTATCCAGTACGTCGGGATCTTGATTCAGTTTTTCTGCAGAAGCACCACATTTTGGGCAGGAGTCAGGATCGGTACGAGATACAATCATTTCCCCGCAGTCCTTGCAGTACCACACAGGAATACGGTGACCCCACCACAGCTGACGGCTGATACACCAGTCACGGATATTTTCCATCCAGTGGGAATAGGTGTTTTCCCACTTGCGGGGATAAAAGACAATTTCACCATTTTTCCATGCAGCCAAGGCTTTATCTGCCAAGGGCTTCATCTTTACAAACCACTGGTCGCTTAAGTATGGCTCCACCACGGTATTACAGCGATAGCAGTGACCTACCGCATGGTTGATTTTTTCTTCTTCCTTGAACAAACCTGCTGCATCCAAGTCTGCAATTACGATTTTACGAGCTTCCTTGCAGCTCATGCCGCGATATTTTTCAGGGCAATTTTCATTCAAGGTGCCGTCGGGATTCAGGATATTGATGATTTCTAGGTTGTGGCGTTTGGCTACTTCCCAGTCGTTAGGGTCGTGGGCAGGAGTGATTTTTACCACACCGGTACCAAAGCCTCGCTCTACGTAGGCGTCTGCCACTACAGGAATACTGCGACCAGTCAGAGGGAGAATAACTCGCTTACCAATCAGCTCCTTGTAGCGAGGATCTTCTGGGTGAACGGCTACAGCAGTATCTCCCAAAAGGGTTTCTGGACGAGTGGTAGCTATTTCGATTTTATTTCCACCAGGGAATACTGTTCCATCTTCTAGAGTAACAGCAGGAATGGAGGCTCCACCTTCAATTTCGTAGTAGATATGGTACATGGCCCCAGCAGTGTCGTTATGCTCAACTTCATCGTCGGCCAAGGCTGTTCCACAGGAGGTACACCAGTTTACAAGATAATTTCCTCTATAAATAAGTCCCCGTTCATAGAGGGTAACAAAAACCTCCCGCACAGCCTTGGAAAGCCCTTCGTCCAAGGTAAAACGTTCACGGCTCCAGTCTACACTATTGCCAAGACGATGCTGCTGACGAGAAATGATTTCATGGTGCTCTTTTTTTACCGCCCAAGTTCGCTCCAAAAATTGCTCTCGTCCCAAATCTCTGCGAGAAAGTCCTTCTGCCTTAAGGCGACGTTCCACCACGTTCTGGGTAGCAATTCCTGCATGGTCGGTTCCAGGAACCCACAGGGTATTGTCACCCTTCATGCGATGATAGCGAACCACGATATCCTGCAGGGTATTGTTGAGGCCATGCCCCATGTGAAGCACACCAGTAACGTTTGGAGGAGGAATAACCACGGTAAAGGGTACATTCCCCTCTCCGCTGGCCTTCCCACAGCCACAGCTGCATCCATGGACAGGAGAATCAGCGTCGCTCTTTGGTTTAAAGTATCCGCCATCCTTCCACTGGCTGTAAATTCTATCCTCAAAATCAGCAGGATTATATGCCTTTTCTAGTTCAATACCCTTCATGTACTACGCTCCACTAAAATCATCTTGGCAGGAACAATTTCTGCCAGAAAAACTCCCTTTCAGTATAGCGAATTTAGGGGATTTAGGAAATAGGAGAGGGGGACTCACGAATAGCATCCCGGGAGGCTGAATCCCGAGTTCCATCTTGGGGAGCAGGGGAACCAAATTTATCTTGGGGGACAGGGAAGCCCTACCCAGCCTTACGCTTCGCTACGCTCAGAGGGCGGCTGTGCAGGGAACTTCCCTGCTCCCCAGTATAATTTGCTTGGGGTTCCCCTGCTCCCCACATGTTGCTGGCGGGGCTTCAAACTTTCGGTCTACTGTTCGTGAATTGAATAGATGGGGCTGGTTCTGGGGGCTACACCTCAAAGGCCACCATCTTGGAAAAATTTGACAAAAAAAAGAAGCTCTCTCCCGCAAAACACGCAGTTTTTTTCATCTTCAAGCCTATAATATTTATGTAAGAAAAAAAACTTGGAGACTGAATGGAAAATCAAACCACCACAAAATTCAAACCATGGGAAGACCTAGATATTACTGATGACTTTATCTTTACCCGAGTTATGCGAAACAAAAAACTCTGTCGAACCTTGCTAGAGATGATTTTGAAAGTAAAGGTTGGTAAAATCAAATTCCTCACCAGCCACCATGCCATCCAGATTGACCCCAATGCCAAGGGATCATCATGGATGTATATCTGAAAGATGAAAATAAGGTAATCAATGTTGAGATGCAGGCTTCTAACCACGGAGACCTACCACG
>JAGBXW010000051.1 GCA_017629095.1 Treponema sp. | reverse complement strand
GCTTTCATGTACTTTACAAAAAGAATTTCGTTATCATACACCCAAGGAGAACCTAAAAGAATCTCCGTCTCTTCTTTTGCTTTCAGAAAAAAACGTGGAAAAATCATGGCATCATAGTACCGCAAAATTGATGAAAGCTCAACAGAAGGAAAACTAACGGACATTAGAATAGAAAAATCACGACTTTTAGTAAAAAAATTTTTGTAGGCAATATTTTCAATAACTTTTCATAAAAAAATAGCCTTGGAACTCCACCTAAAGGCAAAATTCCAAGGCACATTGTCACAAAATCACACTAGCAGCGTTCCAACCGAATGGTCTTTGTGGTCAAGTCGCATACCTCGGTGGGTCCATAGTACTGAATGGCTCCAGGGAAGAGGTAGCTAGTAGTTACAGCCCACTGGTCACGATGAGCGGCAAACTCCTTAAAGGGCTTTCCATCAAGCTCAACAAGGGCCTTGCGAATAACAGGCTTCTTGGAACCGTGGCGCTGCTCCATGTTCATCATCATGGTTAAGGGAATACCACCAGCAGTCCACTGAGCAGCAGGAGCAGTCAAATTGCGAACAGAAGAAAGATATCCTGTTACACCGCTGGCAATCAGCATGAAGGCTGTGTAACCAAGGGCATAGCAATAGTCAGCATCAAAGTTGGAGGGGAATGCACAGCGTCCCTCATACCCAAAGAAGTGAGTATAGGAGCTAAACTTACCATTGTATGTTCCTTCCTTCTTCATGACAGCCAATCGCTCTTCCACCATGGAAGCCAGCAATTTTTCTGTTTCAATGCGGGAAACCTGTACGTTTCCGTGGGGGTCACGGTCTGCCAAGAACTGAGCTGCAATAGCTTCAGGCAAGGAAGCAAAGGTTTCATAGGAAGCAGCTGTCAAGTGGGACTTAAGCCAATCCTTGCGAGCAGCAAAATTAGCCAATCCATTGAACTCATCCTGATGACCAGCCATAGTGTCATTCAGCTCTGCAATAAGAGCCTTCATTTCAGGAATGAATTCCACCAATCCTTCAGGAATCAAAACGATTCCAAAGTTTTCCTTGTTCTCTGCTCGCTGAGCGATTACCGTGCAAATATCATCAGTAATGGCACGCAAGGTCATCTTCTTTGCCTCAACTTCCTCAGAAATCAAGCAAATATTGGGCTGTGTCTGCAGGGCACACTCCAAGGCAATGTGGCTGGCAGAACGTCCCATCAGTTTAATAAAGTGCCAGTATTTTTTAGCACTGTTAGCATCACGACCAATATTTCCAATCAACTCGGAATAAGTCTTACAAGCAGTGTCAAATCCAAAGCTTGTTTCAATCTGCTCATTCTTCAAGTCACCGTCAATGGTCTTGGGAACACCGATAACACGGGTCTTCTTTCCCAGCTCCAAGAAACGCTCTGCCAACAAGGCTGCATTTGTATTGGAGTCGTCACCACCAATGATTACAATAGCATCCAGATCAAGCTTTTCTGCAGTGGCAACGCTGGCTGCATACTGCTCGGGAGTCTCAATCTTGGTACGTCCAGAACCAATCATATCGAATCCACCAGTATTGCGGTATTCATCCATAAAGGCATCAGTAATTTCTACATATTCACCATCGATAAGACCAGAGGGACCACCTGTAAAGCCGATAACTACAGAATCCTTGTTTCCCTTCTTGATTCCGTCATACAGACCGGCAATAACATTATGTCCACCGGGAGCCTGTCCACCAGAAAGAATAATTCCTACACGGATTTTCTTCAGGGCATCGGGATTGCTTCCCTGCTTGAACAAGGCCTCTGGCTTTCCGTAGGTATTCTTGAACAAGTTCTCCAACTCAGTCTGGTCAGCAATGGCACTGGTGGGCTTTCCAAAATCAATTACAATATCCTCAGGCTTATTGTCCGCAAGAACAGCGGGCAACTTTGGCTGGTACCCGTAACGGGCCTTCTGCAATGCAGATACAGTCTTCATGGCTTCTCCTCGAATTTGCGGTTTCCGATAAAACGTTACATTTCAAACGCCTTCCCATAAGGAAATCATTTTTACCGCAGTTAATTAGATATATTTTACACTATTTCTACTGTTTTTTTCAAGGCGAACAAAAAAATTAAAAAAACTTGAAAAATCTATTGACTAAATTAAACTTATCTGATACAGTATTCCATGTTACGGCGACATAGCTCAGTAGGTAGAGCAAACGGCTCATATCCGTTCGGTCATAGGTTCGATCCCTATTGTCGCTAGATTCTGAAGGTAATTTGTGAATAACAAATTACCTTTTTTTTTACCTAAAACGTAACGGAGGAACCTATGTTACCAGAAATTTTCAAAGCTCCATTCAAAGGAAGGTCATTGCTGAACTGGATTGACTACACACCTCAGGAAATCCTTCAGATTCTAGACCTGTCAGCCCAAGTAAAGGCAGAGTCTCGCAGGGGTGAAATTCACCAGAGATTCAGAGGTAAAACTCTTGCCCTCATTTTTGAAAAGCGTTCCACCAGAACTCGTTGTTCCTTTGAAACTGCATTTGGAGAGGAAGGAGGCCATCCTGTGTTCCTTTCTTCCCAGGACATTCAGCTGGGAGCAAAGGAGTCCATCGAGGATACCGCCCGTGTTTTGGGTAGAATGTTTTCCGCCATTGAGTTTCGTGGTTTTTCCCAAAAACACGTGGAGCTTTTGGCACAACATTCCGGTGTACCTGTTATCAACGGTCTGACCGACGACTTCCACCCTACCCAGGTTTTGGCAGATGTGCTTACCATGAAGGAGCATTTTGGTAAGATTGCAGGCTTAAACCTTGCATTCTGTGGAGACGGAAGAAACAACGTAGCTCGTTCCTTGATGTTAATTTGTGCCAAGCTCGGAATCAATTTTACCATTCTCAGTCCCGAAGAACTCTTCCCAGATGCAACAATTCAGGAAATTTGCAAGCCCTTTGCCGAAAAATCAGGGGCAAAAATCACCATTTCTAAAGATATTTCCCTTGTAAAAGATGCAGATTGCGTTTATACTGATGTATGGACTTCTATGGGAGAAGAAGCTCTCAAAGAAAGCCGAACCGCTCTTTTAACACCTTACCAAGTTAATCAGGATTTGATGAAGGCAACAGGAAAAGAGGAAACCATCTTCCTCCACTGCTTGCCTGCTGTCAAAGGAGAAGAGGTTACTGAAGAGGTGTTTGAAGGAGCAAAAAGTTTGGTTTGGGAACAGGCAGAAAACAGAAAGCATACAATTAAAGCTATTATGTTGGCTCTGTTGTAGTTTCTAAACATAAAAGTCTCCTATGCATATAGGAAATAAAAGGAGTTGCAGATGAAGAAAAGCTTGCTTGCACTGTTGCTGGTATTTGGTCTGACTGTAGCTGGGGTATTTGCTCAGGAACAGGAAGCCCAAACAAACAAGTATGATGGAAACTTGACCTACCGCAACGTTGTTGTTTACAAGGTTTTTGATCACAGGGATGTGGTTATCGTTATGTACGCCAAACACGGAAAGGACATGGGCCAGGTAATGGTTCCTAAGTCTTGGCTTCACGAAAATCCACGAAAGCTAACATACAGGGAATTACCTCCTGGGTTAAACCCCTATATGACTGTTCTTGAAAAGGATGGAGAATTCCACAAGGTTATTCTCAATCTTCCTCCAGTAAGAAGTCCTGACAATACATGGACTGTAGCAAAACCCTATACCGACATTGGTGATTCTGCTAGTGCAGAAACCTTGGAGTTAGATTACTAAACACATGACTTGTCTTGAAAAGATACAAGTTGTCTCACAACAAGAGTCAGCCGTTTCAGCTTTGGACGGCTGGCTTTTTACTGATTTTGCAGGCAGAGACAATCTTACAAAAGACCTGCTTCAATTACCCCTAGACGGAATGACCACCCGACGGTGGATTTATATTGTACCTCCTACGGGAGAACCACTAAAAATTCTACATAAAATAGAGCCTCATGTCCTTGATGCATTGCCAGGAGAGAAAAAATTCTTTTATTCTTCCCAGCAAGAATTAAAGGAACAGCTTTCTCAGTATAAAGACAAGACCTTGGCTCTCCTGTGGGATCCAGATTTACCTGTTATCTCTACAGTTGATGGTGGCTTTATTTCTCTTCTTCAACAAGAAGGGATAAAAATTACTAGTGCCGCAAAACTTTTGCAACGCTACAAGGGAATTCTCTCTGCTGCTAGTATTCAAAGCCAAGAACGAGCAGCATCATTATTATATAAGATTATTGGCGATACTTGGGATTTTATCTGCCAACACTACAAGTCAAAGGAACCTTTAAACGAACGAGCAGTACAAATCTTTATTTTGGAGCAATTTTATAAGTATAAGCTTACAACAAACCATAGCCCTGTGGTAGCCTTTGGAGCCCATAGTGGAGATCCCCACTATGAAGTTCCCGACAATGGGGGTAAAATTGCTGAAGAAGGCGACATTATTCAGCTGGATATTTGGGCCAAGGAGCGGTTGGCAGATGATGGCCAAGGAAATATTTCCGCAGCAATACCAGCCTACGCAGATATTTCTTGGGTTGGTGTGTTTGGTCAGACAGTGCCAGAAGAGGCAGAAAAACGATTTTCTGTTTTGTGTCAGGCCCGAGATTCTGTTGCTACCACCGTTGCAGAAGCAGCCACCAAGGGAATCCGTCTTACAGGAGCACAACTTGATCTTCAGGTTCGTTCCATTATCGAAAAGGCTGGATATGGAAGCTACATCAAGCATAGAACTGGCCATGGAATTGACACAGAGGTGCATGGTAGTGGTGTAAATCTTGATGGAAGCGAATTTCCTGACTATAGAGAAATTTTACTAGGAAGTAGTTTTTCTGTGGAACCAGGAATTTACGGTGAAGATTTTGGCATGCGAACTGAAATCGATATTTATATCGATGAAGCTGGTATGCCAATTGTTTCTGGAAAAAAATTCAATCAAGGAAAACTTGGTAACTATTCAATTCCTCAGCAAAAAATTCTTACAACTAAGGATGTACTATGAAAATTATAACTGATGAACAGGCACAACAATTTAAGACCTTTGTGCAATCCTACGACAGTTTTATTGTTGTGGGCCATAAGGAACCCGATGGGGATTGTATCGCCTCATCTTTGGGAGTTGCAGCTATTTTGAAAAAAATGGGTAAACCATATCAGCTTATTTCTGCAGGCCCCTTCAAGCGTACCGAAATCAAGGACTATGAAAAACTTTTTGGACGACAGGCTACCCTCCTTCAAACAGGAAAAAAAACAGCCTTAATTATTGTAGATTGTGGTGAATTTAAGCGTATTGGAGAAATTTTTCCTCAAGATGCCCTTGTTACCGATCTATCTACTCTCCCAACTTTTTTTATAGATCATCACAAAACATCATCTCCAGAGTCCCCCACCTACATCATTGAACCAACTTCACCTGCTACCTCCTATCTGGTTCAGCAGTTGTATGAAAAATTGATTGGTCCACTGGATAAGGAAACAGCCCAAGTTCTTTTCTTTGGTTTGTCTACCGATACGGGATATTTCCGTTTCTTGGAAGAAAATTCCAGCGACATCTTTATGGCAGCAGCCCGAATGGTGGATGCAGGAGTAAGTCCCCGAGCCACCTACGATAGCATGACTAGTGGCAAGCCCTTTTCCACCAGAAAGTTGTTGGGCGTTTTATTGGAACGTGCCACACAATATTATGATGGAAAACTTATCATTACCTACGAAACCCAGGAAGATACTCGACGCTACGGTGGAGAAGGACGTGATTCCGACAGCCTCTACCAATTGCTCTTGTCATGTGCTGGGGTTGAAGTAGTTGTATTTGTCCGTCAGGAAACAGAGCAGTCTTGTACCATGGGACTTCGTTCCAAAGATGAGGTTGACGTAAGTACCGTAGCAGCAAGTTTTGGTGGTGGTGGTCACAAAAATGCAGCGGGAGGCAGCACATCAGGCACTGTTGATGAGCTGATTCCCAAGCTCCTTGCAGGATTCGAACCAGCATTAAAATAGAACAAGCAAAAAAGATTCAAAGTTTTCTTTGAATCTTTTTTTTTATTATAAAACTTTTAAAAAAATTTATTTTTTCCATTTACTAAATATTTTTAAATTTTTTCAAATATAAATATATAAAAATAATTTTTTTTTAATAAAAATTACCCTAAATTCATGACAAATATCTCAATAAACTCTATTTTTATAGATAAATATAAGTTGGCATGATTATTGCATATTTTTCAATAAGGAGGCATACAAATGCTAATTGTCAACAAGATTTATGGACATTACCAAAATCAGGAAATTTCAAAGGAAGAGGCTGTTTCACGTCTTTTAGCTGAAATTTTTAAATCACCTCGGTACTATTGTATGGAAACATTGCCAGAGGACGAAATCAGTAATTTTCTCATTTGGATTCACAATCACATTCCAAAAATACTAGAAAATTATAAGAGTTCCTGCACTTCATTTCTTACCTACTACACTTCTAGTGTACGGCTCAGGTATAAAAGCTGGAAGCGACTGAATATCAAGAACAAGCATTTTCAAGATATACTTGATAATCACCACTACTTGGAGTATGCTGAGCAAGGTGAAACAGAAGTTATCGTGCGTGAAAAACAACCAGAATACACACCTACCACTAATAGTGTCACTTTAAAGGAGCCTCTATCAAAAAAGCAAGCCACTACCCTTCTGGTATTATCCCTCAAATCATATCACTTGCTTACCAATAAAGTCATAGAAACGATTCCTCTTCTTGCAGGAATACCTGCCCATGATTTTCACAAGTACATCAAACTTATTGAAGAAAAAATGAGCGACAAACTGGATATTTTTAAGAAATTAGAAAACCGTATCAACATGTCCTATATTCGTTGCCAGCAATACGCCCTAGAATTATCACAAATGACATCAGAATGTTGCCAATATGATATAGTTCTCAGACGATACGAAAATCAGAAGAAAAAGCTCAAGCAATTACGACAACGGCACAGGGAATTCAACTTACGACCATCCAACAAAATGGTGGAAGAGGTATTGAATCTTCCAGTGGGCACTATACGGCGAATTATGGCTAAGGCTGACAAATCTGTAGACCAGATTCGTAATCTTCTTGACCCACAAAATCAGTAAATGCTAGGATACGGTATGAAAATTTACTTTGCATCAGGAAATTTACACAAAAAACAGGAAATGCAAGCCTTGTTTCCAGAATTTCAACTGGTAATTCCATCAGAGGAAGGAATCAACTTTGACCCAGAAGAAACAGGTACAAGTTTTTTAGAAAATAGTCTCATAAAGGCTCAAGACCTGTGGAATAAAGTTCATCAGCCAGTATTGGCCGATGATTCTGGCATCTGTGTGGACATCCTCAAGGGAATTCCAGGAATCTACTCTGCCCGCTACGGTGGAAAGGATTTTCCTCAGGGAAGACAAGACGGTACAAAGCCAAGCCAGGATGAGCAAAATCAATTTCTTATCCAGCAAACAGATGAGGTTATCAAAGAGTTGGTTGCCCAAGGTGCAGCACTACCTGAAAATCCACGGAGCTGTCGCTATGTTTGTGCCATGGTATTGTATCTTGGCCCACAGCGATTTTACTCTGCCCAAGAAACCATGGAAGGCAGTCTCATCCAGAGCCTAGACCTTTCCCGTGGCACTGGAGGCTTTGGCTATGATCCTATAGTCATTCTTGCAGGAACAGATAAAACTATCGCCCAGCTTTCCTCCCAAGAAAAAAATGCCCTTTCCCATCGAGGAAAAGCTGCACGAGGATTACACCAGATTCTTTTATCTCTTGTTCAGCCCTCCAATAATTAACCTTTTAACAAGGCATCTTCTCCTTTCTTAAAGATAAAGATTCGAGGAGATGCCTTTCCAAGGTATTCCATGCCACAATTTTTTCCGCAGGCGACCATGGCCTTTTCCGTATAAAAAGACACATGGGTTCTGTCATCTTTATACCACCATTTTTTAAAATCATCAGGTGTTACCATTTCATCAGGAATGGGTAAGGTTCCCACAGCTACAAAACCTCCAGCACAACAACAACGAGACAAACCAGCAAAACCTTCCCAGGGTTGTTCAAAATGTTCTGCCACCTCAAGACACAAAACTAAGGGAACTTGCTTTTTTTCGCTATCAGAAGCAAAAAAAGGATCCCAACCTACAATGGATTCTTGATTTGGTATAGGAGGAAGTGTAAAAGACAAATATTCTACACAGGCTTCTAGAGTTTGACAGTGCAAAAAAGGAGTTTCTATTTTATAGGTTTTATTTTCTCTTTGCTTTTTTGCAATCAACCCTAATAACTGTATCAAGGCAGGATTTGGGCCACTTCCATAATCTAAAATTCCAGAAATAGGAAATGAAGGAAGAAAAGAAAAGGTTTTGAGCAAAAACTCTCCAAGAAATCGAGTATACCCTAAATCCTCTAAAGCGTTATTATGTTGTTTGTATCGTTCATGTTGTTGGGAAGGAGAAAGAAAACACTTATCAGATAAAGAAATAGCACCACAATATTTGCAACGAAAGTATTCACTACTTCGTTTTTTTGTTACAACTAAAAAAGAAGATGCCTCTTCATGACCACAAAATTTACATCGAGAAAAAATCATACAAAACTATAATTTATCCTCAAGAAAAATGCAATTCAGCCGATATTTTTTATGAAGAGTTGTGTGGAAGGACAGCTTCGTTGAAGGATCCGACCATACATTTTCACCGTAAGTTATCACTAATGTAGCCTTGTAGTGTAAACTTGCAACGGACAGCAGGGACGTTGTCCGAAAACAATTCCATGGAGGAAAAATATGGTTATCAACCACAACATGTCAGCTATGTATTCCAACCGCCAGGTAGGCGTTACAAACGTTAGCTTGCGGAAGGACATGGAAAAGCTCTCATCCGGAATGAAGATCAACCGGGCCGGCGACGACGCTTCAGGACTTGCAGTATCTGAAAAGATGCGTGCACAGATTCGTGGCTTGAATCAGGCTTCTCGGAATGCATCTAATGGTATCAGCTTCATCCAGGCAACCGAAGGTTACCTGCAGGAAACAACTGATATCATGCAGCGCATCCGCGAACTTGCTGTTCAGTCTTCCAACGGAATCTACACTGATGAAGATCGTATGCAGATTCAGGTTGAAATCTCTCAGCTGGTTGCAGAAGTAGACCGCATTGCTAGTTCAGCACAGTTCAACGGATTGAACATGCTTACTGGACGCTATGCAAAGCAAACAGGTGAAAACTCTGTAACAGGTTCTATGTGGTTCCATATCGGCGCCAACATGGACCAGCGCATGGAAGTTTACATCGGTACAATGACCGCTGTAGCTCTGGGCGTTCGCGAACTGGGCGACGAGACAATCATTAGCTTGGCATCACCGGCTGAAGCCAACCGCGCAATCGGTACTATCGATGAAGCACTGAAGAAGATCAACAAGCAGCGTGCTGACTTGGGTGGATACCAGAATCGTCTTGAGCATGCAGTTAAGGGCATCGACATTGCCGCTGAAAACCTGCAGGCTGCTGAGTCACGCATCCGTGACACAGATATGGCTGCTCAGATGGTTGAGTTCACCAAGAACCAGGTACTGGCACAGGCTGGAACTGCAATGCTGGCTCAGGCCAACACTCAGTCTCAGAATGTTATGACCCTCTTGAGATAGTAGTCATAGTATTAACCGGAAGTAGTGTGGATTGCTACACTACTTCCGGATCTGCGTTATTTTAAAAAAGTTTCTCTTTTTCTCTTTACAACTCTTTCAATAAGCGATATACTACAAATAATTCAGGTATGATTTTAGACATACTACATGATCTTTGAAATCTACCTTCCATCTTGTCTGTGACAGTATGAATGGATATTGTTTTATACAATGTCTTTTTATGCTGAAGGCTCTAAAACCATACAGAAGGCGCAACTCTGTATCGGGCCCCACAGGCATATAGCTAGGACAGGGACTGTCTTGGAAAACAACATGGAGGGTAACTATGATTATTAATCACAACATGAGTTCTATGTATGCTAATCGTACATTGGGAGTATCAAATGCACAGATTCAGGGCAACATAGAAAAACTCAGTTCTGGTCAGCGTATAAATAGAGCTGGCGACGACGCTTCTGGATTGGCCGTATCTGAAAAGATGCGTTCACAGATTCGTGGTTTGAATCAGGCTAACAGAAATATCCAGAATGGTGTTTCTTTTATCCAGACAACTGAAGGATATCTTCAGGAAACCACAGATATTCTGCAGCGTATCCGTGAGCTTGCCGTACAGTCAGCCAACGGAATCTACACCGATGAAGATCGTATGCAGATTCAGGTTGAAGTATCCCAGTTGGTAGCTGAGGTAGACCGCATTGCAAGTCAGGCTCAGTTCAATGGAATGAATATGCTTACAGGTGCTTTTGCAACTGACTCTGTAGTTGGTCGTGTAATGCAGCTTCAGGTTGGTGCAAACATGGACCAGAACGCACGTGTGTACATTGGTACCATGACAGCTCAGGCTCTTGGTCTTGTTGGTGCACAGGGATCTGATGAAAAGATTTCCATCAATTCACCTGAAACAGCCAACGTAGCCATTGGTTCTGTAGATGCCGCTCTTAAGGCCGTTTCAAGACAGCGAGCCGACTTGGGTGCATATCAGAATCGCTTTGAGATGGCTTCTAATGGTATTGCTATTGCAGCAGAAAACTTGCAGGCTGCTGAGTCCCGTATCCGCGATACAGACATGGCATCTGAAATGGTAGAGTACACAAAGAACCAGATCCTGACACAGGCAGGAACTGCAATGTTGGCTCAGGCTAACGTTCAGTCACAGAACGTATTGGCTTTGTTGAGCTAAGGTAATCTTTCATCAAAGAGATATCTGGATGTCATCTTTTTGATGAGTTGCAAGCCAAGGGAGGTGCGCCCCTCTCTTGGCTTTGTTTTAGGAGGAGCCCATGAATGGAATTCAATCACTTGGGCAAAGTTGGGCAATGGATGGCCGACTATACAGTCCTTCACACCCTGCCCCACAGGTAACATCAAAAGAGACTACTATATCCCTTCCTGATGTATCTGAAGTTGCTCAAACCCTTGCCGAAAATTTATCTCAAGAAAAAACGTATATACAGCAATTACAAAGAGTTGCAGATTCTTTGGATAGAAAAGTTAAATTCAAACTTAATCAGGAATTAGGTCAAGTTGTCGTCAAGATTGTTGACCCTTCTACCGATAAGGTAATAAGGGAAATCCCTTCTGTAGATATGCAAGAGTTGCGAATCAAAATGCGACAAACTATCGGACTGATAATTGACGAAACCGTGTAAAAATATCTACAGACATAGGTGAAGGATGTCTGGAATTAGTATACCCGGTGTGGGAGATAAATACAAAACAAATGAACTCGTAGAAGCACTTATCAATCAGGAGAAAATTCCTTTAGAGCGGGAACAAAAAACTCTTGATGGATACAAGGTACAAAAAGATGCCTTGAGAAGTGTTAATCAAAACATGTCTTCATTACGAGAGAATGCAAGAAATCTCTATTCTTTTGACAATCCTTTTAACAACAAAATGGGTATATCTTCCAATGAAGATGCAATTTCAGCAGATCCAGGAAGAAATGCCTCCTTTGAATCCTTCAAAATAGATGTATTACAACCCGCCACAACAGATAGATTTCTTTCAAAGGAAATTGAAACTGGTTATCGAGTTGATTCAGGAAAATACATATTCAAATCAGGAGATAAAGACGTTACCATCAATTGGAAGGGGGGAAATCTCAAGGACTTTGTAACCGCTATCAATAAGCGGAGCAAAGATGTCATTAAGGCAACCTTGGTCGGTGTTTCTCCTGGAAAACAGGCGCTTTTGCTGGAATCTATACAAACAGGAGAAGCTAATCGTCTTATTTTTGAGGAAGAAGCTCTTGAATTTGCCAAGGCAATTGGAATGATTCAAAAGGTGCAGCCTCAAGGTGTGCCACTTTCTTCTGCGAACACCATTAAAGAAGCACCAGC
Organism: Treponema sp.; assembly: GCA_017629095.1. Taxonomy (GTDB): domain Bacteria; phylum Spirochaetota; class Spirochaetia; order Treponematales; family Treponemataceae; genus Treponema_F. The sequence continues at coordinate 16,244 of JAGBXW010000051.1, read as the reverse complement.
CAATACCCTTGCAATTTCTACTGGTGAAGAACAAATCGGTATGCCAGCTCTTTCTGCTGAAGGAGTCACCGTCAATGATGGTACCATTATCGTGCCGCCTCGTGGAAGTTTTTCCATGGATATACCAAGTGACATTGCTTCTGACCCAAACCAACGCATAGAATTTTCTGTTGCACAAACCGATGTTGCAGATATTACGACAGCCTTAAATGAAGCTTCCCAAGAACCTGTTTTACCTGGGCCAGGTGGAATAAATTTTAAGGGAATTCGCATTGACAATATTCAATCTGATACTACATTGTCAAAAAATACTCCCAATATCCCAAAAACACCCTTAACACCTATTAGCAATAATCAGGTTGTATCTGTAAAGATGCGGGATGGAACTGAAATTCCCATTGATCATATGGCAGGAGACACGAATGAAGATGGAAGTAAAAAAGTTTCTATCGAAATATCCGAATATCCTGACATTGATTCCATTGTAATCCGTAACAGGAACACAGGGAAGGAACTTACCCTCAGTACTATTGAATCTTTCAATAAGAATGCAGATTTAGGCTTTGAGCCCATAAATCCTGCTAGTGTTGCTCAAGATGCAAAAATTAAGTATGAGGGCATTACCATTACTCGGCCTACAAATGATATAGACGACGTTGTTCCTGATGTAACCTTGCGGGTAAAAGACAAGACAGAGAGAACAGCCACCATTGATATAAAGCCTGATACAGAGGCTGCAAAAGAAGCTCTTATTACCTTTGTAGGCACCTATAATCAGCTCATGGCAGAAATTAATGTGTTAACCCAAACAAAGGAAGAAATTGTTTCTGAACTAGAATATCTTTCAGAAGAAGAGGCAGATACATACAAGGAATGGTTGGGACTTTTTCAAAGTGATTTTTCACTAAAAAATGGCAAGAGCGCCATGCAAACAATTATGTCTTCTCCCTACATAGTAGAAGAGAATTCTGAAATTTCCATGCTCTCCCATTTGGGAATTTCCACTAGTGCTGACAATTTTTCTAGTTTTTCTGCAAGTCGTTTGCGAGGATATCTTGAAATAAACGAAAAGGAACTAGATGAGGCTTTGGAAAATAATCTTATCGAAATAAAGAATATTTTTGGATATGATAGTGACGGAGATATGGTAATTGACAGTGGCATTGCATTCCAGTTGGACAAAAGACTACAAAGCTATGTTCAGTCTGGAGGAATAATTCCTTCAAAGATTTCAGGAATTGATACACGAATTGCCAGTTCAGAAACTCGAATTGAAAAACTTGAAACCCAAATTGAGGCTAAAGAACAGGAATTAAAGCGCAGATACAGTCAAATGGAGTCTACCTTGAACAGTCTTGATTCTCAATCTCAATCTATAAATAATACTTTTAACAAACCTAGTGGAAATAGATAGAAGAAACGGGGGTAAGGAATGAAAATATATATCAATGGGCAAGAAGCAGATATTACCCTTGATTCAGAAAAGAATTTGGGTGATGTTTTAACTTCTTTTGAAGCAGAGTGTGCTAAAAACAAGGCTACAACGGTAAATATTGTTGTTGACGGACAGGAAGTGAGTGTTGATAAATTTGAAGTATTTACGCAAAAACCTGTAGAATCCATCAGTACCTTGGAATTAACCACCGTTACAGAGAGTGATGTACTCCTTTCCTTCAAGGAAATTGCCAGCTACTTTGAAGAAATTATTGAGGATTTAAAACTGATTTCTGTTTATTTCCAGAACGGACAAGATAAAAAGGCTTTAGGAACAGTAACCCAGTTGGCAGATACAGTGGATTATTTTTGTAAGGCCACAGCTCTTTCAACATTATTCCCAGAAAAATTCGAGAATATGAATGTTGATGGAATTTCTATTCAAGATTTCTTTGGTGATTTTATGACTATTCTTACAGATTTTGAAGATGCGTTTAAGAATTCTGATTCTGTAATGCTTGGTGATCTTGCTGAATATGAAATTACTCCACGAATTGAGTCAATTATTTCTATGATTAACTCAATTGAATAAGTAGTATTACCCTAGTTTGGAGCGGAGAAATGCAGATATTAAAATTGAACAATGTTAAGAAGAATGAGGGTGTAATATACTATCGCAGACACTATACTGCTGAAGTAGAAATAGAGTTACCAAACTGCGTAGAAAAAATTCCCATTGACTTCACCATCGAAACAGGACCTCTTGGAGATAAACAGTTGGACATTGATTTTGATCCCAATCGAATCAACTATCCTTTTGTACCCATAAAAAGAGCCTTGAAGGAATATATCTTGAACATTGACCAACTAGGAGTTCTTCCTTTATGACCTTTGTAACTCATTCTGCTGATGAAACAATACTTTTGGGTAAGAAAATTGGTTCTAAATTACAACCTGGATCAATTATTGCCATGGAAGGTAATCTTGCTGCAGGAAAGACAACTATTACAAAGGGAATTGCAGAGGCATTGGGTATAGAAGAAACCATTACTAGCCCAACCTTTACCCTCATTTCAGAATACGAAGGCACCTATCCTCTCTACCACATGGACGTTTATCGTTTAGATTCCTCCGAAGAGTTTATTAATTTAGGAGTGGAAGACTTGATGTATGGAGAGGGAATTAGCATTATTGAATGGAGCGAACGAGTAAAAGATGAATTACCAGCTTCTACCATCACCTTGCGACTAGAAGTACGTGAAGATGGAGGCAGAAATATTTATCTTGAAAATTGGCCCTACGGAGAAATTGATGTATGAAAGCTCTCGCAATAGACAGTGCTGTAACCTGTATTAGTTTAGCTGCTTGTAATCAGCAAAAAAAAGCCTCCGTTACCCTTGATATTGGTATGCGTCAATCAGAAAAGATTATTCCCGCCATTGAATATGTTCTAGAACAGGTGGAACTAGAGACATCACAACTTGATTTTATCGCTTTAAGTGGTGGGCCTGGATCCTTTACTGGTTTGCGCCTAGGTTTTGCGGCAGCTAAGGGGTTGCAGCTTTCTACAGGTTGTCCAGTATATTCCATTCCAACCCTCAAAGCCCAGGCTGAACCCTATAGTTCATGGCCAGGAAAGGTTCTCTCTGCAATAGATGCTAAAAAAGATCGGTTTTACGTGCAGATTTTCTTTCAGGGAAATGCAATAAGTGAAAGTTTAGATATTGGAGTAGAAGAAATTGCCCACCACCTCACAAATGAGGATAATGTGCTAATCGTTGGCCCTGACAGTGAAGCATTGCTTAATGCTCTTAAAAATTTTGCCCCAAGCCTACAAGTTAGTAGATTTCCCCACTTGACTACATCTATTACCGATGCATTGTTCAGTTTGGGGAACGAGGCAACGGAGAATCTCGCCCCATACCAAGGCCCCATCTATTTGAGAAAAAGTGAAGCTGAAGAAAATCAGAAATAAACAGGAATAATAAACCGATTATACAACACCCCTAAGGCCCTCCCTTTAGGGGTGTTGTTGTATGGACCTATGAACTTACTCCCCTTTTAGCGGATATCGAAGTAAAACCTACTGAGATAGGTATATCGATTCTTTGACCGCTCCCAAAAAGGACTTTGAGGATAAGCATCTATTACCTGCTTGTATGCCTTTTGAGCTTCCTTAACATTCTTAATAGGAGACTTAGATTCAAGTATTTGACCTTTAAGATAGTATGCAGCATCAAAATCATTTACAGCAATTTCAAAGAACTCATCTAATGAAGCTAAGGCTGCAGGATAATCCTCTTCATAAAAATAATCTTGAGCTTGAGCTAAAAGAGCATCTTGAGCCTGCTGATTTTCAGTACTTATAGCTTCTGGTACAAGTTCACGAGGCGTTTCTGACTCTTCATTTACCCAGGGTAAATCAAGGTCTTCCATAGATAAGCCTGTCTCTGGATTATAACTATCCCGAGGCAGGATGCTAGAAACAGGTTCTGGCTCATAAACTTCTTGCTGTAAGGAAGAAACTTGAGCAGATGACCCCCTTGCTACAGCATTCTGGGATGGTGTCTGTGGTGGCACGATTACAGGTGCAGTTGTTGGTTCTGGAGTCCGAGGTGATGTTGTTGGTGCTGGTGTAGTACGGGTAACAACAGAAGCTACACTGGCAGCTACTGCAGGAACGGTACTGGTCGCCACTGCAGGACTTGTAACTACGGAGGGCTTTGTAGCTACTTCGGCGCTTTCTGCTGCTGCTGATACTGTGGCTACTGATGGTACTGGGGTACTTGCTGCTGGTGCTGGGGTAGATGGTGTTGCTACTGGTGTAGTACGGGCAACAACGGGAGCCTCAGCTTCTGCAACAGGAGCTACACTGGCAGCTACTGCAGGAGCGGGACTGGTAGCTACTGCAGGACTTGTAACTACGGAGGGCGTTGTAGCTACTTCGGCGCTTTCTGCTACGACTGGAGCTGTGGCTACTGATGGTACTGGGGTGCTTGCTGCTGGTGCTAGGGTAGATGGTGTTTCAACTTCTACCCTAGTTTCATTCATAAGCTCACCCTGCTCTTTATCAGAAGGAGACTCTGTCGTAGGAACTTCTGCTACAGCAAAATCCTTTGGTTGAGGAATGATATCTTGGTACCCTGGTACAATTGATTCATAGCTAGGTGCTATTACCCGAAAACCATTCTGTGCAATAGCTTCAGTTATGGTAACTTCCAAATAATCATCAATAAAGGTGGCAGTTAATATATCTTGCTTGTAAAAATGGAGGATAGTGGTACCAGGTTTGGATGATTTCATTGTGAATGATGTATCTTCGCTTGTTCTTCTACGACCAAAATAAGTAAGATGTGCTGCCTCTATGGAAGAGCCATCTTCAATAACCTCTCCAAGGTACACCCATCCAGCTCCTGGATACCGTATATCAAGATACTGATTGTTATCCATAACAACTGACCGAGAAGGAACCACTCTATCATCAAGGACTCCCTGTGTTTCGTTGATTTCCTCTGGAATACTGTCATCTTCTTGTTCCAGTGCAACAGTGGGTTCTAATTCGACGGGAACAGACTCTTGTGCAAGCTCTGTTTCAGCAAGAACAGGTACTTCTTCTTCCGTTTCAACAGGAACAAGCTCTTCTTCAGGGGCTTCAGTTTCTACACTTTCCACCACTAAGGCGCCATTTTCCTGGGATACAGAACTAGGTTCTGGCAAAGGAACTTCTTCATTCTGTAAACTAGGAATTTCAACGATTAAAGCCCCTTCCTCCTGCTCATGGGAAACGAGCTCAGAATCTACAATTACAGCTGCATCTTCTTGTTCCGTGTTAGAGGGAAGAGCATCCTCTTGGAGCAAATCTACAATTTCAATTTCTTGAAGATAATCTTGAAAATCATCCTGTGGAGGGACTTCTTGATTGATATCTACAGAAGAAAGAAGCTCATCTTCAGCAGGTGTATTTTCCAAGGAAGGGTTTATAGATTCTGTATTCTCTGTCGACTCTTCTTCAAAGTCAGTGTCAAAAACTTGTTTTTCAAAAACTTGTTTTTCAGTAACTGATTCTTGAGACATCTCTTCTGGAAGGGTTTCTTCGGCAGGGGGAGTAGAAGAACATGAGAACATGAGCCAACACAGGCAAAAAATAATCAGGAATAGCCATCGCTTCAAGGAGCTGCCTCCAATAGATTAGAAATAAGTTCATCATTGGCTGTATGGAGAGAATCCAACAGCTGCTGATCTGGAGGTGAGAACCATCTGTCAATATCTTGTTCTGTCCAAGTGTAGTCCTTTGGCCGCACAAGGTAGTATTCATCTGGTGTAGACGGAGGCTCTGGTGCTACAAGAGGCTGATGGAGAATAAAATTTTCATCAAAGGAAAACTTTTTCTTGTTGAATAGATTGCTTTCTCCCACCGTGACAATTATAACAGCAATAAGGAAAAAAACTAGTAGAATGAGTATACTAATCTTTGCAAATTTTGGAATATCAATTCGATTCATTTTGATTATCTCCAGAAACTACAGATTTATTTCGTTTTGGTGGATGAGGCGGAATATACACATCCTCATTGAGCTCCACTTCTTCCTCTTCAAAGGGTTCCATATCTGGCAATGTGGCACCACCACCTGCACCTTCATTTTCCAGCCTGATGGTAATAACCTTGCTGACACCAGATTCCTCCATGGTAACACCCAACATGGTTCCAGCACCGGAAACAGTCTTTTTGTTGTGGGTGATGACAATGTACTGGCTTACATTGGCAAAATCCCGGAGAGTGTGGATAAATCGCAATACATTCTGCTCGTCCAAGGCGGCGTCAATCTCGTCCAAAAGACAGAAGGGTGAGGGACGAACCATATATGTGGCAAAAAGCAGGGCCACCGCCGTCATAGTCTTTTCTCCACCAGATAAAAGGGCGATGTTCTCCAGCTTTTTTCCAGGAGGCTGGGCAAAGATATCGATACCTGACTCAAGCACATTCTGGGGATTTACCAGCCGCAATTCTGCCCTACCTCCACCAAAGAGACGGCGGAACATGTTGTGGAAGTTCTTCTTGATCTTGTTGTAGGTATCTAGGAAAAGCTCAGTGGATTCAGCACGAATCTCTTCGGTAATACGCTGTAAGTCATCTTTTGCCTTTTGCAAGTCTGCAATCTGGCCAGAAAGGAAGTCGTAACGCTCCTTTGTCTCAGCAAATTCTTCTGGGGCAGAAAGGTTTACGTTGCCCAAGTCCTTCATGGACTGACGGGCCTTTGCCAATTTTTCCCGTAATTCGGCGGTGGGAACGGTAATGGTATACATCCGCTCCTCAAATTCCATCAAGTCACGGGAATGGTTATCTCGGAAATTTTCCTTTACGTTGCGAATATCTGTTTCGATGGTGGCCAAGTCAAGGCTGTATTTTTCTACCAATGCCTGACTTTTTGACAATTCGGCAGTCTTTTTCTGAATCTCTTCCTTCTTACCAGAAACATCGCTATTACGTGTGGAGATTTCCTGTTCCAGAGATTGCAACTCGGAAGTCATGGCAATACCCTTCCGCTCGATGGAGGCAATCTCACCTTCCAACTCCAAAAGCTGCTGGTGAATGTCCTCGAACCTATCCTTTTCCGCAAACAACTCGTTGTTCACCTCTCGCAAGGCAGCTTCTTCCGAGGCAAGGTTACGACGCAACAATCTGATTTTATCTTCTGCAGACTGAATATGGGTCTGCATCTGGGCCTTTTGGATACGCAGCTGTTCCAAGGTGGCTCGATATTCATCGATTTTACCCACCAAGCTGGCATTTTCACTTTTAAGCTCAGAAATCCTTTCCCGCAATCCTTCTTGACGCTCCTGAATCTGTACAATTTCCCTGTCGATGGAGCGTTTCTTTGTGATAATTCCTTCTGGTGCAAGGAAATCATCGATAAATTGTGGGGTAGAGTCAATATATTGGCCCAAGGCTTCCTTTAGCTGGTGCAACAAGGATTCAATCTCTGTAAAGGAATCAAGTCCTGTTTTGCTGAATTTTCCTGCATCGGAGGAGGAAGGATTGGAGATGGCAGCAAAGTCACTGAAAATATTTTTTCGACCAGTGGCCAAGGCCATAAGCTTGCCCAAAAGCCCATCCAACCGTTCCCGTGCACTAGCACAGGCAGCAGCAGAATAACCTGCATCCTTTAGGCGGGAATCCAGCTCAGTAACGATGTCTTCTGTAATAGATTCCAAATCCTTGCGGAAATCTATGGCTTGGAGGGTCAGCTCTTGAATGGTCTTTTCGTGCTGGGAGGCCTGACGGTCATTTTCCGTAATACGGCTACTGGCAAGATTGATGTTTTCCTCAAAAGAGGCGATATTCTTGCCAACCTCTTCTATACGACGGCGCTGCAGATGAAGACCTGCTTCTTGCTCGTCAATATCTTCTTGCAGGGTCTCGATTTGTTCTGTTAAAAAGGAGTGGCGACCTTCTAGCTGGGTAAGTTTTTGCTTGATTTCACCTTGACGCTGGTTCAGCTGCTTGGCCTGCTGATCCTTGCCGTTTTTTTCAATGGCAAGACCGTGGATTTGTTTTTCCAGCTCCACCAAGCGACCTTCCATGGCATTTACTTCTTCCATGTTTTCAGACAAGGAGGCATTGATGTCGTTGATTTCCTGGCTTACTCGTTCTCGTATCTGGGAAGCCTTTTCCACTTCCTTGGTTTTGTGGTCCTGATCCACCAAAAAGCCCTTGAGACGGAGAAGCTGAATGTCCAGCTCAAAGTTAAAAATATCGTCACGGAGGCTCCGGCAAGCAATGGCCTTATCTGCCTGTACCTTTAGCACATCATAGGAGCGCTTTACCTCTCCCATAATGCCTTCAATTTGACGCATATTTTCTTCTGTTCGCTCCAGTTTTCGCTCTGCTTCGGCTCGCTTTACCTTGAATTTTGTAATACCAGCAGCTTCTTCAAAGAGATAACGGCGATCTTCTGGCTTGCTAGAAAGGATTTGGTCAATCTTACCCTGCTCCATTACAGAATAAGCAGCCTTTCCAACACCAGTATCCCAGAAAAGCTCACGGATATCTTTCAGTTTTACCTGGGCATTATTGATGTAGTACTCACTTTCACCTGAACGATAGAGACGACGTTTGATGGTAATTTCACTGATGTCTAAGGGCAACAGCATCTTTTCATTGGCAATGGTAAGGGTTACTTCTGCCACGTTTAAGGCTTTTCGGGTTTCCGTACCGTTGAAAATAATGTCTTCCATCTTTTCGGCACGCATATTCTTTGAACTTTGTTCACCTAAAACCCATTTTACGGCATCAACAACATTGCTTTTTCCACAACCATTAGGCCCTACCAAGGCTGTAATTCCGTCGGAAAATTCTATTTTTGTACGATCAACAAATGATTTAAAGCCAAAAATCTCAAGACTTTTTAGAAACACATGAACCTCTAAGAAAAAAATCGGCCAAAAAATCGGCCAAAACAAGTCTATTTACTTTTGAGTGAAAAATAGTACAAGAAACATCTTAATTCTACAAATTTTTCACAGATGAAGTAGATTGTACCAGTTTTGGCCAATGCTTTCAATATCAATAGCTAATAATAGAAGGCTAAAGAAAATGCACCATGGGCCTGGGGAGATGAACCAGGGTCAAGGCCTTTTTCCTTACCGTACAGGGCCAAGGACATGTGAAATGCGCCAATATCAAGCCCAAAACCTGCTGAAAGATAGGGACCGATCATACCAAAACGCAAAGCGATGGTCTTGAATATAATGGCTTCCATACCTACTGAAAGATTCAACAAGGGATGAGGAAGAAAAGCGGCCTTCTCCTTATCAAAGAGTTTTGTAAAATTAGCATAATCCACGTACACTGCAAAGGAATTAAGCACCTTTTTAAGAACACCAGTGGGAACTTGTACCCCAAGCCCCAAGGTTAAGTCTCCCGACTGCAAAGCTTTTTTCCATTCATCCTCTTCTGTAAAAGCCATAGAGGAAATGGGACCCAAATCCCTATCCCAGTTCATATAAAAATCCTTCCACACTGCAGAAACAGAAAGAAAGTCCCACACCATGTAGGTTGCACCAATATCAAATCCTAATCCTAAGGTGAGAGAAGCAGGAAGTTGAGAAAAATCAATGGAAGTAATACCAGTGACAGTACCTTGGTGAAAAATACCGAATCGACTTAAAGCTTCTGCAGTCAATCCTAAAGATACTTTGTGAATTCCTTCATTTATGATGGGGCAAGAAAATCCTCCTATTAGGAATAAGTCTGCACCAGCCATTGCTGACATTGAAGATACTGAAGGTAAATCTGCACGAATAAAAACGTTGTTATACACACCAATGCCCCAGTTTTTTGCTACTCGAGAGTAAGCCAAGGGCAACATAATGTCTCCATCTACGTAGATTCCGTTGCTTTTCTTTAAAATATCCACTAGGGAATTCATAAAATCAGTATTTTTGAAATCTTTAATCATGTCAAACATCATACCAGAGACACTAGGAGGCAGACCAAGATCAAAGGCCAGGGAAGGCAAAAATACCTGCTTGCCACTAAACATCATGCCACTGGGATTATTCACCATAACAAAGGGTTGTTTAAAATCACAAAGATAGCTGCCTCCCATTCCGGCAGACCGAACATCTACCACTGTGGGAGCAAAAAAATCAACTGCCGACACTGAATAAGAAAGGACAATTGAAAAAATTCCACAGATAAATCCCTTCAATCTCATTTTTTTACTCCAGTCATTTGATCAAGAAAGTCGCCCATATTCATACCACCAAACCCAATAGCTCCCAAATCCTCCTTTCTGTTTGGTTGCCCTTCTCCCGCTGTTCCTGTTAAAACGCTAGTTACTCCCATGGCAGTAGTCAAAGCAGAAATTGACTCTTCACTAAAGCCACTGCCACTTAAACTCTGCTTAAAACTCTCTTCATTAAAGGTTCCCCCCTCAGAAGCTGCTGTTGCGGCTGCTTGGAACTTCTCCATACTATCCTCACCGCCTTCCTGATTAACAGTATTAACAATGAGACTGGCAGCACCTAAAGCAAGGGTTGATGCATCGGTAGTTGCAAGAACATCCTTATCCTGCAACACTGTTTCCATGGCTTTGGTGTTGATATCAGGAGAATCGTTGGAAAGGGTTTCCATTATCTTTTTATAATCTTTTTCCCCCTCAGCAGTAAGTTGCTCCACTGTTTCACCAATCTTTGAGGTGGGAAGAATGGCTCCAACTCCTGCGCCCAAAAGTTTTTCTTTATCTGTTTGAGGAAGATTCTTCACGTCTCCTTGGTCACGACCAGACAATTCATTAATAATATCAGCAGCCTTCTCAGGGTCAGAAGATAATTTATCAATGTTTCCTGCTAGTTCCTCTGTAGACATGGAACCAATGACACCAGAAATATCTCTGGAAAAACTATATAAAGGCTTAGAAAATGCTTCACAAGAGAGTAAGATACAAAGTAAGACTAAAGAAGTTAGGGAAAAAATAATTTTTTTCATAGATGTCTCCTTATTGACATAATTTTACCAAAAAAAAAGTATAATCTCAATGTAAATATGGGAAAAAATAAAAAAAATAACACCTTGTAAAGACTCGATTATTAGGTCAAAATCACGTATACTTCTAAATGCAAGGGATGTAAAATGAACAAGAAACACCTATTATTTGGAATGCTCTTTCTTTGCTGTATCATGTACCCAGTGACATCAGAAAACCAAGGACTTGAATCTACAGAAAAGCTCCAACAGGCAGATTTTTTTTCCTTAGGCTTGTTCAGCAGTACTGATTCCGTTAAAACCACGGTAAATCTGGAGGCTGGATTTACTGTTTACAGAAGAAACAGCTTCCAAATCAGGAGTCTCACCGCCATTACTGGTAGCAAGATTTTTGCTGATGAGCCAAATCTTTACCAGCTAGGACTAATGGAAAAAATCACCTTTGGACAAATTGACTATTACAAGGATGCAATTACCTCTTCTCGCTATGGATTCTTTTTTACTAGCTTTGGATTCATGTCCTTTAACAAGAGCCAGGGGGAAAAATTTCTTTTTGCCCAGCCCTATTACTGGGAAATTGGTGGCGGTGCAGGAGTGAATATCAGGCTTAGCAAGACAGTGGCTTTTTTAGGGGAAATGGGAGGAGGACTCCATGTAGTGACAGAGGAAGATTTTTGGAAAAAGCTGAAAAAAGCAGGCTTTGGAAGAATGAGCCTTGGATTGCGTTATTTTTTAGGTAATAAAAAAAGCTGACACTGGAAAAATCCTGCGTCAGCCTTGTAGAGCCTGAATAAAAAACTACAGTGTCAGGCTTGGAGCTGTATAGGTGCGACTTCCCAAATCAGCATCCAGCAGGTAGAGAGAGCGGGCATCGGCGCCAAAAAGCTCCATCTTGGAAATAAGTTCGTGGGTATTGGCTTCTTCTTCACCCTGCTCTTTTACAAACCAGTCCAAGAACTGCATAGTACGATAATCCTTCAATTCTTCTGCAGCAGAATAAATCTCGTTAATGGCAGTTGTTACACCACATTCGTGGGCCAGTGCAAAATGCAAGGGATCATCGAGCTTTTCGTAGGTCTTGTTGGGGCGAGAAATGGAATCAAGTTCAACAAGTTCGTTATTATTGTGCAAGTACTGATACATTAACATTCCGTGGTCACGTTCTTCTTGAGCCTGAATTTTGAACCAATTGGCAAAGCCTTTTAATCCCTTGTGCTCGTAATAGTTTGCAAAGTCAAGATAAAGATAGGCAGAAAAAAATTCATTGTTTACCTGCTTGGTAAGCAATGACACAATCTTTGGATCTAACATTATATACCTCCGATACTGATATATGGAACGATACTGGACTTGAACCAGAACTGTTCCTGTTTGGTTTAAATATATCCTTCTACAAAAATAAATGCAAGTTTAAAAATACATAATTACTCCATTCTAATCAGTCAATGAGTATCTATAAAAAAATATACTTCACAAAACACGTTTTTTAATATATAATGGAGATATGGCAAAGCAAAAAATTCCCGCAACACCGTCAATTCGTCGGTTACCCTCATACCTTCATCTGATTAAACAAGTACAATCAGAAGGTGATGAATTTATCTCTGGTACTGTAATCGCCCAGGAGCTCCATCTTGAACCTATCCAGGTACGAAAGGACTTGGCTATTACAGGTATTATTGGAAAGCCCAAGCGTGGATATCCAGTCACACCCCTCATTGCCGCAATTGAGCATTTTTTAAGTTGGGATGACTCAAAGAAGGCTATCGTTGTTGGAGCGGGAAATCTAGCTACAGCCCTCACTGGATATTCTGAATTCCAATATCATGGATTGAATTTTATTGCCGCCTTTGACAAGGACCCGAACAAGATAGGTCAGTCTATCCATGATGTGCCAGTATATTCCATTGATGAAATGAAGGAGCGAATAGCAGGTTGTGATGTTTCTCTGGCAATTCTTACGGTGCCCTCAACCTTTGCTCAGGAAACTGCGGATATTATTGTAAAGGCTGGAGTAAAGGCCATCTGGAATTTTACCAATGCAAAGCTGAAGTTGCCTGAAGATGTAGTTTGTCAGCAGGAAGATTTAACTTCTGGCTATGCCATGCTCTGCGTCATGATGGATTCCCAGCGGGAAAAAACTGTACAAGAATGAGCCACGATACTCCTTTATTTACCTTCTCTCCCGAAAAAACTGAGTATCAGGCTCAGTTGTTGCAAAATCGTTTAACAAAGCGTTTTCAGCATTTGAAAAAATGGGCTCGACGCAGCGATATTGGATGTTATCGTCTCTACGACAAGGACATTCCAGAGATTCCCCTTGCCATTGATATTTTCTTTATACAGGAATCTTCTTCTGCCAGTGAGGTTGAAACATACCTACGAATCTATCTGTACCAGCGGCCCTACGAAAAGGATGAACAAGAGGAGACTCAATGGCTTGAAGCCATGATTCAAGCTGCAGCCCAAGTGGTGGGGGTTTCCCAAGACAAGGTGGTGGCAAAAACAAGAATGCGTCAGCGGGGAAGCGACCAGTACGAAAAGCAGGAAACCCAGGATTCCATTACGGGGATTGTGCAGGAGCAAGGCTACAAGTTTTTTGTGAACTTGAGCAATTATCTTGACACAGGTCTTTTTATGGACCACCGTCCCCTACGTAAAATAGTGGCAAATGAAGCTCAGGGAAAATCCGTACTAAATCTTTTTTGTTACACTGCTTCCTTTTCTGTCTATGCTGCAGCAGGTGGAGCTAGCCGAGTTGATTCTGTTGACCTGTCTAATACCTATCTTGCTTGGGGAGAAAGGAATTTTTCCTTGAACGGCTTTGTTGATGCAGAAAAATACCGCTTTATAAGAAGTGATGTGACTCAGTTTTTAAAGGAAAGCCAAGACAGCTGGGACATCATTGTGCTGGATCCCCCAACTTTTTCCAACTCAAAGAAAACAAAGGACACGCTGGACATAAACAGAGATTGGCCCAAGCTGGTAAATGCCGCTCTAAATCATCTTAATCCCAGTGGAACCTTGTATTTTTCTACAAATAGCCGTCAGCTTAACTTTGACCAAGACTTACTAAAGCCCCCCAGAAAGGGAAATGATGTAGCCCAAGTTACGGTAAAAGATATTACTGCTGCCACCATTCCAGAGGATTTTAGAAATCAAAAGATTCATCGTTGCTGGAAAATCACCCTATCAGAATAAAGCCACGGAAGGCTCAGCGTGATTAATTCAGCTGGGTCATGAGCTCCACCGTACATGCGGCGGTGGCAAGATTGATTGTTTCTTCTAAGAGTTTTATTTCCTCGCTCATTTTTTCGATTCGAGCTTGAAGCACCTCTCGTTGGGAGCCGTAACCAGATTGAAGTAATTGAAGTTTTTGGTCTAACTGTGATTGTACCGTTTGGATTTTCAGCTCCTGGTACTGGATTTTTAAGGTGGCCATGGTCATGGCATTTATCTGGCGGGAAAGTTCCAGTGTAATGGCAGAACGAGCATGTTCTAGGTCAAGCGCTGCATCCTTTAGCTGAGAAGTGCTTCGCTTAAGCTGGTTCAGTTTTTTTCCCCCATCCCACAAGGTTGTTTTAACACCTACAGTAACATTTGCCACCAGATCCTGATTTAAATCGCTTTCTCCTTTGAATAATTTTTCCATATTGCCATTTAAGCCAAAGGAAACTTGCAGTGCAATATCAGGCTTGCCGTAGATGCTACCAGATGCCACCTTACGGCCATATTCGGCTGCTTGGTGGAGCTTTTCCAAGATGGCTAAGGATTCTTGGGCGGGATTTAAAGCTGCTGCTTCCAAAAGGGCTGGTTCTTGTTGAGAAAGCTCTTGAAATGACTCGTAGAATCCCTGGGACTGAGGAATGTGCATGATTTGAGAACTGTCCAGTTGGTGCAATCCAGTTAATTCGCGTATGTCTTGCAGGATTACAGACTTGTTGTGGCGGATTTGCTGAAGGCTCAAGGGAATGAGGGCTTCCTGGGTCTTAGCTTCCAGTACCCCTTGCTTCAAAACTACTCCTTGCTTTTGTGCCGCCTCCGTCAACTGTACCAATTCCTGGGCATATTCTTGTTGCTGGATCAACAAGGCTTCCATTTGGGAAAGGGAGCTGAGAGCGGTAATTTGAGCCTTGAGGGAAGCTGTCTTTTGTTTTTTCAATGAAGTGAATTGGAGCTGACGAACAGACTCCACTGCAGAAAAAATCTTTACACTATTGGAAATTTTTCCCCAGGTGAAAATGGGTTGCTGTAAATCCAGTTGAAAGGTGTAGCCAAAGGTGGGCATACCGTCAAATACCTTTATGTCTGTATTGGGAAGAGGCACTTGAATCACTTGTCCTGTGGCTGGGTTTGCAACGGGAATGAAGCCAAACTCTCCCTGTGCTAGAGAAATTGCCTTAATGAGGGGATTTGCCATGTAGCTGCCT
This sequence comes from Treponema sp., assembly GCA_017629095.1. Classification (GTDB taxonomy): domain Bacteria; phylum Spirochaetota; class Spirochaetia; order Treponematales; family Treponemataceae; genus Treponema_F. The sequence goes on along the minus strand of JAGBXW010000051.1, from coordinate 893 downwards.
GCTAAGGTCAAGTCCACCGTAGGCTGGTAGCCTGCCTTAGCATCCTTTGTGTCTAGCTGAGCTTGAAGTACCGCTTCACGTGCCTTGTGCAAGTCTACATTGTTCAAGTCCATTGCTGCCACCAAATCCCTAAAGGAATAGGGGGTAGCCACAGGAGGCAACTTTTGGGTAAAGCCAAGGGAAGAAGTTCCCAAAAAAAGAACTGGTATCAGAAGTAGCAAAAGATTTTTTGTACCATGGGATTTTTTCTTCTGGAGGCTGTGAAACTCGGTAACGTAATACAGCACGGGAATGATAAACAGGGTAATCAAGGTGGAGGTAAGCAAACCACCGGCAATAGCCTGTCCTAAAGGGGCATAAATCTCAGAGCCCTCTCCCTTGGCAAGGGCCATGGGAACAACTCCCAGCATGGTGGTGAGGGTGGTCATGAAAATAGGTCGAAGACGACTGGCTGAACCAGCCACCACGCAATCACGAAGCTCCCCTTCACTTTCACCTTCAGTTCCAGAAGCTGCATCTTTTTGGGAGGTAAGCCGTTGCCGCAGCAGGTTGATATAATCCACCAAAATAATTCCATTGTTCACCACCACACCTCCCAGAGAAATTACTCCCAGCAGGGCCACCAAGCTCATGCTGGAACCGAACAACATCAAGCCCAGCACCACACCAATAAGACAGAAGGGAATGGTGGCCATAACAATCAAAGGCTGACGGAACCGCTGGAACTGCAAGACCATGACGGTGTACACCAAGAACCAGGCAATGGCCAAGGCGGTAATGACAGAAGGCAGAGAGTCACCGATAAGCTCTGTAATTCCTCCCGCCTGGGTGGAAATTCCTTGAGGCAAGGGATTGTTTGCAAGCCACTGGTTTGCCCGGCTATCCACCCCTGC
>JAGBXW010000050.1 GCA_017629095.1 Treponema sp. | reverse complement strand
GTAGTACAAGAAAATACTTCTAACAAATAACTGATTCACGGGGGCCTAGTTTCATTCTCCCCATAAACTCAGTACCACCACTACATAAAAAAAGACCGCCCTTACGGACGGCCTTTTTTTTAGCGTTACGCTATACTAAGATTACAGAGCAATCTTTGCCTTGAAGTTGAGCTCTCCCAACTTAGGTCCATTACCATCACCATAATCAATCTCATTCAAGATGTTTGCTGTCTGCCAAGTTACAGACAATGTGGTGTTGTCAACAAGACGCAGAAAAACGTGGCTATAAAGCCGGCGTCACTGATGGTATTGCACAAGGCATTGAACAGGGAATGGAACAAAAAGCTTTTGAAACTGCTCAGAATCTTCTTGCCATGGATTTGTCACTAGACAAGATAGCAAAAGCAACAGGTCTTTCCTTGGAGACACTAGAAAAACTTGCAGTACAAGAAAATACTTCTAACAAATAACTGATTCACGGGGGCCTAGTTTCATTCTCCCCATAAACTCAGTACCACCACCACATAAAAAAAGACCGTCCTTGCGGACGGCCTTTTTTTTAGCGTTACGCTATACTAAGATTACAGAGCAATCTTTGCCTTGAAGTTGAGAGTTCCCAACTTAGGATCGTTACGATTTGCATCATCACGATCATTCAAGATGTTCTCTGTCTGCCAAGTTACAGACAAGGTGGTGTTGTCTACAAGACCAGCAACGTCTACACCAAGCTTAAGGTTCATGTAGTTACCATCAGAAGTAATTCCGTACTTATCCACACCTTGCTGCTTCTGCTCGCCCATACCACCAAACACAGGATCATCTTTTTCTTTCATGAGATTTGCGTAGTCTACGTAAGCAGCGTTAGCAAAGCGAACACCGAACTTAGGAGTAATGGTCATTTCATCTCCTACAGGAATTGCATAGTTGGCACCCAATGCAAAAGCCATAGGAACCTTTGCATCCTTCCGAATGTAAGTAACTGTATCAGGACCTTCAACATCATTTTCTGCGAGCTTAGTTACACCAATGTCTGCATAACCAGCAGCGGTCAAACCAGGAATCAACTCACCAGTGTAGAAAGAAGGCATAATGCGAGCCAATGTGTGATGTGTTGTTACAGAGCTCTTGTTTCCATCAATATCTGTAGTTGACTTGTTTGGAAGAGGAATGTAGGCAACTACACCAACACCAGGAGAAACTTTCTTGGCCATGTCATCATCCAAGTAGTATACACCAGCGTTCTTATCCATACCAATTTCATCCCAACCAAAGAGCAAACCAGCAGCTACTGCCAAGTTGGTTGTATTAGTTGTCTTAGTTTTTACATCATCGTTGTTGTAGAACATGGTCTGACCAGTGAATCCTACCTGTGGGCGGATATAGAAGGTGTCATCCAAGCCCAACTTGTATGCCAAAGATGCAGAATATCCCCAAAGGTGCTCATTTGTTTCAGGAATATCAATCTTATCGGCAGATGTTTTGTTAGCCTGATAGTTCTTGGCAAAGTTAAAGCTTGTACCAACCTTAGCACTGAATCCGTCAAGACCAATGCCTTCACCCTTCAGCTCAGCTTCCAATGCAGCAGCATATGCACCAGTGTACTGGTATGAGCCACGCTCATCATCATGACCATTAGGATCCACTGGATCAGTAGTTCCTGTGTACACAAGATCTTCTCTTCCAGAGTATGCAGCGTAGGAACGCAAATCCAAGTCTACCTTAGCAACTTCTGTATCTACACCAAGTACAATACCTTCTGAGTACTTAGCAGGACCTACGTTAGTAAGCCATACGCTCTGATCATCATCTGCAGAACGGATAGCAGCATCCATCTTGAGCTTACCAGTCTGTGTATCACCACGCTTAATTCCGATGTAAGCAGGACCAATATGGATCTTAGCTGTGTCTACGTATACCTTCAAACCAAAATTACGGCCTGATCCCATGAGACCTTTATTGGCATTGATGTATTCATCGTTCATTTCAGGACTGTCATCACCGTTTTCCCATCCGATGAAGGTATCTTCTTCTGTCTTGAGAACCAACTCTCCCCATACACCATCACCAGTGGTGCTCTTGGTTCCGTTGTTCAAGAGGTTCAACTTCAAGTTTACCTCGTAGCTATTCTTGAAACCAGTAGTTCCAGAATCCAAATCTACACCCCACTGAACAGCAGCGTTTCCGCTGAATTCAGCGATGTTTACATCTGCTACAGGCTCATCAGCAAATGCACCGAAAGCCATAGCTGTCATAAGGAACACACCAAGTGCTTTTTTCATTTCGAAAATCCTCCTAGATTTATAGAACGGTTCCTACCACAAAGACCACGAATGACCTTTTGTGCAAACCGTATCCTTTACACTACCAGAGTACTACGGGTTTTTTGTTTTGTCAAGGAAAAAAGGTTACAATTCATATAAACTTAATTCTTAAAATAATCTTAAATCTTTTATATATATACAATTATTTTATTTTGACATTTTTTGTTATTTTGTTTTAATAATCTGTTTATTTAGGGGAAGGAACCTTCTCTACTCAGAAGCGGTGCAAGGGGCTCCTGCATCTTTGCGGAGGCAAGGCATGCAAGCATGCAGTGAGACTCGCTAAAATCGCTCAATACATCGCGATTTCCCAGCTTCCTGCCGTCGCTCCCTACCTAAGAACCCCGGAAGAAAAGACATTTCTGGATATAATGATAAAATGCTTCCAGTTTCTGGTCAAAACTGTAAACTATTGCCTTTTCATCAACTCCTGCACCACCTCTGGCGGGAGATTAGTACAAATAGCAACTTTCTCTGGAGAATCACCGTAAGAAAGCAATGCTTTTGCTGTTTCCAAAGCTTTTTCGTAGGCTCCACGTTCCCGGCCTTGTTCTCTGCCTTGATGTAGTCCTTCCTCAAAGCCCTCCCGTCGCATATCAGCCATTGTAATGGACCAAGTCATGTAGAACCTCCTAACTATGGAATCGTTTTTGAGGGTGGTGATTTTCTGGGAAATATTTTGTGCCAATTCTGATTCAATCACACCCTTCTGGATATAATGATAAAATGCTTCCAGTTTCTGGTCAAGATTACTGAGTTCTTCTGTGGCGGTGTTCAAGAAAATGCGGAGAGAACCGTCCTCGAGTTTTAGCTGATGGTTGGCCTCTTGGCAGGTGTACTGAAAGGTATAGCGGGGAAAGTTTCTGTCAAATGGATCGAAAGTGCAGATGAAAATGAGTATATTGGCTGGCAAATCTGGGTACTGGCTACTGCTCGGTGTTGTGCTTACATCTGCTACACTTTGATAGTAGCGACTTCTACGAGGCAGTTCTGTCTTGTGCCCAGTCTGCATTTCCACGGTAATGATTCGGTTTTCATCTCGCAGAAACACATCCATGATGATTCTCATGGAGTCTGGATCTGTTTTATGTTCATCCTGGGCGGAAAGGTAGTGGATTTTTCCAATCCGCACACCCAAAATTAATTCCACTACCTGACGACAAATATTTTCATCGTGCATAACATGGGAAAAAATAAAGTTGTCGGTGAAAGTCAGGCTTTCCCATTTTTTCTGCAATTCTTCTTCACTAAGCATTTATCCTCCTTGCTTACATATATATTATTCGCTTTAAACTGTAAGAATTTGTCTTTTTTTAGGAAAGACGTGTGACTTTTTTCGTTGTAACTTTGGCTGATTGATTCTTGTTTTTGTGGTATATTTTTAACAAACATTGACACTTCTATATTTATAGAAGAAAGTATTCTAGGAGGATGTATGCGAAAGATTTTTTCTGCTTTATTTTTAGTTTCCCTTGCATTTGTTTTCTTTTCTTGTACAAGTACAAAGGAAACAGAAGTTGATCCCAATTTTTTGGGGGATTACGAACCTATTCAGCTTGAAAATGCAATGGGCTGGGTAACGTTGTTTGACAAAGAAAAGCCAAAAGAAATTGAATTGTATTTTGTTCCAAGAACAAATCGGGTGGAAATGTATTTTAGAGATTTACAAAATCGTGTTTGTGTCATTTTAACGCCAGAGCATCGCCAAATGATGACGGATGCAGCATTGCAGTTTTTGAGTGAACAAGAAGCTGGAAATCTGCCAGACAGAAAGGCTAATTCTAAAAATTTCTATTCCCAGTCCGTGGCTACCGTAGGTTGGGGAGTGACAGGTATTTCCCGTATTACTAAAAAATCTAAGTTACAGTTCAATTACGAATATTTCCGTGACAAACGCCCTTATTTTTTGCTGAAGGCCTTGCCTGCTCCTGATCAGGATGAACCAGATGTGTTTTCTCCTACGATTGAAATATTTTTCTCGCCAGCTCAGCTAGAGGCTTTATATGAAATATTACGTCAAGATGCGTTACAAGCCTTGGTTGATGAATTAAATGCAAAGGCTTATGCCTACTAATTGATTATCACTACAATGATGGCTCCCGAAAGGGAGCTATTTTTTTACACTAAAACTTTTATTTTAGGGGCAAATATTTATAAAAAAAACTCAGTGAGCAATACTTCTCACTGAGTTTTAACCTTCAGGTACTGTAGGTTCACAGCGAGTGATTAAAATCCTTCGCTTTCCATAATTGCCCGAACATTGTTAAAGGCAGACTTCTGAGCTTCTGTAGCACCTTCTGTCTCGGATGCCACCCTGTCAATCATATCCAGAACTTGCTTATCCAACAAATCCTTTTCAATAGTATACAGCACGTAGCAACGATATTCATCGGTATACTGCTTTTTCTGGTCTGGGTCGTAGCGACGAGTCAAAACCCACCAGTCATTTACCTTGCGGGCACCGGAATAGCTGGCACTACTGGTAGCCTTTACAATGTTCTCAAAATAAGTACCATACTCACCATCAGGAGAACCGCTGGCAGCACCTGTAAACAGTGCATTTACACGAGTTGATACATTGGCAGCAATTTCACCGGGAATATCAAAAGAAGAAACCCACACCTGCAATGCATCCAAGTTGGAACCAGCTTCTTCACCAATAAAGCAGTAAGAACCTTCGTAACTAGAAAGCGTTTCTACCGCCTTAACTCCTTCTGAAATATAAGTTTCAACCCATACTGGCAGTTGATTTACTCCCAAGGCTGATCCCTTGTGTTCCAAAACCTCTGTTTTTACACGAGAGTCTAATTCCTTTGGCTCTGGCTCTTCTTTGTTAGAAGCACAACTTGAGAAAACCAAAGCAGAAGCAATAAGTGCAAACAAAATTCCTCTTCGAATCATTTCAAAACCTCCAAAAAGTTGATTTGACTTTATTATATCACATAAAAACATAAAATCATACACATGTTACAAAATTAAACCATCCTACGATGGAATTCAGATCTCAACAAACTGATTTCTGCAGCATAGCCTGGCAATTCATTGGGAGTTTCCAATATAAAAGGTAAGTGGCGCAATGCTGGATGGGTTACAACACCAACGAGAGCCTCTAAACCAATGTGACCTTCTCCAATTTTTGCGTGGCGGTCTTTTCTGCTACCTGCAAGATTCATACTGTCGTTCAAGTGACAAGCCTTGAGTCGATTAAGGCCCACCACCTTGTCAAATTCATTCAACACGCCATCTAAATCATTGATTATGTCGTAGCCAGCATCATGCAGATGGCAGGTATCCATGCAGATTCCCAGTCGCTCTCGATGTTTTTCATCTACACCAAGGATAATGGCCTGTAACTCTTCAAAACTCCTGCCAATTTCAGAGCCCTTTCCCGCCATGGTTTCCAGCAATACGGTGGTATGTTCTGCCAAGGGAAGCACTTCGTTTAATGCTTCCACAATAAAACCAATGCCCACATCCACGCCCTGGCCAGTGTGACTTCCTGGATGGAAATTGTAGTAATTGCCAGGAATTAATTCCATGCGGGCCATGTCATCCTTCATCATGTTTTTGGCAAAATCCCGCAAACCACTGTCGGCAGAACACAGATTCATGGTGTAAGGAGCGTGGGCCACTAGTCGGGCAAAGTTCTTGTTCTGGCATAATTTTATCAAAGCGGCACCATCAGCAGGGTCAGCGGCCTTTGCAGAGCCTCCACGAGGGTTGCGGGTAAAAAAAGCAAAGGTGTCGGCGTCAATGGACAAGGCCATATCTCCCATGGCGGCAAATCCCTTTGATGATGAAAGATGACAACCAATATGTAGCATCTTCTTCCTCCTAAAAATATTCTCATGACCATACTACCTGCCCGAAAGTCTCCCGTCAAGCCTTGGCAAAATTCACTCTATACCACGAAAAAAAAATCAAGTATACTGGTATTATGAAATTTCTGCACACTGGTGACCTTCATATTGGAAAAATTTTTCATGAGCGATCCTTAATTCAAGATCAACAACATATGCTGAACCAGCTGATTCAAGAGCTCCTTTCATGCTCACAAAATTCAGCTGAGCAAGATTTATTCATGCAGCCTTACCAGGCCCTGGTCATTGCTGGAGATGTGTATGACAGGGCAGTTCCGGCCCCAGAAGCAGTTGCTTTGTTCGATGAATTTCTTACCACCTTGAAGCAAAAATTACCGGAGCTTCATATCATTATCATTCCCGGTAATCATGATTCCCAGCGGCGATTAGCCTTTGCTTCTTCCATGCTGAAATTTCAAAAGATTCACATTGCATCTACTATACAAGATGCTCTGACTCCAATAATCATCGATTCAGTTGCCTTCTATCCCCTGCCCTTTATGAATCCCAACTTCTTGGAAGATGGCCAAACAAGTCAACAGGGAATGATACAAACAGCGGTGGAACGGATTCGCAACTATCATCAGGAACACTATCCGGAACTGGCAAAAGTGTTGGTGGCACACCTGTTTACCTTAGGAGGAACTGCTTCTGATTCAGAGCGCGTTTTTATTGGTACAGCAGAGCTCGTAGATGGACATCTTTTTCAAGACTTTAACTACGTTGCCCTCGGCCACCTCCATCGTCGCCAAAATCCTGGGGGTGGAAACATTTGGTATTCTGGCTCACCGCTGGCCTATTCTTTCAGCGAGGCAGGAAACCATAATTGCTTTCTCAAGGTGGAATTACATCCTCAAAAAAATACAACGGCTGAAAAATACACGATTGATGTGAGTCCAATTCCTGTGGAGCCATTGCACAAGGTTTGTCGTTTAGAAGGCTCTTTTGAAGAATTTTATCAAGAAGCAGAAGGAAAATACCAGCAATATAAAGATTGCTACCTTGAGATTTCATCCACAGATCTGTCTCCCAAGGAAAATCCCATTGCCTTGCTACAAACCCGCTATCCTTATCTGTTATCCTATCGCCAAGATTTGGCCACTGCAAACACCAGTTCTGTCACCATGGAGCAACGCCGTCAATTGATTCAACAGGCAGGAGAAGATAGTTTCCCTACTCCAGAAGTCTTCACGGCCTTTATGCAAGATATCTACCAGCAATTACCAGATAATTTTGACCAGGAATTGGAGCTTTTTAAAAAGATTTTGGAGGAAATGAAATGAAACCATTACAGCTTGAACTAAAAAATATTGGACCTTTCCGCCAGGAAACTATCGATTTTACAAAGCTGGGTGATATGTTCCTTATCTGCGGAAAAACTGGAGCAGGAAAATCCACCATTTTTAACTCTATCACCTACGCCCTTTACGGCAGACTTCCTGGAGAACGCTCCAAAGTGACAGGCAACGAACTACGTTCAGATTTTGTCTCCCCTCAAGAAGAAGCAAGCATTACCTTCACCTTTTTACATCACCAAAGTTGCTACAAGATACACCGAATTCTCCCCTCACTCCACGTAACAAAAAAAAATACTGAAACAAAGCAGCCAGAAAGCGTGGAATTATACAAAAAAAATCAATCCACCTTTGAGTTATTGCAAAACAAAAAGTCAGAAACAGACAAGGCACTGGAAAAATTGATGGGCCTGACAGTTGAAGAATTTTCTCGCGTAATTATCTTACCCCAAGGAGAGTTTGCCGAATTCCTGAAGCAAAATTCCAAGGAAAAGCGGGAAACATTGCTAAAACTTTTTCCTCTTGACCAGTACGAAAACCTCATTAAAACCATCAAGGAAAAATCTGACATAGAAAAAAGTAAACTTCAGGCCATTGAACAACAGCTTATTCCCTTTGGTGATTTTGATGTGGAAAAGCAAAAAGAAAAAATCAAGGAATACGATGATATTCTGGAGAATAACACGCAAAAGCAAAATGACTTAAAAGACAAACTCCAGCTCACAAAGCTTGAAATTGCGACTCTGAACAAAAATCTCCAGGACTTCAAGGAACATTCTGCTATTTGTCAAAAACTAGCCCTTCACCTTCAAGCTGAACAGGAGATTACAGCATACAAAGAGCAGATTACACAGGCTGAGCAAGCTACTCCTGCCTACATTAAAATCAAAGAATTAGAAAAAATCACCAAATCCTTCGAAACACTTACACAACAACTTGATTTTACAAAAAGACAGATAGAAAATCTCACAACAGAAGCTAATGAACTGGGACAACAAAAGGAGTATTTTCATCAACTGAAAGAAACTTATAATAAAAACACCACCTTACTCCATGACTTGAACAATGGTATGTCACTCCAAAAGGAATTAGACCAACTCCTTTCTATTGAGCAAAAAAAACGAAGGGAAATTACAGCTCTTGAACAACAACAAAATGCACTCGATAAAGAAAAAAATGATTTACAAGAGCAGCTCAATTCTTTGGAACCTTTTTCTCCTCAAGAATTTCAAGAAATAAATCACAAGATTACAGAAAATAAAACTACTATTCAACAAATGAATTTTACTCTTGAAGAAATTCACCGTTATAATAAATTACATGACACCATCAAACAAAAAGAAATAGTTATTCAGAATGAAATAAATAATTCAGAAGCATTAAAAGCCTTGTGGCAGGAGAAAAAAAAGTTTTTGGAAACAGTCAAGGAGCAAAATTATTCAAAACATCTTGCAGAAACCCTCAAAGAAGGACATCCCTGTCCTGTTTGCGGATCCACACATCATCCAACTCCAGCACAAATGACTATATTCCAAGATAATTTTACAAATTTTGACTATGACAAAGAACACCATGAACTTGATATTTTAGAAACAAAACTAAATAAGCAATTGCTTTATATTTCAAAGGAAGAAGGCTCCTTGAATGAACTTATTCAACAACTTAATTTTATCAAGAAAAGTTCAACAGAAGAAGAACTATCACATACCATTTCTCAACTTACAGATGAAACTCGTCTTCTCGAAGGTAAAATTATACTATTGAATAAGAACTCTCAACTTCAACAAGAAATACAATCTAAACTTAATACAAATACTGATGCACAGGCTCCATTACAAAATAAAATCCACCAGCTTAATCAACAAATTGCATCAACATCTGGAAGCATTCAGGAAAAAAATCAATTTTTAAGCAAATATGTTCAAACAGCAAATGATTATGGTTTTTCTGGTTCAACAATTTCTACAATTTACGTTGATGTAAATAACTGGCTTACAAAAACCCACACTGCAATCATCAAGTATGAAGAAAAAAATGAATCAAATAAACAGAATATTACTGCTGCAACAGCACGTTACCAACAGCAAAGCGAATCATTCTCAATCTGTCAAACAGAATTAATTCAGATTGAATCTGATTTGGCTCAGCTACTCTCAGAATCAATTTTTTCTTCTCAACAACAAGTAATTGATGCTTATCTTAGTCAAAAAAACATCCAAGAACTTCGAGACAAAATCAACCAATGGAATAATCAGCACATCATACTTGAAACACAAAAACAGCAACTTGAAAAAAAACTTACAGGAACACAGGAAGAAACACAAATAAACCTTACCCGGCTTGAGCAACTACAGCACAATTTAAATAACCAGATTAACGAGTTAGATTCTATCTACAAACTTGCACTCACAGAATCTGAGCAGATCAAAAATACACTCCAAAACTGGCTCAATCTTGAGTCAAAACGCCAACAATTTCAAAGTACAGAAGCATTAATCAGTCAACTTCACACGGATATCTCTGACAAAAATCCTAAAAAAATTGCCATTACAACTTGGATTTTGGGTGTGTATCTTGATCAAGTTGTTTTATGTGCAAATAGTCGTTTAAAGCGTATCAGTGACGGACGATACACATTACTTTTTTCAAAAGAAAAAAGTGGAAACGGTGCCAGAGGCTTGGATTTAGAGGTAATGGATTCCTACACAGGCAAAAAACGAGCCTGTACGACCTTATCAGGAGGTGAAACATTCATGGTGTCCATAAGCCTTGCCCTTGCACTCACCGATGTAGTGACTTCTAAACGAGGCGG
>JAGBXW010000049.1 GCA_017629095.1 Treponema sp. | reverse complement strand
TGATGATTTTAATTTGTCGCAAAGCGACACCAAAATTGTCAATTGTCAATTTTCAATTGTCCATTCTTACGCAGCTGCATCTAACATATTTTCAATGAAAATGCCATAGCCGGTGGTGGGATCGTTGACCAGGACATGGGTGTACCGATGATGCCCACCCAAGGCCCCCTCTGACGAGGGGGCTGTCAGCCGAACAGGCTGACTGGGGGAGAGAAATGTTGTCCAGTATTCTCTCCCTCCGTCTGCCCTTTGGGCAGCCACCTCCCTCATCAGAGGGAGGCTTTAGCCAGCTGCTTCCAACATATTTTCAATGAAAATGCCATAGCCGGTGGTGGGATCGTTGACCAGGACATGGGTCACTGCGCCGATGAGCTTGCCGTCCTGGATGATGGGGCTGCCGGACACGCTGATGTCAAGTAAGGGACAAAAGAATTTTGTGTTTTTCTGCGGTTTTTATGCGTTTTTGCAGGTAAAAGGCAACTTTCTACACACCTCACCCACAATCCCTAAGTTGACATAGATGAAATGTCGAAAAAGGAGACTTTTAATTTATCTTTCCTTTTCGACAAATTCCGAACAAAACCAGACCGTTGGTTTTATTTTCTTCAATAGAAAAGCGCAAGCTGTTATTCACAGCTTGCGCAAAAAATATTAACTTACAATTTTATCGCTCTTTGCTCGGTTGCATTTCCAACAAAGTGTTTGAAGATTCTCTTCCACCGTGCAACCACCCTTTGCTACCGGAATGATGTGGTCTATTTCAAGTAGGAGGTTCGGCTCCAAGCGAATAGAGTTTCCACAACTACAGCAAGTGAAGTTGTCTCGATTTTTGATGAAGTCACGCAGTTTTTTTGTCATTAGAGCTCGCTGCTCTTTTGCAAAAGCACTTACAGTAAGTTTGCTTTCTAATAGCTTAACCAGTTCAACAATGGTTTCTTCAGTCATTGGTATAGTGAAAGATCTCTGCGCCATTCCACCACCAGAAGTGTATGAGATTTTGTATTCTACTGTAAGCACACTTTCGTCGATGTTAGCAAATCCAAGTCTTGAATAAAATCCTGCTTCATCGTTTTCCATAATAAAGCCAGGAACATCACCAAGGTACTGTTGATACTCTACTTTGTAGTTTTCAATAATCTGCTTAGCCTCTCTCAAGGTCTCAAGTTCTTGCACAAGCAGGTAGAGTTTCTGAATTTGTTCAGGATACATTTTTTTGTTAGGATAGAAATATTTTACCACATACTCCAAGGGGCTATTTTCTGCACTTGCAAACACCGCTGCAGAAACCTCTGCGGTGAAAGGCGTGATTGTCTTCTTATACGGGCGAATGTAGTTGTATTCATCGTCATTGATCGTTTCGTTTCGAACTACTCTGGTACCAAATAGCTGGGAGATTGATTGTATCTTTTCGATTATGTATTCATTGAATTCCCTTTGGGTACTCATTAATGCTTCGCAGGTTTCTTTAATCTTTAAGAAACTTTGTGACTCGTAATACTCAAGAATTCTCTGATTTTGCTTAACAACTTCTCCTATCTCTCCCGCAAGATTGGCTATGAGGTCTCCGATGATATCCCATTCTTCACTATCGACCGTTTTAATTCTCTTGATGCTGTTAACAGTTCTGTCAAATAACTGAGCAATCAGATTATCTAACTGCTCTTGACCTCCTCTAATAATCAGTGCGGCCTTATTTTCGTTGGCGAAATCTATGATATTATTTACACTCTCATAGTATTCATGATGTTTCTGACTTAAAGCATCCTTTTGCTGTTCCTTTAAGTATTTATTATATTCCCCCTTACTCATAAGCAGTGAAGGGTCCCTCTTAAATGTATCTATCCTGGATTGACTAACCGCTATTTCTTTTTCACCCCCCAAGTTACCGCCTGGCGTTATGTAACGAACCATCACTCTATAAGCGTATGTATTTACTATGGACGATTTGATTTGTCTTTCCAGCCTTGGGTACAAATCATGGCCTTTGTATGCATTGTTGTGCATAAATCTTGTTAACGTCCTCGCTACTTCTTTTTTCCTTTTAATAATTTCCTCTGCCTCTGCAAGTTTTTCTTTGTTCTCCTTGAAAAATTTTATATCGTCATATTTTTCCAAAGTTTGACGGCTTTTTACTTTTACAGATTCATCAAAATAAGAAACGATATTCCAGGAGGAAAATCTTAAATCTTTTAAGGCATTCAATTCCAACTCTCTGTATTTTCTCACTTCCTCCCGGCGGGCACGCTCTAACTCTAAGGCTTCCGCTTCCCTTTTTTTATGATTTTCCGCTGCTATTGTAAATACCAAAATTATGGTTATTAAGATCGTTGCCATAATCCAAATCATTGTCCTGCTTCCTTTCCCGCATGTTCGCGGTCCGATTTTCTAATCCCATTGCGGTTTTTTCGTTTATTATATCACAAGGCGGTGAATTTGCAAGGAAAAACGGGCGGTTGAGCCGCCCTACATTATTGCATGGTACCGTTAGCCAGGCTTGCCACAAGGGAATACATTTCCTTTTCCGAGCGGACAGAATGGGCCTTGTTCAGAACAGCTTGCTTTTGGGATTCGGATAAGTGGGCGTAGCGGTTCATGGCGGCGGTGTTTTGCGCCAATGCCATACCAAAGCCTATCGGGACTTTATAGAAATCCATAAGAAAAAAC
>JAGBXW010000048.1 GCA_017629095.1 Treponema sp. | reverse complement strand
GGTTCAATGGTCAGTATATGAGAACCATGTCTGACGAAGAACTGTATCAGGCAACCCTTCCCTTCCTGACAGGAACTGGCGATGCAGCCCTTCCCGTAAACGTAAGCGAGCAATTTCCTGCTCCCAAGGTGGGACCAGAAGTTTCTGGTGTTCGCCTGAATGAGGCTGGAGAGCCAGTGGCAGAGGGATTGACTGTAGCCGAGACAAAGGAAAAACTCATGCAGCTGATGCCTCTCATCAAGGAGCGACTCCACTTCCTTTGCGATGCAGCAGAAATGGTTCGCTTCCTCTTTACCGAGCCCGCCGTTCCTCCAGTGGAGCAAATCATTCCTAAAAAACTGGATGCAGCAAAAACAAAGGAAGTGCTAGAAGCCAGCAAGGAATTCATCTCTGCCATCGCCACCATGAGCGAAGAAGAAGCCGACGCACTGGCTCGCCAGATTGCAGAACGCCTGGGAGTAAAGCTGGGTGACTTTATGATGCCTATCCGCATGGCTGTCACCGGTAGCCGAGTGAGCCCACCTTTGGTAGGCTCCATCAAGATTCTTGGTGTAGAAAAGGCACTGGAGCGTACAGAAAGAACTTTGGCAAGTTTCTAAGTCAACAAAAGGAGTTAGTCCAATAAACTAACTCCTTTTTTCATCCCTCGGAGGTTACCTTGAGAAGACGAGATAGAGAAATTACCCACAAGCAGAAAATTGATGAAATTATCCGGGGATGTCATTGTTGCAGACTTGGTTTCTGTGACGGGGGAGAAGTGTATATCCTACCGCTCAACTTTGGTTTTGAATCCACGGATACTGGTGGTACCTTTTACTTTCACGGAGCCAAAGCTGGACGAAAATACCAGCTTTTACAAAGCAGTCCCATGGTTACCTTTGAACTAGACCGAGAATACTGGCTTACTGGAGGAGACGTTGCCTGCGATTATGCCTGTCACTTCCAAAGTGTTATGGGCAAAGGACGGGCTTCTATCATTAGTAACCCAGAAGAAAAACTGATGGCCCTTAAATCTTTAATGAATCAGGCAGTAAGCTACCATTATAAAAATGACTCGTTCCACAATTCTTCTCCCAATTCTGACAAAGCCCCCATCACCCACATTCATCCAGAGGGAAGTAATTGGACCTTTCAGCCCGAAATGCTTGAGGCAACCTGTGTTTTTAAAGTAGAAATTACTGAGCTTTCCTGCAAGGAACATGAATGAGGCCAAGCACTACACCAAGTCCATATTGTATGGTATACTGAAAACAGGAGGTATAGCCTATGTGCCAGCTTGCCGTTGCAATTCCCGATGCCGTTCTATATGAGACAAAGATGAGCAGGGATGAAACCCTTGATTTTATCCGCAGAACCCTAGCCACAGAATACTACAAAAATTTAGGTGTTTCCCTTGGATATTGTTCAAAAATTGCTGGGATGAACAAGGAGGATTTTATGCGGTATTTGGGAAGTAAAGAAATTTCTGTATTCAACTTCGATGACAAAGATGAATTTCTAGAAGAGCTTTCCAATGCATAATAGAGTAATTGTCAACTCTACGCCTTTGATTATACTTGCAAATGTGAACAAATTGGAACTTCTACAGCAACTGTACGGCAGGATCGTTATACCCCAGGCAGTCTACGATGAGGTAACAATAAACCCCTATGCATCTATCAGAGAAATCATATCCCATTGCCCTTGGATTACCATAGAAAAAATATCGAATATTCAGGAAAAGAAAATGTATCAAGCAAAGCTTCACGCTGGGGAAGTAGAGGTTATGATTCTAGCACAGGAAGAGCCACCTGCAAACTTAGTTATTCTTGACGATAATGCAGCAAAGAAGACGGCAAAATACCTTGGATTGAAGGTAACAGGAACTTTAGGCGTTCTCATAAAAGCAAAAATTACTGACAGAAGTAAAACCTGTATTAGACAAAATGATTTGTGAAGGTTTCTATATTTCAAATACATTGTATGATCTTGTATTGCAAGAAGCTGGCGAGACACCCTAGTTTTAAAACCTCGACTTTTTGATGACACCTCATGCTACCACCTACATTTTCCCATTTCAGCCCAATAAACACTAGTCAATTTGAAAAAATAATGGTATATTCTTAGCTGGAAGGGATTTGAAAGCCATGGAGAACACAGCTACACCACAGGAAAAAACTCTCATCCTCAGCGGCGGGCTTGTGGCCAGAACTGTATCCCCATCCATTCCTACCCCCCCCTTTTTTTTCACAAAACAAGATAAATCGTTATAAAACAACAAATTATACACCAATCTCCTCTCATCATACTCTTACCGACTGGAAAGACAAACCCAAGAAAGTGTTGTCCTTCCAGCTGTTTCCGCTGAATTCCCCGCACAGGGTGCGTTCCGTCTTGAATCCAGCAAAACATAAACACGGAAAACCGTTCCCGCAGCAGGTACGTTGTATCTGGGGAGCGAAGGGCTTTTTCCCGGCAAGGGACAGCCTGAAAATACAAAGCGGGCAAACCGCAGGGACACGTTTGGCGACAGCATCCTGCGATTTTCCCAAAGGAGTGATGTTATGAAAACATCCAGAAGAAAGTATACCACCATGGCAGCCCTCTGTACCATGGCTGTGGTATTGACAGTGCTAGCACTGGTAGGGTGCAAGCATGAGCCAGAGGAGGATACACAAAAAGAACTCCGAGAAAAACTCCAAGTGGAAAAGGACATCAGAGCCTTGGCGGAGAAAGGAGCGGGAACCTACAAAGTGACGGCCACTGGCACAGTGGGAAACGACGACTTTCCCTATATCCGGCAAGCCCTTCGGTCACTTCCCAACGGAGTACTAGTGGACCTGGATCTGTCTCAGGTAACAGGACTTACAGAACTCAAAGCGTCTTCTGGTACGGAGCATAGTAATAATTTCGAGTCCTGCCGCAGCCTCTCCAAGATAACGCTTCCCAACACTATCACAGGTTTTTTAGGTGGATTCGAAGGATGCTGGAATCTTACCAGCATAGAAATACCAGAGGGGGTTACAGGGCTTTCCAGCGCTTTTGGTTGGTGCGAAAAACTCACAGAAATTACAATTCCGAAGAACGTTGAATGGATAAATAATAAGTCATTTCATGGATGCACAAGCCTTTACAGCGTTACATTCCAGGAGACAAGCAACTGGTATGCTGTTAAAGAAACAGAGCAACTGATTACTGTCACAAACCCCGAAGTTAATGCCCAAATTTTGAAACTTGGAACGGACAACTACGACACAACAACATCATCACAATGGGGACCATTTAGCTTCATTAAGAGAAAGTAAAACTGACAAATCCCCCCCTTAGTGGTGGTCATGCACTATAGTTACTATGCAAGGAGGTAATACCATGGCGCAGAAAATCAAACCGGAAGACAACGCCGCCAACATTCAGAATGCCAACAAGGGAGTTCCCGGGCAGAACAGGCAGCGGGCACAGAACCAAGGCAATCGTGGAAAACAGATGAACCCTAATCAGCAGAAGTCTGATACTTCCAAGAAATAATCCTTCTGTGTTTTGATTCGGAGGCAGGACTCGCTCCCTGCAAGGAACATGAGTGAGGCCGAAAGGAAAAGAGCTGACCACAAGCCAGCTCTTTTCCTTTCAATACAGTAATTTAGAACATCTTGCTAAAAATATCGTAGTAGCCCTTTACAAAGATTACCAGCACCACCAAAGGAAGAATCCATTTAATATAGAACTTCATCTTGCGGGGGAACTTAAGTCCTTCTCCAGCATCAGCTTCTGCCAAGAAATTATCCCAGCCCCAGCCCTTTTTGTAGCAGCAGAACAAGAGGAAAATTAAGGATCCAAGGGGCAACAGGGTGGAACTTACGATAAAGTCCTCCAAATCCAGGACGCCAGTACCAGCACCAAAGGGCTGGAAGCCAGACCACAGATTAAAGCCCAAAATACAAGGCACAGACAAGATAACCAATGCAATGCAGTTTACTATACAAGCCTTTGTTCTGCTCCAACCATGGGTATCAATCCAGTAGCTAACGATATTCTCGAATACAGCAATCAAGGTGGAAAGGGCAGCAAAGCTCATAAACACGAAGAACAAGGTTGACCAAATACGGCTTCCTGCCATGTTGTTAAAGATATTAGGCATGGTGATGAACAAAAGTTCAGGACCTGCACCAGGATTTACGTCGTATGCAAAACAGGCAGGGAAAATAATCAAACCGCTCATAATGGCTACAAAGGTATCCAGCAGGATGATTCTTCCAGCTTCACCTGTCAGGCTGTATTTCTTGTCGATGTAGGAACCGAAAATCTCCATACTTCCGATACCCAAACTCAAGGTAAAGAAAGCCTGCCCCATGGCGGCAAATACTACCTCACCAAATCCAGAGTCTGTTACCTTGCTAAAGTCTGGCAACAGATAGAACTTGATTCCTTCACCACTACCAGGCAAAAGAACGGAATTTACTGCCAATACCACAATCAGCAGAATCAGCAGAATCATCATTACCTTGGTGATTTTTTCTACACCCTTTTCAAGTCCGATTCCAACGATAACAAAGCTCAACACCACTGCAATGGCCATCCACAAAAACTGGGTACCAGGACTTGCTGTTAAAGAACCAAAGAAGGCACCAACAGCAGCAGTATCCAAGCCCTGGAACTGGCCAGTAAGGCTAGCAAAACAATAGTACAAAAGCCAGCCAGAAATGGTGGCATAGAACATCATCAGCACATAGTTTCCTGCAATGGCAATATGACCATAAGCATGCCACTTTGTTCCTTTAGGCTCCAAGGTTTTAAATGCCTTTCCTACGTTCTGGCGGGAAGCACGACCGACGGAAAACTCCATCACCATAATGGGCAAGCCTAGGGCTACCAAGAAGAACAGGTACACCAGAACAAAGAGTGCTCCACCATATTTTCCTGTAATATAACGAAAACGCCATACGTTTCCCAGACCTATGGCACAACCTGCCGACAGCAAAATAAAGCCTAGGCGAGAGGCCAAGCTTTCTCTTTCTTTCATATATCCTCCAAAAAGATCGACTTATACTAAATGACAGGCCACCCAGTGACCTTCTGCCACCTCCCGCAACTGGGGCATGGATTCCTTGCACTGAGGCTTGGCCATGGGACAGCGGGTATGAAAACGACAGCCAGAAGGTGGATTCATGGGTGAAGGAATATCTCCCTCCAGCACAATTCGCTGGCGGCTGCGGGACAACTGAGGGTCAGGAACAGGCACTGCAGAAATCAGTGTCTTGGTATAAGGGTGAATGGGATTCTTGTTTAGCTCGTAGCTGGTAGAAAGCTCCACCACACAGCCTAGGTACATAACACCAATTCTATTTGAAATATGACGAACAACACTTAAGTCGTGGGCAATAAACAGGTAGGTCAAGCCCAATTCTTCCTGCATGTCCTCCCGCATATTTACCACCTGGGACTGAATTGAAACGTCCAGTGCAGAAATAGGCTCGTCACAAACAATAAACTCAGTGCGCACTGCCAAAGCACGGGCAATACCAACACG
>JAGBXW010000047.1 GCA_017629095.1 Treponema sp. | reverse complement strand
TTTTTGCTTTCAGGCATCCGCTTGACTCCCGCTAAGGATTCTGCCCAAGTAATAGAGCTAATGTCTGAAAATAACTTCTTCTGTGCAAAGGATTGTAGGACATTTTCGTTGGGAGTAGGTTTCCTCAATTCTGAAATAATATTTGTATCGAGTAAATAGCAATTTCTCATTTCTATTCAAAGTCCTCTATGTGTCGAATTTGACTCGGCTGACGTGGTTGTTCAAAATATTCTTGTTCTTCTTCTTGAGATAAGAAACAGTCTGAATACTTGTCTCTCCAGTGTTGCATCACCATCTCAAATTTATCTATGGAATTTGTATCTTTCCCCCCTTCTGTATTGACCAAATAGGCTACAGGTGTTCCGTGGCGGGTAATTTGGAAGGATTCTCCTTCTTCTACCATGCGAATGTAGAGAGGGAGTTTATTTTTTGCTTCATATATCGGGATAGAAATCATGCACACTCCTTGTGATATATACTATATGTAAGTATATATTATTATAGCTATTTTGTCAAATATAGCTATAAGTTGATGTGGAAGAAGTAAATCAATAGGTGCAGATAGAGTAATTTCACCCTCTGTGGTTATTATTCCAGTGTGTTTTTCAGGAAAAAAATAACTAAAAATGGACTGGCTTCTTGGTGTATGAATGTTTTATCATAACGATAAAATAGAACTTGGAGGTTTAGCATGGAGTCTTTTGAATACAATATTACGTTGTTGGACATTTTTCTAAAAGCTATGGGAGAAGGTTTTCCTCAAAAGGTGTTGT
Organism: Treponema sp.; assembly: GCA_017629095.1. Classification (GTDB taxonomy): domain Bacteria; phylum Spirochaetota; class Spirochaetia; order Treponematales; family Treponemataceae; genus Treponema_F. The sequence goes on along the minus strand of JAGBXW010000047.1, from coordinate 2,311 downwards.
GTTGTGATGATTACAACGAGAATCTCTTCAAGCAGAATGTTTATAAGATGAAGCAGGGGTATATTGAATGGTTCTATGAGATAAAAGAATGTGTGAGGTCTGGTCTTTTGAGTCTTGTTGATGGGATAGTTTCAGGTAGCACAAAGTATTGTGAAGATTATGGTTCAGACAAATACTCAAATCTTGTTTTTTTATTATGGCAATCTTTAGATTTTTTTTATGAAGAGAAGGAAGTTGTTCTCTCTTATGAACTTGCTCAATGGTTAATAAAAAGTTGTAAAAAAGAACCATGTTTTGTTCCTGTACAAGATCCAGAACACGATTTAGAGAGGCAGAGAACTATCAAAGAAGCTTTCCGACATGAGTATTTTTCTGCATTATGGGATGTGGTTGCGAATGGTGTAAAGAACAAGACTTTCTTCAAGTGGCCAATAGAAAGTATGTATAAGGAGTGTGAAAAAGAACAGGTTAATGAAGTTATTAAATATGTATTTGGAGAAAATGATGGAAATGTTACTTCTTCTTTTGAAAAATTGAAATATGAGTCAGGAAGGAGGCGTTGGTCTACTTTTGACAAACTTTTCCAAAATGAGAGGAAAAACTATGAACTGAAGAAGCTTTTGGAAGAGAATATGCTCTTGGAAAAATACCAAGTTTTCCAAAGCAGAATGATTATTGCTTTATTCCTGGAAAATCTGAGGGCAATTCTTCCTGAGAAAGTGGGAAAAGATTTAACAGAACAAATTTTTAAGCTTTTGTTTCTTCATGTGAAAGGAGAACTTATTGACTTGAAAGGAGCATTTCATATTCGAGATTAATGATCGGAGTTCCAGGAAGTGGGGAAACTCATTTAGGGCAGGGAGTGTTTTTGTTTAGGCTCAGTTCTTGGATTTCTGCGTGGAGTCGCTGATAAAGGTTTTCAATCTTTGAGTTCATTAGATTGTGTATCATCGACTGGAGTATAGCAAGATGACGACTTCCTATATCCCCGCCAAAGAGCATTCCCGGAGTTACGTCCAGCTCCTTGCAGAGGCGGGAGATGAGGGAGGCGGAGGCAAATTGGGCTCCCGTTTCTATGACGGAAAGATGCTTTTGGGTGATTTCTAGTTTTTCGGAGAGCTGGCTCTGGGTGAGCCCCGCCATTTTGCGGAATTTGCGAATATTTTGCCCTAAAAGGAGGGGGATGTCCACCAGTTCTTCTTCGTTCATGTATTAAATTATGATGGACTTTGCCCCGATAAAGAACAATTTCATAAGTAATATTTACCACTTTTTAGATTGTATGATTTTTGACTTTTCCTCCAAACAGCTGTATACTAGTACTTATCTAGTAATAAATATACTTTCATGGAGGCGGTTAGATGAGAAGAATTTTTGCTTGTGCGCTGCTTTTTTCCTGCGCCCTGCTCCTCTGGGCAGACCTGCGGTACGTGGAAATCGGTTCAATCGGAAACGCTCCCTCAGTGCGGGTGGAAAATATTGGGGACCTGCAATTTCTGATAAAGCATCATGGAATCGAGGTTGGCTATCTTTTGAAGGGGCAGGAAAATCCATCTGATGTCCGACTCGTCGTCATAGGTGATGGAACCTATTTTTTCTTCGACATGAACGGCCACCTCAGCATAGAAGGCTATCTTACAGGAGAAAGGGGCGGATTCAGGAACGGCCTTGACTTTCAGGAGGCGGTGGAGCTGGGCTTGACCCAAGCCGCCAAGCCAGACTCGGCGTGCTACTATTTCTACAAGCGGAATCAGTTCAAGTCTGTGGAGGACTGTACGGATGCCTTCAAGAAGGGATTTTCCTTTCGGGAGACACAGTGGACTGCCCGCAATGGCCGGGAGGAGGTAAAGGTGGAAGGCACGGAGTCTTCCGCTTACTATCGGGCGGTGGCGGCCCAGCTTGCGGACTACAAGGAGTACCAGGAATTCATGCCGGGCTTGGAGCGGGGCTTCAAGACAAAGGCGGATATTCTGGATGCCAAGAAGAAGGGATTCGGCGAGGTAAGGGGACACGAATATTACACCGCCATGGAGCGTGGCTTCTCGAAATACAAGGACTACAAGGCGGCTACCGACCTGGGGTTGGAAAGCCAAGCCTCCTACGACACCTACTGCAAGATTGTGGCGGAGGTGGAATCCATCATGAAGCGGGAAAAGCTGGAAAGGCGGGAAGCCATCATCTACTTTTACCTGTGCCAGATTCCCAAGGGACAGCAGTCCTTTGAGGTGCTGACAAAGACCCTTGAGGAAATGCAGGGGGAGCAGGACGCCACCCTAACCAAGGCCCTAGACCTGTACTACAGCGACATCCC
>JAGBXW010000046.1 GCA_017629095.1 Treponema sp. | reverse complement strand
GAGTCTGCTTCTGGCCTGTGGCTTTGGCTTGTTCAATGAGCTTGAGAAACTGCACGTACTGCTCCAAGTCAGGACAATTCTGTACTACGGGACTTGGCGTTTCACTTTTAATTTTACACACTTTAACTTTCAATTCAAGAGTGAGATCTTTAGGAGGGGACACCCCCTCTACTCGGAAGCGGTGGGTTTCCCCTCCTAAAACCACCCTTTCCCCCAGCACCGCTTGGGTAGGGAGCGACGGCTTTAGCCGGAAAATCGCGATATATTGAGCGATTTTAGCGAGTCTCGGTTGAGCCTCTGCGAAACCGCTCCTGCCCCCAAGACCCCCGGAGGTGTAGTTTCATCACTTATTTTTTTGCTCCAGAATGCATCCGACAGGTACAGGTAGCTTTCTGGGGGTAGCTCTTGGTTGTCGGTGTAAAAGACGAAGAACTCTGGCTTGGCCAAGGGAATGAGTTTGTCAGAGAATTTGGCCTTAGAATCCACCATGTTGCCGTAGATTCGGCTGATGTACTCTAGCAATCGCAACGGCATGTTTGGGTTGATGGTAGACTGATGTTCAATCATGAGAATAAATTGGTCGTTTACCATGACGGCAATGTCGTTGTAGTAATCCATGTAGAGCACCTGTTCTAGATTCACTCGTTCCAGTTTGGTGGTTTTCACTTGGAGGTTGGTGCCGTGGAGGGCGTTGTACAGGGAAAGAAAGTGTTGCTGCCAGTCCCTGTCCTTGGAAAAATAATCTACAAAGAGGGAATCCTTGTGTTTGCGGTTTTCGGTGGTGGTTTGGTTCTCCATTCTGTCTCCGTGAAAAAGCGTTCATAAATATTATAGGCTTGGAAGTGAAAAAAACTGCGTTTTTTGCGGGAGAGAGCTTCATTTTTTTTAGTTTTCCAAGAAGGGGCTTTGTGGTGGAGTTGGGAAAACAATCAGCCCCATCTACCCAGCAGTATAGCCCAAAGAACGAAAAACTCGGTGGAGGATGCCATCGGGTGCCTACCGATGCCGAACTCTGAGCTTGCTCAGCGTAAGGCAGCGGTGGGCTGCTGGCATCCTCCACCGCTTTTAATTTCATTGAACCTATGCTATACTGCACCCATGGTGTTTTCTAGCAGTTTCCTTGCCTTATTGTGTGTGGCATTAGTTCTCAGTGGTTTAGGGTGGTATCGTTTCCTCTATTTTCTCTCTGTTGGTTACGGTCTTGCAGTGGTGGGATGTTCGGTGTCCCTCATTGTCCTGTATAGCGATTGCTTACAGCCATCTTCCTTCACCCTGTGCTTTTTGCTGATTCTCTACGGTTTGCGGCTCAGTGGCTTTTTGTTGATTCGGGAAATGAAAAGCACTTCATATAAAAAGGCCCTTCCTCAGTTAACACAAACTAGCAAGCCCATCACCTTTCCCTTTAAGCTGGTGATTTGGCTTTCTGTGGCAATATTGTATGCCATGCAGGTGTCTCCTGTTTTTTTCCGACTAGACAACGTGTCCCGTATGCTTCCTACTAATTGGGTATGGGCAAGTATTGGGGGGCTCGTGATGGCTTTTGGTATAGCTTTGGAATCTTGGGCTGACTTACAAAAATATCAGGCAAAACAACAAAATCCTCATCGCTTCTGTGACACAGGCTTGTATCGAATGGTTCGCTGTCCCAATTACCTAGGAGAAATTATCTTTTGGACAGGGTGCTTTATTTCTGGTATTGGCTCCAACCAAACGGTAGGCCAGTGGCTTGTTTCTACCTTGGGCTACCTTTCCATTGTGTACATCATGTTCGGTGGCGCCCGTCGTCTGGAAATCCGTCAGAACAAGAACTATGGTGACGACCCTGAATATCAGTGTTACGTAAAGAATACACCTATTTTAATTCCCCTCGTTCCCTTGTATCATCTGGAACAATATACTTTTCTAAAAGGTTAAAATATATCGAAGGAGAAAAATATGAAGATTGTAGTGCTTGATGGCTATGCTTTAAATCCCGGTGACATTAGCTGGAGCCCAGTAGAAGCCTTAGGAGATTTGACGGTATACGAGAGAACTGTTCCTGAGCAGGTGGTGGAGCGGATTGGAGATGCCTCTATTATCCTTACCAATAAAACCATTATTTCCAAGGAGGTAATGGAAGCCTGTCCTAGCTTAAGATATGTGGGTGTGTTGGCTACTGGCTACAACGTGGTGGACTTGGAAGTAGCCCGACAAAAAAATATCATCGTTACCAATGTGCCTGGCTACAGTAGCCAAGCGGTGGCTCAGTTTGTCTTTGCCCTCTTGCTAGAAGCCTGCTGTCATGTTCAGCAGCACAGTGATTCTGTTCACGCAGGAGAATGGGTTACATCAAAGGATTTTTGCTACTGGAAAAGTCCCCAGATTGAGCTTTGGGGCAAGACCTTGGGAATTTTTGGCTATGGAAGCATTGGAAAGTCTGTGGCAGCCATTGCTCAGGCCCTGGGAATGAAGGTTGTCTGCTGTACCCGCACTCCTTCAAAAATCCCTCAGGACAGTGGCATTCTTCCCTTGGAATTTGATGAATTCCTTGCCACTGCCGATGTGCTTTCCTTACATTCTCCTTTGACTCCTCAGACAGAAAATCTTATCTGTGCCACTTCCATTGCCAAGATGAAGGATGGCGTCATCATTATCAATACTGCTCGTGGACCCTTAGTCCAGGAGCGAGATATGGCCACTGCACTGAAATCTGGAAAGGTGGCTTGGTATGCCACCGATGTAGTGTGCAAGGAGCCCATGGCACAGGACAATCCCCTGTTAGGTATTCCCAACTGTATCATTACCCCACACATTGCTTGGGCTACTCAAGAAGCCCGCAGTCGTCTTATGGCCATTGCAGCTGATAACATTAAGGCCTTTCAGCAGGGAAATCCTGTAAACCGAGTAGGGTAGGAGTAATGGGAATCATTTCTAAGGCCTTACAGCTTATGAGGTCGCGTCAAGATTTTTTTCTGGAGCTTTTAGGTGAGCATCTGTGGATTTCCTTTACCGCCATTTCCATTGCCATGGTGCTGGGGCTTGTAATCGGCATCCTTGTTAGTGAATTTCGCCTTATTTCCAAGCCCTCCATCGGCTTAATAAATCTCTTGTACACCATTCCCTCAATTTCTTTGTTGGGCTTTCTCATTCCCTTTTCTGGGATTGGCAATACTACTGCCATCATTGCCCTCACTATTTATGCCCTGCTTCCCATGGTTCGCAATACCTACACTGGTATGACCACCGTAAGTCCTGTTATGGTGCAGGCCGCCACTGCCATGGGAAGTACCCGCTGGCAGGTTTTATTGCGGATTCGACTTCCCCTTGCCTTACCAGTGATTGTGGCCGGCATCAGGAATATGACGGTCATGACCCTTGCTCTTTCGGGGGTTGCCTCCTTCATTGGAGCTGGTGGTTTGGGCGTGGCGGTATACCGTGGAATTACCACCAACAACAAGGCCATGACCTTGGCAGGCAGTATGCTCATTGCTCTGTTGGCGGTGACTGCTGATTTTTTGATTGGAATTGTAGAAAAATCGGTAAAAAAGCATAGAACCTAAGATTTTACTGTTGATTTTTTTTGCATTATCAATAAATTTATAGTTTCTTAAATTTTTTGGAGGACAAAATGAAGATTAAGTTTGTTTTACCAGCCCTTGTGGTGGCATGTATGTTGATTGCTGGAACTGCCTTTGCTGGTGGAAAGAAGGATGCTCCCCAGGGTGGTACCGTTCACATGGCAACTAAGCCCCTTACTGAGCAGTTTATTCTTGCTAGCATGATGAAAACCCTCATTGAACAGGACACTGATTTGACCGTAAAGCTTACCGAAGGTGTCGGTGGTGGAACCATGAACATTCAGCCTGCTATGGTCAAGGGTGAATTTGATTTCTATCCAGAATACACTGGTACTGGCTGGAACAATGTACTGAAAATAGAAGGCTTGTACAGTGAGGCTCTCTTTGATCAGCTAGTAGCTGGTTACAAGGAACTGGGCATGAGCTGGGTTGGAATGATGGGCTTTAACAATACCTATGGAATTGCTGTTCGCACAGAAATTGCAGACCAGTACAATCTGAAAACCCTTTCTGACTTGGCAGCTGTTGCTCCTCAGCTGGTGTTCGGTGCAAACTACGACTTCTTTGAGCGTTTAGACGGCTTTGATGCCCTGTGTCAGGCTTATGGATTGCAGTTTAAGGATACGGTAGATATGGAAATGGGCTTGAAGTATGATGCCATTCGCCAGAAGGAAATCGATGTAGTAAATGCCTTTACCACCGACGGACAGCTTTCTGCTTCCAACGTAACAGTTTTGGCAGATGACAAGGGCTTTTATCCTTCCTATATGTGCGGTTTTGTGGTACGTGATGAAGTTTTGGCCGCTCATCCTGAATTGCTGGATGTATTCAAGAAGGTGGAGAACATTCTTACCGATGAAAAAATGGCTCGTATGAACTATCAGGTAGAAGTTGAAGGACAGGATCCTGCAGCTGTTGCCACAAACTTCTTGAAGGAAGCTGGATTAGTAAAATGAGTCTCATTGAATTCCAGCACGTAGATTTTGCCTATGGAGATAATCTTGTTATTCAAGATTTTTCCCTTACGGTAGAGCAGGGGGAATGTCTTGCCATCATCGGCTCTTCTGGCTGTGGAAAAACAACAATTCTCCGCATGGTTAATGGTCTTTTGCTTCCCACTGGGGGAGCGGTGCTGGTTCAAGGACAAGACACCAAGGAGTCCAATCTTACCCAATTACGGCGTAAGATTGGATACTCCATTCAAGGCAGTGTGCTTTTTCCCCACATGACGGTGGAAAAGAACATTGCCTACGTTCCTAGCCTTTCTTCACGGCAAAATAAAAAGCTGATTCGTCAGGATGTTTCTAAATGGCTTAAAATTGTGGGCCTGGACGAAAGTTTCCTCCGCCGTTATCCTTCAGAATTGTCTGGTGGCCAGCAACAGCGAGTGGGACTTGCTCGTGCCTTAGCTGCAAATCCTGAAATCCTCTTGATGGATGAATCCTTCAGTGCCGTAGACGAAATTACCCGTCGTCAGCTCCAGCAGGAATTTATCCGCATCCGCCAGCAAACAGGCATCACCGTCATGCTGGTAACCCACGACATTAACGAGGCACTCTTGCTAGGAACCCGTGTTCTTGTCATGGATGCAGGCAAAATCCACCAGCTTGCCACCCCAGAAGAAGTGAAAAATCACCCCGCTACAGATTTTGTCCGCAGATTGGTAGAATAATTATCTTCTCCTCATTTCTCATTTGAAGGTCATTGATTCTCCCTTGAGAAAAACCTTTTTTTCCATTATTATATACTATTATGCTATCACACATGAGAAATATTGGAATCATGGCCCATATTGATGCGGGCAAAACAACTACTACTGAACGTATTTTATATTATACTGGAAAGATACATCGTATTGGCGAGATTGACGATGGAGCCGCCACCATGGACTGGATGAGCCAGGAGCAGGAGCGGGGAATCACCATTCAGTCTGCCGCAACGACAACCTATTGGCGAGACCACCAAATCAACATTATCGATACTCCTGGCCACGTAGACTTTACTGCCGAGGTGGAGCGATCTCTCCGTGTTCTTGACGGTGCGGTGGCCGTTATTTGTGCTGTTGGTGGGGTACAGCCTCAAACAGAAACTGTCTGGCATCAGGCTGATGAATACAAGGTTCCTCGTATCTGCTTTGTAAACAAGATGGATCGTATTGGTGCAGACTTCTTTGCTGCCATGGCCGATGTAAAGGAAAAGTTCGGCTGTGCTACCCTTGCCCTCCAGATTCCCATTGGAGCAGGGGGGGATTTTGAAGGTGTTATTGACCTGCTTCGAATGAAGGAAATTCGCTGGGATGCAGATTCCGAAGGCGAAAAAATGGAAGAATGTGAGGTGGCTCCAGAGCGACTTGACCTAGCTAATGAATGGCGGGAAAAGCTCATTGACGAGATTGCTTCTCACAATGACGACATTGCAGAGCTGTTCTTAATGGGAGAGGAAATTTCCTTGGAAACCTTGGTAAAGGAAATCCGCCGTGGCACCATTGCCCAGGACTTTATCCCATTTTTGTGTGGAGCAAGTCGCAGAAACACTGGTGTTCAGCCCCTCATTGACGCCATTGTAGATTATCTTCCTGCCCCTGATGAAATTCCTCCTGCCAAGGGACTGCATATCAAAAAGGAAGCTCCTGTAGAAATTCCTTGTTCTCCAGAGGGAGCCCCCTTGGGACTTGTGTTCAAGATTCAGCATGATCGAGAAGCTGGAAGCCTGTGCTATGTGCGCATGTATTCGGGAAAGATTAAGGCTGGCGAGCAGGTCTTTAACGTAGGCAAGAAAAAGCGAGAGCGAGTAAACAGAATCCTTCGTATGCACTCCAACAAGAGCGAGGCTATGGATAGCGTTTCTGCCGGTGACATTGCAGTGTTTATCGGTCTCAAGCTAGCTCAAACGGGAGACACTTTGGGTAGCGAGGGGATGCCCGTGTTGCTAGAAGACATGAACTTCCCAGAGCCTGTAATTTCTGTAGCGGTGGAGCCCGCCACCCTTTCTGACCGAGATCGACTTAAGGAAACCCTGGAAATTCTTTCCAAGGAAGATCCCACCTTTACCTCCCGTGAAGATGCAGAAACAGGCCAGCTGATTATTTCTGGTATGGGTGAATTGCACCTAGATGTTCTTGTCACTCGCATGCTGGAAGATTTTAAGGTAGAAGCCCGTGTTGGTTCTCCTCAGGTTACCTATCGTGAGTCTGTTACTGCCAGTGCTAGCCACACAGAAACCTACGACAAGGTGCTGGGAGGTAAGGAAAACTTTGCTGGTATTACCTTGGAAGTTGCCCAGCGTGAAACTGGCAGTGGTAATAGCTATAACTGTACCTACAAAAATGCTGCCGTTCCTGCTGAAATCTTTGAAGCAGTTCAACGAGGAATTGAAAATTCCTTTGGTGCTGGTATTAAATACGGTTATCCTTGTACTGATATTGCCGTTACTGTTACCGGGCTTGATTACAATGAGCTTACTTCCACCACCTTTGCCTTTGAGGCTTGTGCGGTGGCGGCTTTTGATGCAGTTTGTTCCAAGGCCAGTCCTGAGCTACTGGAACCAGTCATGAACGTAGACATTGTTTGTCCCAAGGAGTTTGTAGGAGATGCCATGAGTCAGGTAACTCAACGTGGTGGCATGATTCAGAGCTTGGAGTCAAAGTCTGGTGGTGACATTATTCACGCCCAAGCTCCCATGGCAAAGATGTTCGGTTTTTCTACAAACCTCCGTTCTGTAACCCAGGGACGAGCTTCCTTTGGTATGGAATTTAGCCACTTCCAAGTAAAACCTGGTGGATTAGGTAATGCCTATTGACATTTTATATCCTTTGTGATAATATCCTTCGTGTTGTTAATTCAATACGAGCGGCGATGGTGGAATTGGTAGACACGCCAGCTTGAGGTGCTGGTGGCGCGAGCTGTGCCTGTTCAAGTCAGGTTCGCCGCAAAAGACTGTTTGGTTTTCCAAACAGTCTTTTTTTTTAACTGCTATAATGAACATACAGAAAATGAAAGTTCAATTGCAAATACATGTAAAGATGATGTTTTAGTGCTAGAAAAAATGAGTGTGATACTTTTATACAAGGGATGTGCGTCGTTTCCACAGGTGCATTTTGATGAATTGTTCACCTGCTGGATCTTTGTCTTGAATAAATTGAAGGATTTTTTTGTGTTCCTCATGGGTAAAAATCATATCTTCCTTTGTCATGGGATTAAAAAAGATTTTTTGTAAAGCATTAAGGTGAAGCCTATTGTACAATTCCAGTAAAAAGGGGTTGCCTGCAAGTACAATCATGGTTTCATGAAATTTCAAGTGACACTCACCAAAAGAAGCCAAATCAAAATTCTCATCTTCGATATAAAAAGCCATTTTGTGGATTTGTTCTTCCATTGCACTGACATCCGCATTCTTTTCTAGAACCAAGGTAAAAGCCAAGGCTTCTAGGTAGGCTCTAATTTCCAGTGCATTGGAAATTTCTTCCTGACTGTATTCTCGAACATAGGTGCCAGATTTTGGCTGGATAACAACAAGTCCATCTTGTTCAAGGTGTTTCAATGCTTCTCGCACTGGCATTCGAGAACAGTTGAATTCAGTGGCCAATAGATTTTCAGACAATTTTTCGCCAACCTTGTATTCTCCAGAGCGAATTCTTTTCTGCACTGCGGAACAAATTTCTGTCTGAATAGTATTCACTTGAATCAACATAATAAAACCTTACAATAAATTATAAGAAAATGTCAACTTGTATATGAGTTTTGAAAAAAAATCTGGATAAAATACGAAAAAAACAGGAAAAAATATTTAAATAAAAAAAATGTTGACAAATAGCATTTCCTAAACTAGAATACAAGTATACTTCATTTAAAATGAAGGAAATTTTATTAGGAGGACTCTAATGAAGAAAATTCTAGCTGGTATTGCAGCCGTGCTGTGTCTGGCAACTGTTTTTGCTGCTGGTGGAAAGGAAGCACCTGCTGCAGCTTCTGCAGATGGTGTAACAGAGATTTCTCTGTGGACCTATCCAATTGGTGGATGGGGTGATCAGAAGACTGTTGATGCTTTGTTGGCTGGTTTCCATGCCGCTAATCCTAGTATCAAGGTAACTGTTGACTATTTGACCTATGCTGATGGTGACGACAAGGTTAACACAGCTATCGAAGGTGGTGCTGCTCCTGACTTGATTATGGAAGGTCCAGAGCGATTGGTTGCTAACTGGGGTGCTAAGGGAAAGATGGTGGACATCTCCGACCTCTATGATGCCACAGACAAGAATGAAATCAATCCTGCTGCTTTGGCAGCTTGTTTCACCGAAAGTGGTGCTGCTTACGAGTATCCCTTGGTAATGACAGCTCACTGTATGGCTATCAACAAGACTGTATTCGAGAAGGCTGGTGCTCTCCAGTACATCGATCAGAATACCCGCACATGGACAACTGACAACTTCTTCAAGGCTGTAGAAGCTCTCTACAATGCTGGATACAAGAACGTTGGTGCAGTGTACTGCGTAGGACAGGGTGGAGACCAGGGAACACGTGCCCTCGTAAACAACCTCTACGGCGGAACCTTTACTGATGCTGCTCACACCAAGTACACATGGGATGATCCTAACAACGTAAAGGCTCTTGAGAAGCTTTATGCTACAAAGGGTATCAACTTTGATGCTGGTATCGCTGGTGGTGACGAAATTGCATTGTTCTACAACGGAACATTGCAGATGGCATTCTGCTGGAACATTGCTCAGCAGTTGAACCCCAACTCTGCTAACACTGGTGCTGCAAAGACACTGAGCGGAGATGACATCATGTTCGTTGGATTCCCCTCTCAGAAGGGAACAGACACCAAGCTCCAGGGTGGTATTTGGGGATTCGGTATCTTTGACAATGGCAACGCTGACAAGATTGCTGCTGCAAAGACCTTCATCAAGTATATGTGTGATTCTGCTGCTACTGCTGATGCTGTTAAGGCTGCTAACTACTTTGCAGTTCGTGACACAGCTGAAGGTGCTGATCTTTCCAAGATCTGGGCAGACAACGCTATCATGAACGAGTACAATGTTCTGATGCCTTACTTGGGTGACTACTATCAGGTAACATCTGGTTGGGCAGAAGCTCGTACTCAGTGGTGGAACATGTTGCAGCAGGTTGGTGCTGGACAGGATGTTGCTACTGTTGTTGCTCAGTATGCCGCTAATGCAAATGCCGCTGCAAAATAAGTTGTAGGCACTTTGTATATGGATTGAATAAAGTCCTTCTCCATGAAGTTGATTATGCTTTCTTGGGGAAGGACTTTTTTACTAGATGGAGCTTGATTCAAGGTGGCACATTGCTCCCATTTGAATTATAGTTTAATTGTAGGTTTTGGAATCTCTCACAGGATGTTTATTCCAAAATAGAGCAGCTGTTTTTGTTACGGAGGAAATTTTGGCAAAGGTAAAACTAGGGACAAGCCCCTTGAGCAATCGGCTGGTTCGTCACGAAACCATATCAGCCTATCTCTTTTTACTTCCTTTCTTGTTGTTCTTTATCATGTTCGTGGTATACCCCATGTTTATGTGTGTGTTCACCAGCTTTTTTGATTCCACCATGGGACGTGATGACATCTTTATTGGTTTTGGAAACTATAAGGCCTTGTTCCAAGATAAGGTTTTCTGGATTGCCCTAAAGAACACAATGGTGATTGTGTTGGTATCTGTTCCCATCACTTGTTTCTTCTCTTTGTGGGTTGCCTCTGTTATCAGTAAAATGCATGTAGCCGCTACATCGACTTTTCGCTGTATTTTCTATTTGCCCGTTGTAACTGGTTCTGTTGCTGTAGCTATGGTATGGAAGTGGATGTACAACAACTACTACGGTGTATTTAATTATGTAGGAACCTCCTTGGGCTTACTGGAAAGCAATATCAACTGGTTAGGAGACCCACGTTTTGCCCTTGGTTGTATTATTTTGATTCTGTTAACCACCTCCGTTGGTCAGCCCATCGTATTGTATGTTTCTGCCTTGGACAACGTAGACAAGTCCTTGATTGAAGCTGCAAAGGTAGACGGTGCCACTTCTTTGATGGCTTTCTGGAAGGTTAAGTGGCCCCAGATGATGCCCACCACCTTGTATATTTTGGTTATTACTACCATCAACTCCTTCCAGTGCTTTGCGTTGATTCAGCTTTTGACCTTAGGTGGACCAAGTAACTCCACCATGACCATTATGTACTATATTTATTACAATGCCTTTAAGCTATTCAAGTATGGATACGGTAATGCCATGGGTGTAATTCTTGCCATTATCATTGCTGCATTGTCCGCCATTCAGTTCAAGCTTGGACAGGACAAATAAGGAGGGGCTATGGCAACACAAAATTTGACAATAAAGACAAGTCTAAACAAGAGTCGATGGAATTATCTTGCCTATGCAGTGATTATCATCATCGGTATTTTGTTTACCTTCCCCTTGTACTGGATTATTACTGGTGCATTCAAAACTGGACGTGAAATCAACGCCACTGTTCCTGTATGGATTCCTTCTCAGTGGATTATTGATAACTTTGCTCGTTTGATGGACAAGCGAGCTGCTCCCTTGTTCAACATTTTTGGCTTGGCAGGTCCCACAGTTCCTGCTGCCATCCGCTGGCTCTTGAATACCGTGTTCATGTCAGTAGCTTCCATGCTACTAACCTGTATCACTGCTGCTATGGCTGGATACGTTTTAGCAAAGAAGCGGTTTGTTGGTCGTACTCTGATCTTTACACTGGTAGTGTGTGCTATGGCCTTGCCTAAGCAGGTTATTTTAATTCCCTTGTTGCGTGAAATGTCTGCCTTAGGCTTGTACGACAACTTGTGGGCAGCTATTTTCCCCATTGTTGGTTGGCCCTTTGGTGTATTCTTGGTCAAGCAGTTTGCCGAAGGCATTCCCACGGAAATGGTAGAAGCCTGTCGTATCGATGGTGCCAGTGAGTGGAGAACCTTTACCGACGTAATGTTTCCCATGATTAAGCCTGGTGTTGGTGCCTGTGCTATCTTCACCTTCATCAACTCATGGAACGATTACTTCATGCAATTGATTATGTTGACATCAAACAAGAATCTTACCATTTCTCTGGGTATTGCCACCATGCAGGGTGAAAGTTCCACTGACTATGGTCTTTTGATGGCTGGTGCTTCCTTGGCTTCCATTCCCATCATCATAGTCTTCTTGATTTTCCAGAAATACTTTACAAAGGGCATCACTATGGGTGCCGTTAAGGGGTAATAGATATGAAAGATTTGACAAAGTATCAGGGAATTATTCCTGCATTCTATGCATGCTACAATGAAGATGGCTCCATCTCTCCTGAAGGGACACGGGCTCTTACCCAGTTGATGATTGACAAGGGGGTAAAGGGCTTGTATGTGTGCGGTTCTTCAGGTGAATGCATTTATCAAGGAAAGGAAGAGCGAAAAATCACCTTGGAAAATGTAATGGCCGTTGCAAAGGGCAAGCTAACAATTATTGCCCACGTTGCTTGCAATAACACTGCCGACAGCATGGAGCTGGCTGCCCACGCTGAAAGTTTGGGGGTAGATGCTATTGCTGCAATTCCTCCTATTTATTTTAGGTTGCCAGATCATGCTATTGCTCAGTATTGGAATGATATTTCCTCTGCTGCTCCTAACACAGATTTTGTTATCTACAATATTCCCCAGTTAGCAGGAGTTTCTCTGACCGTTCCTCTTTACAAGAAGATGATGGAAAATAAGAATGTTATCGGTGTAAAGAATTCTTCCATGCCTATTCAGGACATCCAGATGTTTAAGGCTGCTGGTGGATCTGACCACGTGGTATTCAACGGGCCAGACGAGCAGCTTATTGGCGGACTTGCCATTGGAGCTGACGGTGGAATTGGTGGAACTTATGGTGTAATGCCTGAGCTGTACTTGACAATCGAAAAGCTGGTGAAGGCTGGACGCATTGGGGAGGCTCAGGAAGTGCAGTATAAGGCCAACGAAATCATCTATGCTATGTGTAGCTGCCACGGTAATATGTATGCTGTTGAAAAGAAGATTATTGCCATGAGAGATGGAGTGGAATGCGGTGGCGTTCGTAAGCCCTTGGCAAACCTCATTCCTGAAGATATGGCTACTGTAGAAAAATGCCGTGCCATGATTGATGAAGCTGTAGCATTTTGCAGCAAAATTTCCTTTTAAGGCAGGTACATGATTATGGACAAGAGTTCTTTACTTGCTACAAGAGAATGGGTCAAAAAAGAGCTGGATGCCTGTGTTGATTTCTGGCTTAAAAATGGTCTTGACAAGAAGCACGGTGGTGTTTATACCTGTCTTGACCGAACTGGCCGTATTTATTCCACAGACAAGAGTGTGTGGATGCAGGGACGCTGTGCTTGGACTTTTTCCTATCTGTGTAGCGTTTACGGTAATAAACCTGAATGGTTGGAAGCGGCAAAAAGCTGCTTAGACTTTTTGGAAAACCACTGCATTAATCACAAGGCTGGAGGAAGACTGTATTTCCAGGTAACTGAAGACGGTAGGCCCCTGCGTCAGCGTCGCTATTGCTTTAGTGAGGGTTTTTATGCCATTGCCAATGCAGAGTATTACGGTGTAACAGGAGATAAGGTTCACCTGGAACGTGCTCGTAAGGCCTACAATATGATTTACCAGTTGAACAACGGCCTGGTCAATGACCCCACTGGTATGGGCCCAAAGGTAGAACCAGAAACTCGGCAGGGAAGGGGACTGGGAGAACCCATGATCTTCTTGAACATCACCAGTGTAATGCGTCGTACCGACCCCGACAATGCCGCTGAATACAACAAGCATGCAGCCGAGTGTGTAGAAACTATTTTCAAGTACCACATGCGAGAAGATTTGCAGTGTACCTTGGAAACAGTTGGTAAAAACGGTGAGTTCTGGAAGGACGTAACAGCTGGGCGTGTGGTAAATCCTGGTCACGACATTGAGTGTAGCTGGTTCTTGATGGAGTACGCCAATTACATCGGTGGTGATGAAGGCAAGTCAATTCATGACAGGGCCATTACCATCTTTGACTGGGCTGCAAAGGGTGGCTGGGACAATGAGTACCAGGGACTTTTGTACTTTACCGACTGTCTTGGTAATCCTCCCGAAGCATACGAGCATGACATGAAACTGTGGTGGCCCCATAACGAAATGCTTATTGCTAGCTTGATGATTTATCGTGATACTGGCCGTCAGGAATACCTTGATTGGTTCAATAAGGTGGTGGATTACTGCAAGGAGTATTTCTGCGATCCTGAATATGGAGAGTGGTATGGTTATCTTCGCCGTGACGGTAAGCCCACCATGCCTTCCACCAAGGGAAGTACCTTCAAGGGACCCTTCCACGTGCCTCGCTGCTTGATTATGCTTGATACCATGCTAGGTCAAGTTATTGAAGCACAGTGTTAAGGCAAGTTGTTTCAGCAAGTAATTGAAGGCTAATAAAAAGAGGGCTGTGGTGAAAGTTCTGTGAAGATGATTCAGAAAACTTTCTACCAAACAGCCCTTCTTCATTTTAAATGCTTGTCCATGTTACTAGATTTGGAAACATCGCCGATGTTATTGAATTTGAAAGCATCGCCGATGCTATTGAATTTGAAAGCATCGCACCGCTCTGACTTCCAATTTCTTTGCGGCACCATACAAACCAGGGCGACCTTTTTTAAAATTGTAGCCCCACAAAGCCATACTTTCTTCTTGATTTGAAGACCAATAGGTTTTGTGGTCGTGAAGCAAGCCTGGTTTTACCATATTGTAATAGATGTTTTCAAGTTCATCCTTTGTGGGTAAATACCAGTCATCGTATCCACCAAACTGATATTCTGCACAAAATTTAAAAGCCTTGTCCCAGGTCATGTGACCAAGGGGTTCACTCATTTCCCAAGCTAAATTCTTAGAAAAAGCAAAAAGTGTACCTCCTGCAGGCCCTCTACCCCCGATGAAATATTCTGTAGTTGTATCAGTTTGAGCATGGAGACACAGGCTCAAAAAAAATAGCAAGAAAATAAATATTTTGTTTTTCATTCTTCCTCCTAAATATTTTATCAGAGTACAAGAAAAAAAAAATACTGTCAAAGGTATATCCTTGGATACTAGCTTTTGGGGGATATATGTGGTATACTGGGAATGTTCCAGCTTGGAATAAATTCTTCAATTTTTCGAGGAGAAAATCTATGGTGTATTCAACAGAAGTGGAGCACATGTGTCCACTGGTTAAGTCCGCCTATCATGGACCAGCTCCCATTCCCCAGGAAGGAAAGTGGGTGCAGGCTAAGGAAGTGAAGGACATTTCTGGCTTTACTCACGGTGTGGGTTGGTGTGCTCCCCAGCAGGGTGCTTGTAAGTTGACTTTGAATGTTAAAGAAGGCGTCATCCAAGAAGCATTGGTAGAAACCATTGGTTGTTCAGGAATGACCCATTCTGCTGCAATGGCTTCTGAGATCCTCATCGGAAAGACTATTCTTGAGGCGCTGAATACTGACTTGGTTTGTGATGCAATCAACACTGCCATGCGTGAATTGTTCCTGCAGATTGTGTATGGTCGCAGTCAGTCTGCCTTTAGTGAGGGTGGTCTGGTGGTTGGTGCCTCTTTGGAAGACCTTGGAAAGGGTCTACGTTCCCAGGTTGGAACCATGTTTGCCACTTTGAAGAAGGGCCCTCGTTACTTGGAGATGGCCGAAGGTTATGTTGAGCAGGTTGCCGTTGACGAGGAAGGAGCCATTATCGGATACAAGTTCATTCACTTTGGTAAGATGATGGACTTTATCAAGAAGGGTGATGATCCTGCCACAGCCATGGAAAAGGCTCGTGGTTCTTATGGCCGCACCACTCCAGAAGATGGTGCTGTGAAGCTCATTGACCCACGGCACGAGTAAGGCGGAGGTGAAAAAATGGCAGATAAGATTACATTTGAAAGCTATGAACGCCGCATCGACAAGATCAACAAGGCGTTGAATGAAAACGGAATCGCTTCTATTGAAGAAGCTAAGGATATTTGTGACAAGGCCGGCATCAATCCCTATAAGACTGTAGAGGAAACACAGCCCATTTGTTTTGAAAACGCAAAGTGGGCCTATG
>JAGBXW010000045.1 GCA_017629095.1 Treponema sp. | reverse complement strand
TGCCCGTGCAGAGCTCCCTAGCTATAACTGGATTTACAATGAGGGGTTCACCGAAAATGAAATCACAGAATTCACACGACTGATGGAACGACATGCTCATCTTTTCTACAAATATGCATTAGAAGAAGGAGAAACTGTTGCTCAAGACGGGGGAATATGCCTTTTAGGTATTTTCCCCATGGCATTCCAGTGATTTTAGAAAGTTAATAAGTCTCTAGCTTTGAGTTTTTAATTGTTTATTTAATTTCTTGTCAAAAGAAAATACTGGTTCATTTAAAATCTTATTTCTAGATATCAAGATACAATCAACAAAATCCAATGTTGTTTCTGCAAAAACTTTCACAGCACATATGATTACATCCTTATATTGAATAGCAATTTCATCAAAAAGAGGGATGATAATTTCTGAAATTTTATTTCGTGGAACCCCATAAAGCTTCGTCAGGACATAGATAACTTCAGCAACTACCTCTGGCAAAGTAAATGCACCCAAGTTTATAACCAACTCTGCCTTATCTGCCTGTTCAGGTATATCATTCAATATGTACCGAAGAATAACATTTGTATCGATAAGTGTCATTTTATTTTCCAGAGAAAGTGGTAGCAATTAATTCCTCTTCAAATTGGATCAATTCAGGTTTAGCATAAGCACTTGCCAAGCCTCTGCAAGATGATGTCTTTTCACTTAAAACATCATCCTCTACAACAATAATTGCAGTTTGCTGAGGTCTGAATTTCATCTCGTCCAAAGGAACGAAATACTTCCCATCGTAATAAGCTTTAATTGCTACCATACCTTCTCCTAGACTGTACTACTAGGCAACTCGTCCAAGTGTTGGCGAGCCTTGATAATGTCCTCGAATTCAGCCTGCTCGATAACTTCTTTTTCCAAAAGGCGAGCCGCAATGTAGTCCAAAACGTCCCGCTTTTCCGTAAGCATATTCACCACACCAGTAAACCGCTCATCCATAATGCGAGCCAGCTCTTGGTCAATGTACTGCTGGGTTGACTCAGAATATTCTCGTACCAACTGAGGAGAATCTGAACCGTAGCCACCACCACGCTGAGAAAGCACCACGTTCTTGAACTTGTCGCTCATACCGTAGTCAGTAAGAATCTTGCGGGCAATGTCTGTAGCTCGCTGCAAGTCATTGGAAGCACCAGTGGAAACTTCACCAAAGCAAACCTGCTCTGCAGCTCGGCCACCAAGCAAAACGTCAATTTCGCCGTACAATTCTTTTTCAGTACGCAGATATCTGTCTTCCTCTGGAATCTGCAAGGTGTAGCCCAAGGCAGCAATTCCACGGGGAATAATCGAAATTTTATGTACCTTGTCGGCTCCTTCGGTAAAGGCTGCTGCCAAGGCGTGACCAGTTTCGTGAACTGCCACAATTTTCCGCTCGTTTTCCTTGATAACACGGCTTTTCTTCTGCAAACCTGCAATGGCCTTTTCCACTGCCTCGTGGAAATCCTCCATCTGAACTTCCTTTCTACCAGCACGAACAGCCAAAAGAGCAGCTTCATTCACCACGTTGGCCAAATCAGCACCAGCAAAACCAGATGTTGAACGGGCAACGGAAGCTAAATCCACCCCATTTCCCAGCTTTACGTTCTTGGCGTGAATCCGAAGGATTGCTTCCCGCCCCTTTACATCGGGACGATCCACCACAACTTGGCGGTCAAAGCGACCAGGACGAAGCAAGGCTGGGTCAAGAACATCAGGGCGGTTGGTGGCAGCCAAGAGAATCAATCCTTTGGAATTATCAAAGCCGTCCATTTCTACCAGCAACTGGTTCAAGGTTTGTTCACGTTCGTCATTACCGTGGATATTGTTTACACGGCTTTTACCAATGGCATCAAGCTCGTCAATAAACACAATACAAGGAGCCTTTTCTCTGGCTTGACGGAATAGGTCACGAACGCGGCTGGCACCAACACCAACGAACATTTCCACAAAGTCGGAACCAGAAATCTTAAAGAAGGGAACTCCCGCTTCTCCAGCAACAGCACGAGCCAGCAAGGTCTTTCCCGTACCAGGAGGCCCTACCAAAAGCACACCCTTGGGAATCTTTCCACCGATTTCTGTGTATTTTTCAGGTGATTTCAAGAAGTCCACCACCTCTACCAGCTCTTCCTTGGCCTCATCCACACCAGCCACATCGGCAAAGCGTGTTACAATGGAGCCTTCTTCCACAGCACTGGCACGAGAATTTCCAGCAGAAAAAATGCTACCACCAAGGCCACCACCCATCTTGCGGAAGATGAACATCCACATCAAGAAGATAAAGCCAAAGGGAATAATCAGATTCACCAATAACTGGGTCAAAAATCCGTTCTGCTTTGCCACAACCTCATAGGAAACCCCGGCATTGTCCAGCAATTGCAGGAAACTTTCCGTCAAGATTCCTGCAGTCCGAACGGAGTTACTTGAATTTGCAGCAGGAGTGCTAAAAAGATTTAAGCCAGAAGAAGGAGTTTCATCGGCAATAGCATTTCCCAAATATCCGGTGAAATAAGTTTCTCCAATATCCACACGGGTAATCTGACCATTTTGAATCATGGCCTTGAAATCAGAAAAGGGAATCAAATTATCTGGCTGGGAAGAAAGAATCATGTTGATGATGCCAATAGCCACCACAACAATTAAAATAATGATCCAGAAGGGAAAGGAAGAACCTTTTTTTCCACCGCCACCTTTTTTGTTCCCTGATTCAGGAGATAATTTGAAAAAATCAAAGGGATCTTGATTTGGCTTCTTATCATTTTTATTATTTTTATCGTTAGAATCGCTCATTATTTAACCTCATACTAAGAATATACGAAAAAAAAGAAGAATAGTCGAGACTGTTCTGTTTTTTTTAAATTAAAACTAAAGGGCGTTTTTGCCACTCCGATATTTAAAGGAGCAACTGTAGGGGGTAAATATGGGTTACGGTCAACCTTATGGCGCTTATGGCGCCTATCGGGACACTGGTGTAAAAACAGCTAGTCAGGGAAAACTTGTTGTAATGTTGTACGATGAGGCTATCCGCCAACTAAGCTATGCCGTGTCCTATCTTATGGGTGGCAACAAAATTGAGGCTCAGAACATTGAGCAGTTTTCCAAGCACATTATCAAGGTGCAGGAAATTATCACTGAGTTGATGATTTCTCTGGACATGAACGCTGGTGGAGACATCTCAAAGAATTTAATGTCACTGTACATCTACTTTAATCAGGAACTGATGAACATATCCATCAGTCACAATCGGGATAAGATTACCTTTATCCAAGATATGTTGATGCAGTTGAGAGATGCTTGGGCAGAAGCTGCTACAGAGGCTGGACGTGAACCAGCACCTCTCATGAACGGTATTGATATCAACGGGTAAGGCCATGGAACTCACTCAGGCTGAAATTGATGAACGCACTGCAATTCTCCGTCGCTTTCGCTCTTTGCTGGAGCAGCAACGGGAGAAATTTCGGGAGTATCTTCTCGTTCTAGAATCTCAAACAAAGGTGATTCAGGAGGAAAATACAGAGTCTTTGTTGGCTCACACCGAACTTGAGCAGCAGATTGCATCCCATATCATCAGTCTGCAGAAAGTGATTAAGCCCATGGAGCTCATGTATCAAGAACGTATTTGTAAAGGTGATGGGGATGTGGAAGATATTCCTCGCTTGCAGGCCGATTTGGAGCATCTGCAGCAACAGGTTTTGGAGCGAAATCAGTCCAACCGTAATTTGCTGAGAATGCACATGGGTCAAATAAAGGAGCGGATGGCTACAGTTACTAATCCCTATCGTCATAACAAAAGTGTGTATGCCCAGGCGACTCAAGTTGCCACCATGGTAAACATTAGCATCTAACAGACAACTTTGCCTAAAGTTTAGGTACAAAAAAAGCGTGGGAATCAGTGTTGTGTCCAACCTGATTTCCACGCTTTCTTTTTTTGCAGGCTATCCCAAGATAGAAACTATTTCAAGATAACCTGACTTTTTAGATATCCTTGATAATCAAATGCAAGTCATCGATCTGTTTTTGGTCAACCTCGGAGGGACAATCGTCCATGGGGCTTTGAGCAAAACTGTTTTTTGGGAAGGCGATAACTTCCTTAATAGAAGTTTCCTTACACATCAGCATTACCAAGCGATCCAATCCGGGGGCAATTCCTCCGTGGGGAGGAGCTCCGTACTTGAAGGCCTCTGTCAAAAAGCCGAATTTCTTCTGGCCTTCTGCCTCGTCAAAGCCCACAATCTGGAAAATCCGCTTTTGCAGCTGAGGATCATGGATACGGATGGAACCAGAGGCTAACTCGTAGCCGTTGAGAACCAAGTCATACAAGTCACCCTTTACGCTACCTGGGTCACTTTCCAGTGTGGCATGATATTTTTCCTGGGGCATGGTGAACATGTGGTGGGCAGTGTCCCACTTGTTTTCTTCCTCGTTCCACTCGAACATGGGAAAGTCTACAATCCATGCAAAGGCAAACTCATCAGGATTACACAGGTTCAAGTCCTTACCTAAGCGACTTCGAACAGCACCTAAGGCAGTGCAGGCCACGGACTTTTTCTGGTCTGCCACAAAGAGCAACAGGTCGCCATTTTTTGCTCCTAGCTTTTGGCAAACTAAGGCAGCCTGACCTTCAAAGAATTTAGCGATACCACCTTCAAAGGTAGGTTCTGCTTCTGTTCCAGCCACCTTTGTCCAGCCCAATCCACGAGCCTTGTAGATTTTGGCTGTTCCTTCCAGCTCTTCAATCTTCTTGCGGCTATAGTCAGCAGCAACACCGGGCACCACCAGAGCCTTTACAGCACCTGTTACTACGCCCTTTTCGTTGGGAGCCAGAGCATCCTTAAAGGCTTGGAAGCTTCCCACCTCTGCCATAAAGGCTGCATCCTGCATCTTCATGTCAAAACGAAGCTCAGGCTTATCGCTACCATACCAATCCATGGCATCATCGTAGGCAATGCGGGGGAAGGGAGTTTCCAAGGTAATGTTCATGGTTTGCTGGAACACGTGGGCCATCATTCCCTCGGTCATGGAAAGTACGTCATCTCGAGACACAAAGCTCATTTCCATATCAATCTGGGTGAACTCTGGCTGGCGATCTCCACGGGCATCCTCGTCACGATAGCAACGAGCAATCTGGAAATAGCGGTCAAAGCCAGACACCATCAAAAGCTGCTTGTACAGCTGGGGAGACTGGGGTAATGCGTAGAACTTACCGGGATAGAGACGAGAGGGAACAAGATAGTCTCGAGCACCTTCGGGAGTAGACTTAATGAAGGTGGGAGTTTCCAGCTCGTAAAAGCCCTGTCCGTCCAAATAGTTGCGAACTGCCATAGTTACCTTGTGGCGAAGTGCCAGGTGATGCTGCATGGAAGCAGTTCTCAAATCAAGGTAGCGATACTTAAGGCGCAAATCCTCGTTGGGGATTACTGGAGTTCCGTCCTTGTTTACCTCGTCAATCATAAAGGGCAGGACTTCGCTCTTGGAAAGCACCAAGATTTCCTTGGCAACAACTTCTACCTCACCAGTAGGCATTTCTGGGTTAATCATGGAATCAGGGCGGCCACGAACAATTCCTTCCACAGCCAAGCAATATTCCATCTTTAAGTCCAAGGCCAAGGCCACCAAGTGGGCTGGAGAGTCAGAATCCACCACCACCTGGGTTAAGCCGTGACGATCCCGCAGGTTAATAAAAGAGATACCACCGTGGTCACGCTTACGGTGAATCCATCCATTCAATATAACAGTCTTTCCAACGTCAGCCTTGCGTAAGTCGCCACAGGTGACGGTTCTTCTCATATTTTCCACGGGATGGAGTATAGCATAGAGGGATAAAATATTAAAGTGGTGACTGGGGAACCCTACCCAGCCTCGCACTTCGCTACGCTCACAGTTCGGCTGTGCAGGGAACTCCCCAGCCACCGTTTATTCTTTTATTCATCGGGCTATACTGTGGATAGATGGGGCTGGCTCTGGGGGCTTCTTCGCAGGCTCCATCTTGGAAAATGTTTACAAAAAAATCCCACGTTCCACCAGAAAAATGCATTTTTTTTAAACTCCAAGCCTATAATAAATATGTAAAGAAAAACTTGGAGGTTCCATGGAATTAAACTTACCAGAATCAGTGCTAGAAGCATTAAAAAAAGTGTGGAAGGAGCAGTGGAAAAAGCTCACCCTTGCTGACGACTTTATTTTTAGCCGCATCATGCAGAACACCGAAGTTTGCAAAGAAGTCCTAGAGATGTTGCTCAAGATAAAAATCAGCCACATCGAATTTCCC
>JAGBXW010000044.1 GCA_017629095.1 Treponema sp. | reverse complement strand
TACCAACGGTTCCAACCTGCTGAGAAAATATCCCGTGTTCAAGAGCACCCTCTTTCCCTTTGCGGTGGCGGGCATCTGTATCGCATTGATTTTGCTGCTGATTAACTCCACTTACGGCCGAGCTTTTAAGGCTATCCGTGATGATGAAGTGGCAGCAGAAGCCATGGGAATCAATCTTGCCCACCACAAGCGACTGGCATTTATCATCAGCTCCTTCTTTGCAGGAATTTCTGGAGCCTTGCTGGCCATGTTCCAGACCACTATTCAGGCTAGTCAGTTTAAGTCCGCTATGACCTACGAAATCCTTTTGATTGTAGTTATTGGTGGAATCGGGAGCGTTACTGGAAGCTGTATTTCCTCCTTCCTGTTTATTGCCTGCTCTGAGTGGTGGCTACGATTTCTGGACAATGCAAACCTCTTTATCGGAAACTTCCACGTACCATTGTTGCGTCCCGGTTTCCGCAAAGTTGTATTTTCCATTGTGATTATGGCCATCGTTCTGTTTTACCAGAAGGGAATTATGGGAGACAAGGAATTTTCCATTGCAAGAATTAAGGCCTTCCTTCAAAGCCTACCAAGTCGATTTGCAAAAAAGAAGCAGGCTACCGTCCCAAGCCCATCAACAGATTCTGTAGGTCAGAGTTCTGAGGAGGAAAAATAACCATGGAACGAAGCATTTCACCAAATAATATTCTTACAATGGACAATATCACCATGCAATTTGGTGGTGTTGTGGCGGTAAACTCTCTTTCCTTGGAAGTGAACAAGGGAGAAATTGTTTCCCTCATTGGCCCCAACGGAGCAGGAAAAACCACTGCCTTTAACGTAGTTACGGGTGTATATGCCCCCACCAACGGAGCGGTGTTTTTCAACGGCAAAAAAATCATTGAAAATTTTCCCAAAAGAAAGATGAAGCGGTTGTACGGTGGCACACAGCAAGGGGAATACACAAAAACCTTGGAGCCCACCCCAGATAAGATTACAAAGCTGGGAATTGCCCGAACCTTCCAGAACATTCGTCTGTGGAAAAGTCAGTCTGTGTTCAACAATGTATTGATTGCCAAACACATGAGACGTAGCAGCAATATTTTTTCTGCCACATTCCGATTAAATCACAAGGAAGAAAAGCAACAGCGGGAAGAAGCACTGGAATTGCTGGGAATTTTAGGTTTGCTGGAGGTAAAGGACGAGCTTTGCACCAGCCTTCCCTACGGATTGCAGCGACGACTAGAAATTGCCCGAGCCTTGGCTACAGAACCAACCTTGCTGTTGCTAGACGAGCCTGCGGCAGGAATGAATCCACAGGAAACAGCGGAACTTACCTCATTTATCCGTAAAATTCGTGACGACTTTAACCTTACAGTTTTGATGATTGAACACCACATGGATTTGGTTATGGACATTTCCGACAGACTCTACGTATTGAATTTTGGTGCCCTTATTGCAGAAGGAACACCAGAAGAAGTGCAGAATAATCCTGTGGTAATTTCCGCTTATTTAGGAGAAAACTAATGCTAAAGATAGAAAACCTTAATGTATCCTATGGTGGAATTAAAGCCTTACAAGGTATTGATTTAGAAGTTCCCGAGGGAAAGATTGTTACCTTGATTGGAGCCAACGGTGCAGGAAAATCAAGCCTTTTGCGCACGATTTCTGGTCTTGTAAAGGCAGAAAGTGGTTCCATCAAGGTAAATCAAAAGGAAATTGCAGGCCTCCCCATCCACAAGATTTGTAAGGAAGGCATTGCCCTTTCTCCAGAAGGACGCCGTGTTTTTAGTGACCTGTCTGTAAAGGAAAATCTTAAAATTGGAGCCTATCTACGGAAGGATACTAAGGAAATTGAAAAAGATTTAGAGTGGGTTTATAGCCTTTTTCCTCGGTTGCAGGAGCGTTCTTGGCAATATGCAGGAACCCTTAGCGGTGGAGAACAGCAGATGCTGGCTGTAGGACGAGCCCTAATGAGCCGACCAAAGCTGTTGATGCTAGATGAGCCTTCCCTTGGTCTTGCTCCCCTGATTGTGCAGCAGATTTTTAGCATTATCCGGGATATCAACAAGACAGGGGTAACTATTTTGTTGATTGAGCAAAATGCAAACATGGCTTTGAAAATTGCTGACTTAGCCTACGTTATTGAAACAGGTCATATCGTACTGAAAGGCTCTGGAGAAGAATTGTTACAGAACGAAACGGTGCGTGAAGCATACTTGGGAAAGAAAAAGGATAGCCACCATGGGGTTTGACGTTTTTCTTGCTATTCTTGGAGCCATCTGCCTGCTGATTGGAACAGTGGGCTGCGTGGTACCTGTTCTGCCAGGAGTGATTTTAGCTTGGGCGGGCCTTTTGTCTGCCTATTTTTCCCATTACTGCGATATTCCCACAGTATTGTTGGTGGCCACTGGCATTACCACCGCCATAATCTCCGTCTTGGATAACATGATTCCCATCTACCTGACAAAAAAAACAGGTGGTTCCAAGGCGGGAATGTGGGGCTCCACCATCGGCTTGATTGTGGGTATCTTTGTGGGCCCCTGGGGAATTGTACTGGGCCCCTTTGCAGGAGCTTTGGCAGGAGAGCTTATTCACGACAATCGTGACATGAAGCGGGCAATAAAGTCTGCCAGCGGTGCATTTTTAGGCTTTTTGCTAGGAACTGGTCTAAAGCTTGTTTTGTGTGGCTTTTTGATTTGGATATTTATCGAAAGCCTAAAGGTGGAACCAGCCTTTGGATTTCTTGGCTAAGCCCTCTGCATAAAACTTGTTTTTTTTGATATTATTTGATATATTTCCACCTCGGATGGTATTCACAAGAAACCATACCTAAGGATACAGTATGACCCAAAACACAATGCCCTCGGCAGTATATGTGGAAAGCCACAATACCAGCGTAAGAAGGAGGGTTCCATGACAATAGGTTTTATAGGGGCAGGGAAAGTCGGTTGTTCCCTGGGAAAGTATTTTTCCCAGAATGGACTTTCCCTTTCAGGCTATTACAGTCGCTCTCTTCAGTCCGCACAAGAAGCGGCTCAATTCACCCAAAGTAAATGTTTTTCCACCATTCAGGAAATGCTACAAAACAGCACCCTGATTTTTTGCACCGTGCCAGATGGCTCCATCCACAATTTATTTCATGATATCCAGCCCAACTATTTTCAAGATACCTACCTCGTGCACTGTAGCGGTGCCCTGTCATCCCAGGTTTTCGCTCACCTTGCGCCCCATTGTGCAGGAACCGCATCCCTTCATCCCATTTGTGCCGTGAATCACAGGTTTACTGGCTACAAGGGACTTTCCCAAGCATGTTTTACTGTAGAAGGCTCTTGTTCCCAGCTACTGAGTCAAATTATTGCACAATGCGGCAATCCAGTGGAAACTATTTCTTCAGAAAAGAAAACCATCTACCACGGAGCGGCAGTTATGGCAAGCAACCTTGTGGTGGGACTCTATCACACCGCTATTACATTGCTGCAACACTGCAACTTGAATCAAGATTTTGCACAAAAGGCCCTTGCTCCCCTATTCCTTGGCAATGTCCACAACATATTGGAGTATGGCTGCACCCAGGCATTAACTGGCCCTGTGGAACGGGGAGATACCACCACAGTACAGCATCATTTAGAATCTCTATCAGGTAGGGAGGCCGAAATCTACCGGCTCCTGTCCTTACAGCTAGTGGAACTCGCCCAGAAAAAAAATCCACAGCGGGATTATGGTGAAATCTGCCAGACATTGCAGACAGAACTAAACCATCGTGTAAAGCCCAGTGCCAACACCGGGAACTGCACCAATAGCTAAGATTACCGTGGACAGGATATTGTCCACATTACAATAAGGAGGAAAAAAATGAAAAATACCGTTGTATCTTTTCGGGAGGCAAAGCAAAAAGGAGAAAAAATCTGCTTGCTCACCGCCTACGATTATTCAACAGCTCGGCTTATGGATGAAGCGGGCATCAATGGAATTCTGGTGGGAGATTCACTGGGAAACGTAATGCTAGGATATGAAGACACCATCTCCGTTACCATGGAAGACATGATTCACCACGGAGCAGCAGTGGCACGAGGAGCAAAGAACGCCCTCGTTATCATCGACATGCCCTTTATGTCATACCAAACAAGTGTGTATGACGCAGTGGTAAATGCTGGCCGCTTGATGAAAGAAGGACGAGCCTCTGCCATCAAGCTGGAAGGTGGCTCTGAAGTATGCCCACAAATCAAGGCAATCACTGCTGCCAGCATTCCTGTTATGGCCCACCTTGGATTGACTCCCCAGTCAATTAATGCATTTGGTGGATTCAAGGTGCAGGGGAAAAGTGAGGCTGCTGCTCGCAAGCTTCTTGAAGATGCCAAAGCCGTGGAAGAAGCAGGTGCCTTTGCCGTGGTACTGGAATGTGTTCCTGCAAAGCTAGCAAAAATGGTGAGCGAAAGTATCTCCATTCCCACCATCGGTATTGGTGCAGGAAAAGGCTGCGACGGTCAGATTCTTGTTTACCAGGATATGCTAGGCATGTACTCAGACTTTACCCCAAAGTTTGTTCGTCGTTTTGCCACTGTGGGAGAAACCATGAAGGCAGCCTTTGCTGAATATTGCAAGTCAGTACAGGACGGAACCTTCCCAGCACCAGAACATGAATTTGCCATCTCTGATGATGTGCTGGAAAAGCTCTACTAAATCGGAGGAAATCATGACAATTGCAAGAACCATACAAGAAACACGAAATACTATCAAAGAATGGCGTCGCCAAGGCTACACCATCGGCTTAGTACCCACCATGGGCTACCTTCACGACGGCCATGCCAGCTTAATGAAGAAGGCAAAGGAAAGCTGCCAAAAAGTGGTGGTAAGCATCTTTGTAAACCCCATGCAATTTGGTGCTAATGAGGATTTAAGCACCTACCCACGAGATCTAGAAGCCGACTCTCGTCTCTGTGAAAGCTTGGGGGTAGATTTGATTTTTCATCCTGAGCCAGAAGAAATGTACGAATCAGGATTTTGCTCCTTTGTGGACATGACTGGTCTTACCAAGGAATTGTGTGGTAAGTCTCGCCCCATTCACTTTCGGGGAGTTTGTACCGTGGTGACAAAATTGTTCAACATCGTTACCCCAGACAAGGCATTTTTCGGACAGAAGGATGCCCAGCAGCTGGCTGTTATCAAGCGAATGACTGCTGACTTGAATATGGACATTGAAATTGTAGGCTGCCCCATTATCCGAGAAGAAGACGGACTGGCTCGAAGCTCACGAAACGTGTACCTGAACAAGGAAGAGCGACAGGCTGCCCTTATTCTCAGCAAGACAATCCAACTGGGACAGCAAATGGTTCAGCAGGGAACTCGTTCCGCAAACCAACTACTCACCGCCATGAAAGCTTCCTTGGAAAGCGAACCCCTAGCCCGCATCGACTATGTGGAAGCAGTGAGCATGGACACCATTCAGCCCATAGATACGATTCAAGGTCAGGTATTAGTGGCAATGGCTGTCTTTATTGGCAAAACAAGACTGATAGACAATTTTATCGTAGAAGTGTAACAAGATAGGGCCCCAACGCAGGGAGCTCGGAGCTCTCCAACAGAGAGAGCTCTTAAGTAAGGAGAAATACATGGAAATTTTTGGATTGAAAAGCAAAATCCACCGTGCCACTGTAACCCAGGCTGAGTTGCAGTATATTGGAAGCATTACCATCGATGAGGCATTGATGGAAGAGGCTGGCATTTTTGAATATGAAAAGGTACAGGTTGTAGACATTGACAATGGTGCAAGATTGGAAACCTATGTCATTGCAGGAGAAAGAAATAGCGGTATCATCTGTTTGAATGGAGCGGCTGCACGCCTTGTTTCTGTGGGAGACAAGGTCATCATCATTACCTATGCCCAAATGACTCCAGAGGAGCTGAAGGCCAATCCTCCCCGTGTCGTCTTTGTAGACGAAAACAACAAGGCTTCCCGAGTTACACGCTATGAACGTCACGGTCGTTTGGAAGATTTAAAGTAATCCAATAAAAACATACAAGAGGAACAAAGATGTATTTAGAAGAATATACCGTCGGCCTGGAATGGAAGACAGAGCCTGTTACCATCAGTAGGGAAGAGTTGCTGGATTTTACCATGAAGTACGATCCCCATCCCATTCACTTTGATGATGAATATGCCAAAAATACTCGCTTTAAGGAAATTATTGCTCCGGGCGTCCTTACCTACATGGCTGTTTGGGGGCCTTTTATGAAGCTCAATCCCTTTGGAGATGAGCTGGTGGCAGGAAAGGCCACCAAGATGGAGTGGCTACGACCAGTGTATGCAGGAGACAGCTTGACAGGAAGATTCTGGGTGTCTAAAACCACAGAAACAAGTGCCACCAAGGGCATTGTGGAAATACAGATTGAAATTCACAATCAAGAAGGACAGCTGGTTCTCACAGGATACACCGAAGGAGTCATGAACCGCAAGCAGTAAGTCTCAAGTTCAGCCCCACAAGGCTGTTTGTACTACAAGTTTTTGGGGCTCAACTGAACAGCAGAGAAATAGCACCTGTACACCAGCCTCACGAGCCAATTGTAGGGCCTGTCCAAACTCTGGATGGGTTTCCACATTGGCTCGCACTTCTTTTATGCCTTCCATTTGAATTACAAAGGCTACAATACACCGAAAACCAAGCCCTGCTGCAGTGGCTAATTCCTGCAAGTGCTTTACTCCCCGTTCTGTGGGAGCGTCGGGGAAATAGCCTACACCATCAATTTCTAGGGTACAACCCTTCACCTCCATCAAGTAACGGGGAACTTCAGTTTGGTCAGCGGGATTGTAGTCGGGAAAAGTGGCCTCATCCCAAAACTCACCCAGGGGCTGGCCTTCCATGTAAAAATCGATTCGAGACTTGCCGTAGCTATATTCAGCCTTTACCAAAGAAAATCCCTGTGTGTTAAGCCATTCCTTGACCACCTTATTTGGAGCCTGACTATCCATGTTCACCAAGCCAAGGCCATCCTTGTGCACCACCACCAAATCGTAGAGTGTTTTGCGGTTGGGATTATCACTTTCTTCTAGATACACGGTGGCACCAGGTAAAAGCAACTCCTTGCACCGACCCGTGTTCTTTACATGAACCGTCTCCTGCCTTCCGTCAATCTCCACCTCCGCCACAAAACGGTTTGGCCTACGGATAAACTTCCCTTCTACAATCCGATTATAAATCATGACTCCCTAAACCTGAGCCAACCTTTCGTCGGCTGTTTTATAAACATCAAAACTATCTCGTTTACCAATGGCAATTACCTTTACGAGAATGCTTTCCTGTTGAACAAAGTACACAATGCGAATTCGCTTATTGTCCACGTACATTTTCCTATAACCAGCCAAATTATAACCGTGTTTGTTACCTAATTCTTCTCCCAACAGCGGACTCGTTGCTATTTTCACCAATTGTTTAGAAACGAGAATTCGTACACGATTGTCTAGCTGAAAAAATTCTTTTTCAGCTTCTGGATGAAAAAGAATTTTATAATTCATTACCAGTAATCCCGGCCTTTTTTAATACATCTTCAAAAGGAATATAGGATGAAGTAGGAGTTTCTTTACGTTGGTCAACAATAGTAGCCAACTCTAGGTATTCCGCCCTTTGAGCCTGAGCATGAAGTCGCTCATACTCATCCACAGAAAGAATTACCGCCTCCATCTCATTATTTCTGATAACACCAATTTTTTGACGTTCATGAGAAAGTAGACTCCGTATAAGAGAAGAAAACTGACGGACAACAGTAGTTGATGAAATTATTTCATTTCGTGCAAAGGTAGTCATAGATGCCTCCACATATAATTATACATAAAATTATATGTGGAATCAATCTTAAAAATACTTCCCTTAAATCTGAGCCAGTCCACGGAAATCATCAAGCTTCTGGTAGCCTCGCTCCTTCATAAAGGCGGTAAGTCCATCGATGATTTCTGTCATACAACGGGGATTGGCAAAGGTGGCAGTTCCCACCTGAATGGCACTTGCTCCCGCCATGATAAACTCCACTGCATCCTGCCAGCAGCTAATTCCACCAAGCCCCACCACGGGAATCCGTTGTGATTCTGGTAGCTTGTTCAAGTACTGCACCAAGTCAAAAACCATTCGTAGGGCAAGGGGCTTGACTGCAGGACCAGAAAGTCCTGCCCGCACATTGTCAAATAAGGGCCGCCCCTTGTAAATGTCGATGGACATGGACTGTACCGTATTGATGAGGCTTAAGGCATCGGCACCAGCTTGGCGTACTGCATCTGCTACACCAATCAAGTCGGGGGCATTGGGAGAAAGCTTTACCATCAAGGGAATATTTGGCGCTGCTTCTCTGACGGCGGCGGTAACAGCGGAGGCGGCATTGCACTCCAAGCCAAAGGCCATTCCTCCCGCCTTAACGTTGGGACAAGAAATATTGAGCTCAATCATGGGAACGGTAGCTTGAGCCAAAAGCTTGGCGCCTTCCACATAGGATTCAATGGTGGAGCCAGAAAGATTGGCGATGGTCACTGGGGAAAGCTGCCGCATCTGGGTAAGCTCATGGTCCACAAAGTGCTTGATACCGGGATTTTCCAAACCAATGGAATTGATAATGCCCCCAGCAGTTTCCTTAAGCCTGATTCCACCATTTCCTGGTCGGCCTTCCAAGGTTAAGCCCTTGGAACAAATGCCCCCTAATCGATTCACCTCCAGAATAGGCCGATATTCGCTACCGTAGCCAAAGGTTCCAGAGGCGGCAATGACAGGATTCGCAAATTCAACACCAGCAATATTCACCCGCAGGTCTGGCTCAGAAGCTACTGAAGCATCGTCCTTCTTTTCCACTACCTCAATTTTTTTTCCAGGAGCTTTTTTGTGAAACAAGAGAATTTCCCCAGGGAACACAGGGCCATCTGCACAGCAACGGCGATTTCCTTCGGTGGTGGCAATGGTACAACCAAGACAAGCACCCATTCCACAGGCCATAGCAGATTCCATACTCAAGTAACAGGGAACTTTTGCCTCACCACAAATCTCCTGCACATAGGCTAAAAGTGGCTCTGGTCCACAGGCATACACCACCCGATAGCCAGCTTTTTTCAATGTCACAGCATCTAGCACCTGGGGAATCATGCCTTGAATTCCACAAGAGCCATCATCGGTGGTAACAACAAGATTTTTTGCCTTTAGTTTTTCCAAGCCATAGCTGCCACTTTTGAAGCCAGCGTAAAAATCATAGCTTTGTTCAGCTAGGGTAGCAGCAAAGCCAGCCACAGGAGCCACACCAATGCCGCCACCTACAATGCAAATTTCTCTATCAGCTGCCTTTTTATGCATAACCATCTCTGGATCAGGAAAGGTATTTCCCAAAGGCCCGATGATGGAAACCTTGTCACCAGGGGAAAGAGAACAAAGTTCTTGGGTTCCCTGCCCCTTCAGCAAAATCAAGAAAGTTACCTGCCACTGCTGCCCCTCTACCTGTGCCCAGTATACACTGATGGGACGTGCCAAAAGCACTTGGGAAGGCTCCCGTCGCAGCATAAAAAACTGACCTGGCTCCACAAAATGCACGATTTCTTCATTTCCACTTTCTGCAGAAGGATTATAGACAAGCGTCACCTCAAAAATATTCGGTTGAATTTCCTTACAACTTACAGTTTCTGCGTGAGTAAAAATTGGCTCAATATCAGAACAGGACATGGTAACTCCTTGTAAATAAATAGTATAAAATAAATCCCCACTCCAAAGCAGAAATGGGGATTGTGATTTAGGCTTTTAGTAGTTTAACAGCGTTCAACAAGTCTGCTTTGGATTCTGCGGCGGCGGCGGCAGCTGAATCAGCAATATCTTCTACGGTGAGCTTATTTTCCGCAGCCTTTTGGGCTAGCTTTTCGTCCTTTTTCCAGGCACAGAGAATGCCACGGGAGGAATTGACGGTACCACCAGCTTTGTCCAGCAAGGTAGCCGCAATCCGAGCAGCACCACCTTGGGCACCATAGCCAGGAATCAAGAAATAGATGTCAGGATAGGCATCTCGGAGCTGACGAGCGTCAGATTCCTCGGTACAGCCCACCACAGCTCCCACAGGAGAACAGCCAGCAGCAGGATATTCTTCCTTGAACAGTTTTTCCAGTCGATTTAATTCGCCACCAACTCTATCAAGCACCACCTCTCCTTCAAATCCAGCAATGGACTTGTCCAAGGTAAGCTTTTCGATATGCACCATGCCAGGATTGGAGGTCCGGAGCAACACGAACATTCCTTTTGCCCCCTTATCTTGATGGGCATATTCGCTAAAGGGTTCCAAGGTATCAAAGCCCATGTAGGGATTAATGGTGATAATGTCTGCTTCAAAATCCCCAGTAAAATGGGCACGAGCATAGGCCTTGGCAGTGTCCGCAATGTCACCACGCTTAATGTCCGCAATCACTGGCAAACCAGCATCTCGAACCAGACGGAGAGTTTCAGCATAGGCCTTTAATCCTTCAAGTCCCATAGCCTCGTAATAGGCAATCTGCACCTTACAGCACCCAGCCAAGGCAGGCCCACTGGCAGAAACAATCCGCTGGACAATGGCCTTGTTATAAGCCAACACAGCTTGAGCAGGAGAACTGTATGCCTCCAGCACAGACTTGGGAAGATAGCTGGGATCTGTATCCAGCCCCACACATAACGGACCGTTGATAATGCCTGATTCCTGCAGGCGATGCATTGCGTGAGTTTTCATGATGTCAGTATAGCATAGAAAGATTAAATGTAAAAGAAGGCGGGGATGGCGAGAGAACCCACCACTTTGTAGAGGGCTGGGATACCCGCTACTGCTTGCACTCAGTTTACGGCTTTTGTCCCCAGTAGCTCTTTTAGTGCAATTTCTAGTACTTGACTGAAATTCACTTTTTCTGAAAGAGCCTGATTTTTTAGCCAATTGGGAATGGTAACATTGACTTTCGCCTTTTTGTTTTCAAAATTATCTCTGAAAATTTGAGGATAGGTCGTTATCAAGCAAATAATATCTGTTGCATTTTGTATATCAACAGTTTTGGAGGCTTCTGGTATATTTTCATTTTCTTCCACAAGACCAAAGAGGTGTAAGTCCAAGGCTTCCTTGGCATTTATCTGTGCTTCTTCCAAATCCTTTCCCCAAGAAATACAACCAGGTAAATCAGGAAAATAAACGCTGTATCCATCATCAGCTTTTTCCATAATTGATAAATACGATACTTTATCCACAAAACACCCCCTATTTTAATCCCGCTTGCTTCAAAATACTATTCAATGGCTGTCATAATCCCCCACCCTTAATTATACGTATAAATTATACGTATTGTCAATTTTATTTGGTAATAATACCGTCAAATAAATCATAATTGACACATAAAAAAAGCCAGCTTGGTATTTCCAAGCTGGCTGTAAGGGGTTGTTCTAGGCTGTTAGTACATCCATTTTTCTAGGAGGCAGAACTACAAGTCAATTCCACGCAGGGCACCAATTAAGGCATTGTTATCTGTCTCATCACGCACAGCAAGTCGAATATACCGTCCACTATCAAAGCATTTTTTTCCAGTTAAATCTTTGATAAAGATATTATGCTTTTCCAAAAGATGGAGGGCCAGTTCTTTGGCTAGCATCTTCCCTTCCAAACGACAAATAATAAAGTTTGCCTGACTTGGATAAACTTTCAGATTGTTGATCTTAGAAAGCTCTGCAATAAAACGACTTCGCTCCTGAGCAATACGGTCGCAGGCAGCAGAATATGTTTTGCTATATTTTTCGTAAATCTGCAAATAATATTCTGCAAAGGAATTGATGTTCCAGATGGTATTTTTCTTTCTGATTGTATTGATATAGTCTTTGTTTGAACAAGCGAGAACTCCAAGTCTCAATCCAGGAACACCATAGCTTTTACTGATGGATTTTACAACGATTACATTTGGATGTTCAGCAAGGAATTTTTCATCCAATAAGGTATAACGTCGTTCTTTCTCAGCAAAATCGATGAAAGATTCATCAAAAATCAAGGTAACCTTCAATTTTTTCAGTTCAGTACAAAGCCAAAGCATCTCTTGCTTTTCGATGAAATTTCCAGAAGGATTATCTGGATTGATAAGCAACAAAGCATGAGCCTGACTACTTTCCACCACTTGTAAAATATCTTTTGCAGTGTAGTTAAAATCCTGACCAGAGGTATCCAAAGGAACAATTTCACTATTGATAAATCGTTCAGGATATTCATTAAAGGTGGGATAAGGCACCACAATTTTTCCAGAAAGCTTTTCTCCCAAAGAAGCAATGAGTTCTGCAGCTCCATTTCCTACCGCTACAGTTTCTGGAAGTAGATTGAAAATCTTACCTGCCAAAAGACTTTGCTGTGCTGCCCCGCTAGGATACTGAGTCAACAAAGGCTCAAAGTTTGCTTTGAGCTCTTGAATCATTGTAGCAGGTGGGAAATAGGGATTTACTAAATAACAGAAATCTTTCAATTTTGGAAATCGCCAATATCCTCCAAATCGCTTTTGGAACATCTCCAGCTTTTTTTCACCTTGGGCAAAGCGATTTTCTGCAATATTTAAGTCAGCAGGATCATCAATTTCGTACCAATCATCTCCAGATACAGGTAACCCTTTGAGGGTAGAAGCTGACAAAAAAGAGACAACTTTCAGCACCTGTTCATAATACTCATTTCTACCAAAGGCCTTTTGATAGGCTTCCAAAAATGGAACATAATAATTCTTGGAAAACTCAGCAGAGAATTTGTAAATATTCACTGTCTTGAAATAGGAGTCTGTTTCATACCAATTAAAATGAGCCTTATCCAAAATCCCAGTAATATTTCGCTGCTCATCAAGCAAGGCACAAGTTCCATCCATCCAAGATTCAAAGGGTGAAACCACTGCAAGATTTTTGTCTGGACTATTAATCAAATCAGAAAGAATTTCAGGTTTAAAAATCAAGTCACTTTCCAGAAGAATTGTATCATCTTTAATTAATTCTTGGCAGGCAAGATAAAGTGAATAAATATTATTTGTTTTGTCATAAATGGGATTATCCACATACTGAATTTCCATTCCATTCAGATTATCCTGATTAAATTTTGAAGAAATAAAATCAATTAAAACCTGACTTTTGTAACCAACCACAATCACCAATTTTTTGATGTTGTTTTGTACTAAAGCTTCGATAGCATATTCAATAAGTGTCTTTCCATTGACAGAAACCATACACTTTGTTGCATCCTGAGTATATCTTCCTAATCGTTTTCCCATTCCTGCTGCTAAAATCAATGCTTGCATTTTACACCTCCAAAATCATTTTCCAGACAAAAGACTAACCATATAGTCCACAATCTGTATACCAGCTTCACCCTGAAATTGCCAAGCACAATTTTTGGCACTTTTTCTTTTTTGTGCTAATTCCTGACTATCACTGGCATTTTCAATCACCTGCTGAATATTGACAAAATCGGCTTCTTTCAATTCTACGCCAATTTCATGCAATGTCTTGAACTGCCAGATATTTTTTCCACCGTCAATATCATAGGCATCATAAGGTCGTAAATCCATTTCTGCATTCACATACATCACTGGCTTGTCACACAAGAACGTATAATCGTAAATAATGCCAGAAAAATCAGAAATCATGATGTCAGATTTCTTCATGGCATAAATATTATCCCGCTCATAATCCCACTCCACATTGGCTTTATCCTTGTACCGTGATTCCAGCCGTGTCAAAAGCTCTGATTCAGACTTCTTGGACTGGGGATGGGGACGAATAATAATACGCCAACCTGTTGTCACCAAGGGATCTAGAAGTTTTTCCCCATAACGTGTAAGCAAGGCTGCTGCTCCCCAAGAAGGAGATACCAAAACAGTGAAAGGATGATTCTCCTCAGAAGGAATAGCACTCATTTTGTTGTTCAAGGTATCAAGATAGGGACAACCTACTGTTACTAATTCTTTTGTTGCAACGCCACGCTGGCTCTCTAAGGTACGAATATCTTTTCCTTGGTAATCCCCTGTCAACAACACAGAATCAAAGTAGTCAATACCAAAAAGCCGATACATGGTGGCATCACTGGCAGCATGAAGTATGTGGGCATAATGTTTAACTCGCTTACTCCGCTTGAGTTGGTACACATTGAGCCCAGGGGTGGTCATTAACACCACACCAGCAGAGAGCATGTTCAGCCGAACAAAGGCCTTGTTTCCCTCTCCAATGAACTCAGGTTTTACAAACTGGTACCCCTGTTCAAAAACAGGATCCTTTTCTGCAGAAGTGTAATAGGTAAGCTCTAATTGCCGCTTCTCAAACTCATCACACACCGGTTTGAACAAGTTCCAGTACTGCATGCCTTCGTTGTATACCACGTACTGCTTAAAATTATTATCCGTAAGGGCAACTCCATCTTTTTTTGCCCCAAACAAGAGCTTTGCTTTAAGGATGGCTGCCCGCCCCAAAAAGTATAGGGTAGCAATAGCACCAATCAAAATCGAAAAAAGCATACTTCCCGTACCGGGATCTATGTATAGGAAAAACTGCGTCACTGTGGAACCTCCTGAGTCCAGTTGCTATCGATGAAGATGTTGTCTTTTACATGGTACCAAAGGTCTTCCTTCACCGTAAAGACATAATCACTTTTACCATGATGGGGCATAAAGATATCGTCAGTGGAGATATAAACACCATCAGCTTTGGCATCAGAATTAATAGGATTACCGGTAAAGGGATTTGTTGGATTTTCTACGACTCCCTCCAGAGCTAAAGTAGGTACATCAGCCACCGTCATAAAACTCATGTCAGTCTCTATTCCACCAGAAGCATCAAAATCCTTGTACAACAAGATAGGATGAAAATTATCCTTGTTGTTATTTACAAGGGAAACATCATCGTAGCCTTCCGCAGCCTTTTCTCCATACCCCATACCATGGTCAGAAACAATGATAATACGAGTATTATCGTAAACACCATTTTCTTTCAGATAATTGAACCAGCGAGCTAGGGCCAACAAAGAAATAGTATTATTATAATATCCCGCAGCTACAGGATAAGATAACGAATTAATATCCACTAGGTTAAAGGAAGAAATATCTTCATTACTATGGGTTGTCTCATTTGTAATCATAAGGAAGGAATCTGCCTGAGAAGAAAAATCTGTTAGCTCAAGTAAATATGCTAAAGCTGAATAAGAATCCAATAAAGTATCTGTATCCATAGCAGATTCACCTTGCAAATAAGAGCCTTTGTAATATACTACAGAACGGGCAATCACAGGAACTTCTCTAAAAATACTCACCCACAGTAAATTCCGTTTCAATCCATCTTCAAGGCTTACAGAAGAAGCTGTTGAAGGGAACTCCTTCTTAAATTGCCCAGTATACCGTCCCTGAATTTTAATTCCTTCTATCTTTTCATAGCCATCTGTAAACCGCATATCTGCAATATAACTATAATTTCCCCAGGAAGAATCCGACAAAGTTGCTGTAAATCCAACTTCTTCAGTGAGGATTCGTGGCATCAACAACAATGCTTCGTTATGTTTATCCTTTAATTTAATTTCAGGCCGAGAATTGAAAGCAAAAGGTGTATATTCATATCCTCCATAAAGGGGTGGAGCTCCAATTAAGGTATGACTATTATACCCCAATGTATTCTTATAATATGTAAATCCAGTAAAGGCATCTTTAATTTCTGGTTGGTCGGCAAGAATGTACTCAAAATAGGCACTTTCCGCACGATCCAACATCAAGACCACCACATTTTTTCCTGTTTTAGATAAGTGGAAAACTGGTTCAATTTCCATGGTGTCACCAGCATTGGCACCAGCACCTTCTTGGAAAGATGTATAATCACGATTAATGGTATTGATGTTGATAAAACCAAATGCAATGAAAGAAATTGTTGCTATCAAACACACAGAGGAAAGCAATTTTTGCTTTTTCCATCTCAGGAGCAAAATCATTACAATAGCAGCAATTCCCAAAACAATCAGGTTTACCAGCATATATCCCATACTGGGATTACTAAATCCATCGGGGAATTTCAGTGTCACATCCATGGAGCCATAGTTTCCTGTAAACACAAAGGCATTCAACAAGGCCCAGGCCAAGCCTACAGTAAAGCTGGTTGCCAACAAGGATTGGATTTTTTCCCTGAACAAGAAGAAAATACAAGCAGGCCAAAATACAAATAAACCTATGGCCTGCCAAAAAGAATCAGCTAAAAATGCACGAGGATTCCCGTATTCGCCAATGTTGGAAAACTCCTGTACAGAAGAGGCTATCAAAGAGGAAGGCAATACTAAACCTGCCAACACCGCCAAGGCTCCTGCTGAAAATAAAAAGAGCCAGCGACGTGTCTTTCCATCAGCCATCAAGCTTGCCAAAGGATGAGCCAAGAGCCATTCTGTGGCCTTGAGAACAAGAGGAGTCAGCATTAAGCATGCCATGGGAATTACTGCAGCCAATCGCTTAGTCATGCTGGCACCACCGTCATAAATGAACAGCACGAACACTCCTGCAAATACAATTCCCACACACATCAGGATATACAAAACCCACACTGGATGCTTGAGCTTGTAGAAAATGTTTTTCACCAAGGAAAACACATTGTTCATGGTCCAGTACAACACCAAACCAGCAGGTGAATTGTACAACAGCACAAGAAATAACAAGGCCATGCCATAAATCTGGGCCTTCTCCTTAAAGGGAAAGCCCTTAGTATAGATAGCTCCCGCCACAATGTTAATGGCTGTCATAGCAATAGGCAATATGTTTACAGTAAAACTACCGATGCTGAACAAGGCATCAGGTTCTCCCATGTTACGGATAAAAAGAAAACTTTCTCCCTGTAACGCTGGCAGACTAGAAAGACAACTATAAGCAGCCATAAAGAAAGGCACCTGAATCAAAAGACCAAAGCTTGAACGCAGGGCCATCATGGGGTGATAGTGATTTTGGCGATAGTAGGTGGACAAAATCATATACTGTTCATCCCCCTTGAACACCGCTTTAATTCGGTCTACCCCACCTTTCAGCCGAGCCTGAGTATCCCGCTCCAGCTGCTGCCACCGTTCCGCCACAATATACAAAGGCAAGCACAGTATCGTCACCACAAAACTCACTCCCATAATGGCAATACCAGTGTTATCAAACAGCTTGTCAAAAAGCATAAAGGCTATTTCAATTATCTGTACCAAAGGATACAGAATCACTGTGTACAAAATCTCACCTAAATTCATTCAGTAGGCTCCTCAATATTGATATTTATAAAGGTTACGAAACGACTATATATCTGAAGGATTATACCCTGCTCAAGAATCTTTGAACAGAGCGAATACATGTCCCTCAAAACACGAATTTCAGACAAACTCTTTCAACAAGTCATACAACTGATGGGCAGCATTGTCATAGGTGTACTTTTCCAGCACAGGCTTGGCATCTGCCACTGGTTGAGATAAAAGTTCCTCCAAGTCCACATTGGAATTGTCTGGATCAATGTAGTGGGCAGCATCACCATAGATTTCTGGCAAAGAAGCAGCCCGAGCCACCACAATTTTTGTACCACAGGACAGGGCTTCCAAGGGAGGAATACCAAAGCCCTCGTAATAACTAGGGAGAACAAAGGCCTTGCACCGCTCCATTAAAGCCTTTACTTGGCCGTCGGTTACATAGCCCAAAAGTACCACATTGGGTAGGGTTTGTAGCCGCTCCAGTTCAGGAGGAACCAAGCCAGAAAGCATCTTGCCAGATATGGCAAAGGTATCCTGGGGATGCTGCTCTGCATAATTTGCAATCCACAAGAGATTCTTGCGGCGAGAAAGGCTTCCCAAAGTAAAGTAAAAATCCTTTTCCAGCTGGGGAAATTGATGAAGGATAGAAGTGTCTGTCACCACCTTTTGAAAATGCTCCCAACCATTTGGCACCACATGAATCTTTTCTGGCGGGATTTTATAGGTTTCAGCAATTTGGTTCTGGCTAAAATGGGAAACTGTTAGCAAAAGCTTAGCGTGGCGGCAGGCGTAGCGGTACATGAGACACATATACTTACTAATAAGCCAATCCCTACGACTGGAAAAGTCCTGGGGATACAGCTTTGCGTAAATATCGTGGATAAACACGATTCCCTTAGTTCCCCAGGGGGTTACGTTAGAAAAATCCAACGGAATAGCTTTTTGTGCCTTTACATACCGACGAAAAGCCCCATGCTCCCAAGCAGGAAAAAATCCGCACTCAGATTCTGATACCACTGTTTGAATGGCATTCAATTCTGGAATATTTTTCCCATTGGCAGGAACATACAACTGAACCTGATGGGAAGGAACCAGCTTATCTAGTCGCACCAGCACTTCATAGGCGAATCGCTCAATCCCTGTGAGATTTCTGCACAAAAAATCACCGTTAATTACTATCATTAGAGGGTTCTCCACTGTTTCTAAACACAAAAAATTTCTGACCAAAGAAATTTAACACGGTAAACACACCACTTCCACCAAGCATAGCAAGATTATCCTGAACTGTTGGACGAGCAGCTTGAAAAATAAATCGAACTACAGGACGAGCAACACCATAACCAATCAAATAACAAATGAGAATACAGACAACAAAACGTACAAGCTCAGCACCACTGAATTTTTTTGCTT
Source organism: Treponema sp. (assembly GCA_017629095.1). GTDB lineage: Bacteria > Spirochaetota > Spirochaetia > Treponematales > Treponemataceae > Treponema_F. The sequence continues at coordinate 5,692 of JAGBXW010000044.1, read as the reverse complement.
GGAAGGTAAAATATTTGTTTAACAAAAAGCTACAAATGCTACCTATCACATAATTAGCAGCAGAAGAAATCCAATAATCCCAATGCAAAAGATTGTAGGCGCCAAACATAACGCCGTAGCCAACGATGGTATTGATCACACCTACAAGAAGAAATTTTACTGGTTGAGCAAGTGTATCCTGTAGCATTTCGTGACTCCTAATTGTTCAATACAATGAAAAAATGATTGCCTTCACCGTAAATATCATGATAATAAGAAGTTTGAAGCAGTGGCCAACCTGGATTCTCTGACAAATACTCATCTTCACAATTAAAGTTATATGATGACAATAAATCATCATTCCAAATACCGCCACCACTTGGCACCACTGAAATCAACTGATTTATCAGAGGAAAGGTATCACTATTTACAGCGATTCCATCTGATAAACCGATAGAACCAGAAAATGATACATAGTTCTTTTCGTCCTGTATTGTGTGTTGAGATAAATCAGAAAGCAAGTGTTCCACTCTAAAATCTTGATACTGTTTTTGCTCTGCCAATGCAACACCATAGGCAAACTGAAAAACAATACAACCATATACAAGACAAAAAGCAGGGATAAGGAGGGCTTTTTTCCCTCCGCCAGAAACAAAGAGATTTTTATAAAGACTTATGCCCACCAAGGTAATGAGCATACTAAAACCAGTAAAAGCACGTGGAGAAAAAAGCGGTTTTGCAAAAACAAGATACGGTCCAAAGGATAAGAACAATGCCAATAATCCCATGACAATTAAGAAAATAGCCGTAACTAATTTATTCTGGCGAGAAATCCTTACTGCTAAAATAAAAGTCACCAAAACATTTAGTACCACAAAGACTTTTATCCACAATCCGCCAAATAAGGAAAGTATGCTTGAAAGATATATTCTAATATTGTGAGGAATAGCACTGAGAGAAACACTCGCTGAATATGAAACATCATCGCCAAGAGTATTCATAAACAGAATTTTGAACAAAACTAAGGCACCTGCAAAAGATACAACAGAAAAACCTACGAAGGTACCGATTTGCTTGTAGGAGTCTTTTTTTAACCACATGGAAATAGCAAAGTACATGGCAAGTAAAATATAAATACTTGTCCCTGACTGGTAACTCATGCAACAGAGAATAAGACTGATGATAGAAATAAATACGAAGGATTTTTTTTCCTCCTTGAATAGGAAGGGAACTATAGGAAAGAAGGTAGCGAGAGCCATGTAAGGGGAATCAAACCGGTAGGATAAATTCTGCGCATTGAAGGGGGAAAGGAATAAGAGAGAACAAATCACCAAAGAGCTAACAGTTACCTTTCTCTCCGTTACAAGCCAAGCTAACAAGATAGTACTAAAGGAATACACTGCCAAGGAAATAAATTGAGTCAGCGGTGCAATGTCTGGAAGATAAACATTATTATGCAACACAATCGACAAAAACTCTGACACATAACGACTGAATCCTATCCAAGAACGACTCCCATCGAAACTTCGCCATAAATCATCAGCATAATAAAAATCTGAGTCAATGAGCTTGTAGAAACAAAGAAAATAAAAAGCAAAGGTTCCTACACTCATAATAACAAAGGAACGAGAACAAAGAAATTGAAAGAAGGGATTACATTCCTGCTTAATCAAGAGAGCAAACTCATTTCCTTTTTTTGTAAGCCCCAAGAAGAAAACCAAGGCAATGACACATAATGCAATAGTGGAACAATGCTGAATAATTTCAATCCAACGGCCAGGATCTCGCAACTCTCTTCCCATTAACTGTTCTACAAGGTTGATAATAAGATTACAGGTGGGTGGTAAGGCAAGAATTACAAAGCCGAAAAAACAAAGTGATACAAAAACAATGGAAATAATTTTTCCTCGTTGTGTCATGATTTTTGCTCCTTAATGATATATGAAGGACGACCCTTTACCTCAGTATAAATTTTTGCTAGATATTGCCCTAGAACACCAGTGCAAAAAAGTTGGACTCCTCCCATGGTCAAAATAATACAAACTAAAGATGGCCAACCAGCAGTTGGATCACCAAAAACTATTTTCCGAACTATAATGAAGATTACCAAACAAAAGGCTATAAATAAAGAGATTATCCCTAACGAACTAGCTAACACTAAGGGTTTTGATGAAAAAGCTGTAATCCCATCAATGGAATAGAGAAATAATGACCAAAAGGACCATTTTGTATTACCAGCAGACCGTTCAATATTTTCGTATTCAAACCATTTGGTTTTGAAACCAACCCAAGGAAAGATTCCTTTGGAAAATCTAATTCTTTCAGGCATAGAAATAATGGCATCCACCATAGGCCGTGCCATAAGTCTAAAATCACGTGCACCATCCACAACTTCAATGTCAGTCATGGAACGCATAATTTTATAGAACTTTCTGGCAAAAAATGATCTAATGGGTGGTTCACCCTTTCTTGTAACACGCCGAGTACCAGCACAATCATAATTCCCCTTATCAGAAATAACAGCCTTAAGCATTTCTGGAATTAAACTGGGAGGATCTTGTAAGTCCACATCCATAGTTACCACATAATCTCCAGAGCTTTTCCTGAGTCCACATAAAAGAGCGGCTTCTTTTCCAAAATTTCTAGAAAAACTGAAATATTTCACTCGTGGGTCTTTTTCAGCAAGTAATTTCAACTGTTGAAGTGTTTCGTCTTTTGAACCATCATCAACAAAAATCAACTCAAAATCGTGAATTTGATTTGTACTTATTAAACCATTCATCACAGGTATAATTTCTTCATAAAATACAGGCAAAGCCTCTTCCTCGTTATAACAAGGAACAACGATAGAAAGTTTTATTTCATCCATTTTCATCTCTCGCATCCCTCACAAGCAGATATAAATTTTTGGCAAATCTCACTCCACTCTCGCCCCTGCAGGTCAAACTGATAGTGCTGGCTGCCCTGGGACAGTGCTTGTTGCAGAGCACTGATAAAATCCTCATAGCTATAGGTGACCGCAACGCCCACATCAGCAAGCTTTGGGGTATCGCAATAAGCCACAATGGGTTTACAGGCAGCCATAGCTTGATAATATTTGGCAGTGATTCCCAAGGGGCGGTCTTTGTAAAAATCCGTAACATAGGGCACCATCACCACGGTACAATTGGTAATCCAAGCTGGAACTTGGTCTGGCTTGATTCCTGGCACATAGGTCAGGTTTTCCACCGCTTCCACTTGATTCAAAATCTTGTCAGCAGGATAGTTGGGACACACCACCACAAAGTTGCACTGGGGAAGCTTTTGGGCAGCTTCAAATAGTAAGGGCCATTCCACCTCCCAGGCTCCCACATACAACACGGTATTAGGCTTGTTCAAAATAGCGGGCACGGCATAAGACTTTTTATAGGAATCCAAATCGATGCCATTGGACAACACTTGATATACTACCTTTTGGTCAAAATCTGGAATAGATTTTTTGTATGCCGCAACGCCTTCGTTGTTCACGATAAGGGAAAGATCAGCTGTTTGTAAAATGTGATGCTCAAGAGCCTTTACCCGCTCTGGTACTGAAGCATACACCATAGGATCCGAGGGACGGTAAACAATGCGGGCTTTGGGAAAAAATCGGCGAATTGTATCCACAAAGGCCACACCTTCACAGGATTCAAATACAAAACAGTCAGTTCCTTCTAAGAATTTTTTTGCAAAGGAGTGAAAAGAACCAAGGGATTTTTTCAGTAAAAAATTCATCAACCAGTCTGGTAAAACACGGCCAGCGGCATCGGGCAAACGGAGGGTAGGAAAGGTAATATTCAGCACAGAGCCAGAGCCTACCTTGTATGAGATGCCTTTTTTCAAAGTCCGAATCACCTGAGGATTAAGCTGCTCTCGCTTCATAAAATAGCCGTAATAGGGACGGGGAAAGCTAAAAAATACAGTCTCTATCCCTGCCAATGCGGTGGCTTCTGCAAACTTGTGAAAGCCTCCTTGGCGTTTTGTATCCCAGTTATGGGTAGTGATAAAAACAATTTTTTTCACAGAACACTCCTAGTCTCGGCTATACAAATCTCGGCTATACACCTTAGAAGATACATCCTGTAGCTGTTCTGTCAGACGATTTGCTATGATTACGTCACAGTCAGCTTTGAATCGGTCCAAAGCAGGTTCCACCACACAACCATTGAACTCCTGAGCATGCAAAGTGGGCTCGTATACCACAACTTTTATCCCCTTAGCCAACAATCGTTCAATAATACCTTGAATGGCGGAAGAACGAAAGTTATCAGAACCAGCCTTCATGGTGAGGCGGAAGATACCCACAACCCTAGGCTTTTTTGCAAGAATCATGGAAGCGATATGATCCTTGCGAGTGTCGTTAGATTCCACAATGGCAGAAATCAAATTTTCTGGCACATCATTAAAATTGGCCCGTAGCTGCTTGGTATCCTTGGGCAAGCAATAGCCACCATAACCAAAGGAGGGATTGTTATACTGCCCACCAATCCGTGGGTCAAGACACACCCCATCGATAATGGCCTTAGTGTCCAAGCCCCGCACCTCGGCATAGGTGTCCAGCTCGTTAAAATATGCTACTCGTAGTGCAAGGTAGGTATTGGCAAAAAGTTTGACAGCCTCTGCCTCGGTACTGTCCATGAATAAGGTGGGAATATCTTTCTTGACTGCCCCGCCTTGCAAAAGAGCTGCAAATTGCTGGGCCTGGGAACTGGTATCACCAACGATGATACGGGAAGGATACAGATTGTCGTACAAGGCTCGCCCTTCTCGCAAAAATTCTGGGGAAAAAATGATTGTGAGTTGTGGGAAACGTTCCCTCATTCTCTGAGTAAACCCTACTGGAATGGTAGATTTAATGATGACTGTTGCAGTAGGAACCAAATCCTGAACTTGGGCTATAACACTTTCTACAGAAGCAGTATTAAAGAAGTTTTGCTCCGTGTCATAATCTGTGGGAGTGGCAACAATCACAAAGTCACACTGACTATAAGCAATCTTCTTATCCGTAGTAGCCTCCAAATTCAAGTCCTTCTTTTGCAAATACTCCTGGATTTCAGCATCCACTAAAGGGGATTTTTTACTATTAATAAGATCAACCTTCTGCTGGTCTATATCTAATGCCACCACCCTGTTATGCTGAGCCAACAGAATTGAGTTAGAAAGCCCCACATATCCAGTTCCTACCACAGTAATATTCATAGAACACACTCCTTCCCCCATTTTACCCTATTTCCCTAGATATGGAAAGAATCCCCAAGTTAAATTTGCTCTACCACAACATGGAGTCCCTTCACTGTATCTTAGGACAACTGGGTGGCAGACTTGGAGTAGAGGGCTGGTTCTAGGCCCCCATCTTGGAAAACTTTTACAAAAACTCCAACCTGCCCCAGAAAAAATGCATTTTTTTTCAATTCCAAACATATAATATATATGAAACACTTTTTCACGGAGATTGAATGGAGAAGCAAATCACAAAATTCAAACGCTGGGAAGACCTAGACATTACCGATGACTTTATTTTCACCCGAGTCATGCGGAACAAGAAACTCTGTCGTACCTTGCTAGAGATGATTTTGAAAGACAATTTTCATCCGGGGTTCTTAGGGGCAGGAGCGGTTTCGCAGAGGCTCAACCGAGACTCGCTAAAATCGCTCAATATATCGCGATTTTCCGGCTAAAGCCGTCGCTCCCTACC
>JAGBXW010000043.1 GCA_017629095.1 Treponema sp. | reverse complement strand
GAACCAATCCCCCTAGAAGATGGTACTGAAAAGATATTTCTCAACACCACCGCCAAAGACCTCAGCAACCTTGACCTAGATTTACGCTTATTTTATGATTATGTCAAAGACAACATTGCACAAACACCCTTCACCAAGGAACTGGATGAATCCATTGCTCGAATGAAGCAAGAAAAGGAGGAGCGAAACATGTATCTTACCTACACATCCCGCATGATGGAGTGTCGCCGTGATGGTTATGAAGAAGGTTTACACACTGGCCGGGAAGAAGGCATTTTCATCGGGCTAGAACGTGGAGCCTACCAGAATAAGTTGGAGACGGCTCAGTTAATGATCGGGTTAGGAATTCCACTAGAACAAGTTCAACTTTGTACAAACCTTCCACTAGACGTGGTACAAGGTTTAATTCAAAACCAGTAGTACAGAATTGCCCCGACTTAGAGCAATACGTGCAATTTCTCAAGCTCATAGAGGAGACCAAAGCAGATGGACAAGCACACCCCCTCACAAGAGCTATTCGAGAGGCTGTACGTCACAACATCTTAAGAGATTACTTGGAACGGAAAGGAGGCGAGACCTTGAGTATCCTAACAGCAGAATACGACTTTGATACAGCTATGGCAGTGAGGCAAGAAGAAGCTTATGCAGAAGGAGTTTCCTTCGGACTACTCACAGGCCGTGAAGAGGGGATTTCCATCGGGCTGGAACGTGGAATTGAACGTGGGCTGGTGCGTGGAGCCTACGAAACCAAGTTGGAGACGGCGAAAAAACTTATTGCTATGGGGCTTTCCTTTGAGCAAGCAGCAGAAGGAACTGGGCTTGCAATAGAAACTATCCAGCAGGTTGTTGATACTATGTGAGACTTCAAGAGTCTTGCCTTCTCGTAGACTTAGGCTTTATCGTCTTAGCCACTAGGTTGAAGTTGGTTCTCGGGGGCTCCTTCAAAGACTCCATCTCGGAAAACTTTAAAAAAAATACAACTTTCTCCCGCAAAAAAGACAAATTCTCCAAGTTTAAAGCGAATAATATATGTAGAGACATTTGGAGGTAACTTTGTTAACTAGTCATCAAAAAGCCTATGAAGCAGGACGTGTCACTGGGCAGGAAGAAGGATTTGCTCTGGGAGCCTATCAAAAAGCACTAGAAACCACACGGACAATGCTTATTCTTGGAATTCCTCTGGAACATATTCAATTTTGTACTTGTCTTCCCCTAGAAACAGTACAACGACTGGCACAAGAACGCTAAAGTTTCTAGTGCCAGAACGCAGACTGTTCTCAGGAAGTATGAAGGGGCAAGGGCTGAGTAACTCTTCTTGCCCCACTGGTAAAGGGGGAACGTCCCCCTTGTTCCATCATGAACTACAGCTTTCACATTCTTCCACTTCCAAGGACTTGGAACGAACATAGTACACGGTTTTTACCCCGCTTTCCCAGGCCAAAAGATACAAGTCCAGCACCTGTCGCATGGTAAACTCGTTGGTAATGTACAGGTTCATGCTTTGAGCTTGGTCAATATGACGCTGACGAACACCGCAGGAACGAATAGACCACTTTTGATCAATTTCGTGGGCATTCTTGTAATACCACCAAGTATCAGGAGAAAGATCTGGGGCAGTGCGTGTCAGCATATAGCCCTTCTTTTCCTCCAAGAACCAGCGCTTCATGACAGGATCAATGCCAGGAGTGGTGCTAGAAAGGATACTGGTAGAAGAAGTGGGAGCAATGGCTAGCAAATAGCTGTTTCTCATTCCCTGACTATGAACCTTCTTTGCCAAGTCCTTCCATTCTGGGGAGTTGTAGCCTCGCTTTGCAAAGTATACTCCAGTATCCCAGTCGGAGCCAGCAAAGTGAGCATAGCTTCCCTTTTCCGCAGCAATATCGGAGCTTGCTTCAATGGCTGCATAGTTAATGGTTTCAAATACCTCATCAGCAAAATCAAGATGCTCCTGACTTTCCCACTTAATAAAGTTCTTGGCCAAAAGATGATGCCACCCACTGGCTCCTAATCCAATAGCACGGTAGGACTGGCTCATTAGCTGTGCGTAGGGCAAGGGGAAAAAGTTCAAGTCAATAACATTATCTAGGGCGCGGATTGCAGTCTTTACCACGCTAGACAAGTATGCCTTATCTTTTACTGGCAAATGACCTAAGCTCAAGGAAGCTAAGTTACAAACAACAAAATCTCCGGGCTTTGTCTTTGTAACAATAATCTGCTCCCCATCCTCTGTTTCCACAGTGGTGGAAAGATGGGTCACTTCCTTCATGTTTTGGGCAATCTCGGTACAGAGGTTTGAACAGTAAATCATTCCTGCATGAGGATTTGGATTCGCCCTGTTTACAATATCACGGTTAAAGGCAAAGGGAGTTCCTGTTTCTACTGCAGACTTCAAAATCAGACGAACCACATCCTTTAGTAACACTGCTCGCTTAGAAATGCGATTGTCGTGGACACAATCCCAATACCGCTTCTCCCATTCCTCTCCCCAAGAATCCTCAAGATGGTAACCTTTGATGTTAAACACCTCGTGGGGACACATTAAGTACCAATCTTGATTCAAATCCTCCTTGGCCATTCTCCAGAACAAGTCAGGATAACAGAGGCCAGGGAAAACATCGTGGGCCTTCATACGGTCATCTCCGTTGTTGGTACGGAGGGCCAAAAAGTCCAGCAAGTCTTTGTGCCACACGTCAAGATACACGGCTACAGCACCAGTGCGCACTCCCAACTGATCTACCGCCACTGCAGTGTCGTTTACCAAGCGAATCCAGCGGATAATGCCGCCAGCAGCACCTTCAAAACCACGGATGGAAGAACCTGTAGAACGAACCTTACCAAAGTACATTCCCATACCGCCACCAAACTTAGACACCTTGGCAAAGTTGTCAATGGAGCGATAAATACCATCTAAGCTATCAGGCACCACATCGATAAAGCAGGAGGAAAGCTGGTGATAGGGTTTTCGGGCATTGGCCAAGGTGGGAGTAGCCATGGTAACTTCCATCTTGGAAAGCATATTGTAGAATTTTTTTACCCAGCCAAGACGATTTTCCTTTTCCTTCATAGCAAGATGCAAGGAAATTCCCAAGAACATTTCCTGTGGTGTTTCCATGGGAATGTGCTTGCGGGTACGAATTACATATCGCTTCAGCAACAGGTCTAGGGCAGAAAACGTTAAAAGATAATCCCGGTCCTGCTGAATAAACCCCTCGGCTTCCTGAATTTCTGCCTTGGAATAAGAATGAAGGATGTAATCACCATATAATCCTTCTTCCACTAGATATTCCATCTTTTCGTAAAAGCTGTGAATACCCAGTTGAGCCATATCTTTTTTCAACTTTTCTTGGAAGGAGTGGTTCAAAAGGCGACCGGCAATAAACTCCCACTTGGGAGCTTCAGGACTTACCAATTCTGAAGCAGCCCGCACTAAGGCAGATAGCTGTTCTGTTCGTCCCATATCTTCCTTGGAAAAGGAAATAAATTTTGCCTTCAAAATATGGAGAGCATACACTTCTTCTTGATAGGTTTTTTGGATAGAAGCCATTACCTTATCAAGGCCGCCGTCACCACCTTCGTCATCAGTATGAATCAGGGAAATTAATTCTCGGCGGGCCACACGATACTCGTTTCGCTTCTGCCGGAACAAGATATAGCGTTTTCCTTCCTCAAAGAAGCCTGACTCCATGAGGCTTTGCTCCACCAAGTCTTGAATCCGCTCAACTGATTTTACCGCCTCTGTTTCTAGCTTTTGCTCCACAAGGGCAAGAAGATTCTCTAGAGTTTGGGCAGAAACCTCCCGACCAGTGCTGCCAAAGGCCTTGGCAATGGCGTTTTTTATCTTTTGGCCATCGTAGGCCTCTGAATTTCCTGTGCGTTTAATAATTTCCATGTCAAGTTATATATCGGTTTTTTGCAACCTTCTCTAAAGAGGGCACTCTTTTACCCTGTAAAAAAAGCACGTAGTCTTCAAACAAAAGAAAAAAAGCACTCCTGAAATTTTCTCACTGATTTTATAAAAAATTTTCCTTTTGTTGGAATTCCAACGGAATTGTAACAAAACCTGATGTATCATATACTTATGGGGAACAAGCTTCTCCTTAACTTACAAACATCATGAAGGAGTTTTCTGTGATTAGACAGATTATTAAGATAGATGAAGAAAAATGTACTGGTTGTGGCATTTGCGTTACCGCCTGTCACGAAGGAGCTATTGCTATGGTAGATGGCAAGGCAAAGCTCATTCGAGACGACTACTGCGACGGCTTAGGAAATTGCCTTCCTGCCTGTCCTACTGGGGCCATTACCTTTGAACAGCGGGAAGCCCTGCCCTACGATGAAGATGCAGTCATGGCAAACATGGCAGCACATCAAGCTCAAGCCACTCTGGCTCAAGCCCAGCAAGCAGAAGCTGCAAAGCTTACCATTGCAAAGCCTGTTCATGGTGGCCACGGTTGTGCCTGCCCAGGCTCCAAAATGGCAACCATTTCCCGCCCAGCCACAACTTCCCCAGAACCTAGTGCAACAAGCTCAGCAACATGCTCAGCCACCAGTTCCGTGCCAGTAAGCCAGCTGCGTCAGTGGCCTGTGCAAATCAAGCTGGTACCAGTAAATGCCCCCTACTTTGACGGTGCAAACCTCTTGATTGCCGCTGACTGCTGTGCCTTTGCCTATGGCAACTTTCATCAGGAATTTATCCGTAACAGAATCACCTTGGTGGGCTGCCCCAAGCTAGACGATGTGGACTACACGGAAAAGCTTACTGCCATTCTAACCCACAACAACATCAAGAGCCTCACCATCACCCGCATGGAAGTCCCCTGTTGTGGTGGCATAGAACATGCCGCAAAACGAGCCCTGCAAGCCAGTGGCAAGTTCATTCCTTGGCAGGTGGTGACCATTTCCACCGACGGAAGAATTGTAGAATAACCTTTGTTTTAAAGAAGACTTTTATCTGGCAATGCCAAAAAGTCCTTCCCAAAATAAACCTAATTTGAAGGAGCATAACATGTTTTGTTATCAGTGCGAACAAACTGCTGGCGGAAAGGCCTGTGCAGGAAGCGTGGGAGTTTGCGGAAAGAAAGAAGAGTCCGCCAACTTGCAGGACAAGATTACAGGAGCCTTGGTAAACCTGTCTCGGGTTGCCCTCAAAAAGAGTGATGCCGTCAACGAAAAGACTGACTGGCTCATGCTGGAAGGACTTTTCACCACAGTTACCAACGTGAGCTTTAACCCAGCAACAGAAAAGATGCTTATCGAAAAGATTCATCAGGAAACCCTTCGCTTAGCCGATGGTTGCGACTGTGGAACTGCTCCTGACTACGACTTGGAGACCCTGTGGCAAGGTGACAACGAGGATATCCGCTCCCTCAAGTCACTGATTCTCTTTGGACTCAGAGGCATGGCAGCCTATGCCTACCATGCTGCTGTCCTTGGCTATACCGACCAGCGTGTTTCTCAGTGCTTTTACGAAGCCTTGGTGGCCATGGCTGATGAAAACACCATGGATACACTCCTCCCCGTGTGCATGAAGGTGGGAGAAATCAACTTTATCTGTATGGAGTTGTTGGACAAGGCCAACTGCGAAACCTACGGAACTCCTGTTCCCACAGAAGTAAGCCTCACTGTGGAAAAAGGCCCCTTTATTGTTATTAGTGGCCACGACCTGTATGACCTGAAAAAGCTGTTGGAGCAGACAGAAGGTAAGGGTGTTAACGTGTACACCCACGGAGAAATGCTTCCTGGCCACGGCTATCCAGAACTGAAGAAGTATCCCCACTTGAAGGGTAACTTCGGTACTGCATGGCAGAACCAGCAGAAGGAATTTGACAATATTCCCGCTCCCGTGCTGTTTACCACCAACTGTATCATGCCCACCCGCCCCAGCTACCACGACCGCATCTTTACCACAGAGGTTGTTTCCTACCCTGGATTGGTACACATTGGTCAGGACAAGGACTTTACTCCTGTCATCAACAAGGCCTTGGAATTAGGTGGTTATCAGGAAGACACTGTTTTCACTGGAATTAACGGTGGTACAAAGGTAATGACTGGATTTGGTCACGGAACAGTACTTTCTGTAGCAGACAAGGTGGTAGAAGGAGTAAAATCTGGAGCCATCAAGCACTTCTTCTTGGTAGGTGGCTGTGACGGTGCTAAGCCTGGACGTAACTACTTCACCGACTTTGTAAAGCAGGCTCCTGCCGACACCATGATTCTCACCTTGGCCTGCGGTAAGTTCCGCTTCAACGACTTGGACATTGGCTCCATTGCTGTAGGCGACGCCTCCCTTCCCCGTATTCTTGATATGGGCCAGTGTAACGATGCTTACGGAGCCATCAAGGTTGCCTTGGCTCTGTCAGAGGTTTTCCAGTGTGGTGTAAACGATCTTCCCCTTTCCTTGGTATTGTCTTGGTACGAGCAGAAGGCAGCATGTATCCTCCTAACATTGCTGCACTTGGGAATCAAGAATATTCTCCTTGGTCCCAGTTTGCCAGCCTTCGTTTCTCCCAATGTCTTGAACTTCTTGGTAGAAAACTTTAACATCGGTCCCACCACCACCGTGGAATCCGACATGGCAAAACTTCTGAAAAAATAAGGGCGAAATTTTTCGAAAGCACCTTATGCAATAAGGTCCACATTGGCTGCCTGGAAGGTATTTATCCAGGCAGCTTTTTTTTGTATATTTTAATGAGATACCACACAAAAGGAGCCTATCCGTGGAATTTTTCATTGCATTTTTAGAAGGAATCATCACCTTTATCTCACCCTGCCTCCTTCCCATGCTGCCCATCTACCTGTCCTACTTTGCTGGCAATGACACCACAACTCAGGAGGAAAAGACTGCATCAAAAAAAACTCTCCACAATGCCCTGGGCTTTGTGGTGGGCTTTACCCTTGTCTTTGTGCTTATGGGAGCCTTGGCAGGAACCCTTGGTGGCCTCTTACGCCGTTACCAAACCATGGTGAACCTTATTACTGGAGCCATCGTAGTATTTTTTGGCTTGAATTTCTTAGGATTGCTGAAAATAAATCTTTTCAAGGGGCGAGCCAACTCCATGGCTGGCCGAGAGCTGGGCTTTTTTTCTGCCATGGTCTTTGGCATGGTATTTTCCATTGGCTGGACTCCCTGCGTAGGAGCATTTCTTGGCTCAGCCCTTATGCTGGCATCCCAACAGGGCCATGCCCTTACAGGAGTACTGATGTTGCTTTGCTATTCAGCTGGCTTGGGCATTCCCTTTGTAGCTAGTGCCCTGCTGATAGACAGCCTCAAGTCAGCCTTTAACTTCATCAAGCAGCACTATACCATCATCAACCGCATTTGTGGTATACTCTTGATACTCATGGGAATCCTCATGATGACAGGATTAATGAACCGATTTCTCGCCCTGCTGAGTTAGAAAATAAGGCAGGATTTTTTTACAAGGAGTTTATTGAATATGAAAAAACAAACAAAGGTAGCCATTATCGCTGGCGCAATTTTAGTGGTGGTGGGAGCAGCAGCCGTGCTATACGAAAAGCTCATCCTCAGCTTTGCCCCCCAAACCATGGTCATTACCGAAGAGGCAGGCACTGTTACTAGCGGGGCACAAAATGTTTCCACTACAGCAAACCAAGCAGAAGCCCCCACCGTCCCTGCACCAAACTTTACAGTTTTAGACACATCAGGAAAAGAAGTGCCCCTCCACTCCTTGGTGGGCAAACCCATCATCCTGAACTTTTGGGCCAGTTGGTGTCCTCCCTGCAAGCAGGAAATGCCTGACTTTGAGGCAGCCTATAAAAAATATGGCTCAGATATCCAATTTATGATGGTGAACATGACCGACGGTGGACGAGAAACCATTGCCACTGCAGAAGCATACATCGCAAGCCAGGGATACAGCTTTCCTGTGTACTTTGACACAAAGCAGGAAGCCGCCATTGAATACGGTGTCAGTGCTATCCCCACCACCTACTTTATCAATGCCCAAGGAAATATCATTGCCTATGCTGCAGGAGCCATTACCGCCCAGCACCTCGAACAGGGTATCTCTATGATGCAGACGAATTAAACAAAAAATCCCCTCAGGTTAAACGACAACACTTAACCTGAGGGGCTCACTCAACAAACGTCCAATCTTTTATTCTCCAATCTTAGGCCGAAACACGTCCTGTAAGTTCCTGTGATACCCAGACAAGACAACCTTATCAGTAGTCATTTCTCGTCTTAAACCAGTACAAACAACAGTAATATCACCACGAATAGGATGTGACCACGTATATTCAAACTGAACTACACCGCCTGTTTCTACCATTTGTTCCACACATGACTCTACAAAACTTCTACACTCAGGCTTAATACGGCTAAACCAAAACTTATAGCTTTCCTCTGGAGTCAGGACTGCCTGTGAACCCATGATTCTACGCAAGGTATCATCAACAAGCATTTCACCTCGGCCTGTTTTCCGATCAATATGGATAATCCATAATCCAAGATTTATGAGACTTAAAATATTACTATATTCAAAATCCAGCAAATTCTGAAGACGGAATTCGTTCTTTTCTTGACGTACACGATTAATCAAGAAGGAAGACAGTACACGAATCTGAGAATCATCCTGAATACAGTGACAGGGATTGTCCACACCTACAAAGCACAAAAGACGACTATTTTCGATTACAGGAACTAAAATAGTCCGAATAATACCAGTATGGCCCATTAAGGCATATTCCGAAGGATACTTATCCTTTACATCCTTGAAATTCAAGATGATAACAGAACGATCCTGCTGGAATCGTGCCACCCAGTTTTCCAGATACTTTGCATCTAGTCCCTGGAACATTGATTTTTGGGACACAATATTTACATCGCACCACTCATAGGTATTTGTCCACGTAGAATAACTCTCCGTGTCAGGTTCAAACAAGAAAGCTCTATCTGCCTTGTAAAAATTACCAATGAGGGCCAACATATTCAAGACAACTTCTTCTACATTGAAATTACCAGAAAGAATTTTAGAACAGGCAACAATATTCTCTGCAAAGTCCAGCTTTTCTGCCACCATGTTAGAAAGATTTGTTTGCTCTGTTATGTTTACCGCAATTTCCATGCGAGCTTTTTTATTTTCCCAAGGAATAATCCGATCCTTTAACAAGAAATGCATATTAGACATTTCATTGCGACGCTCCCAAATATAAAACTCATCTTCAGACAAGCGGGAATTGGTACAATAAGGACAGGGACTATTTCTTCCTTGCAATATCTTGTAACACTTGTGACCACGATAATTTGTTGTACCCAGCAATTTTTGACCAGCTGGATTCAAATAATACAACTCATAAGTATCCATGTCACTGATATAAATTACATCGGTTTGGGCTTCCAATACAGCCTTATATTTTTCACCTTCCGTCCATTCTTGTTCAGTAGGCCCTGTATATCCAGAAGCCTTTTCCTTCAGTTGCTTATCTCTTTCCTGACGCTCCTTATAGAGAGGAGAATCCTGATTAATATACAGATTTGAAAATTCTTCCACAGGACAAGGCTTCGAGAACAAGAATCCTTGAAGCATTTGAGGCTGTAGCTGGGTAATAACTGCCAGCTCCTCACAACTTTCTAGACCTTCGCAACAAACTCGAATTTTACTTTTTTTGGCCCATTCCAACACATTACTTAAAAGACGATAGTTATAGGCACTCTTTTGAATATCACTGACAAAACAGCGATCCATTTTTATTTCGTCAATTTCCAATTCCTTAAGACGACTTATACTGGAATATCCTGTACCAAAATCGTCTACGGAAAGTTCCACTCCAATTGATTTCAGCTGGTTAAAAATCTCATTGATTTCAGGATAATCATGGAGCTCCATGCTTTCAGTTACTTCCAGCGTAAGGGCATCTCCTGGCAAACCGCTTTTGTTAATAGCATAGATAAATTGCTGGGCAATGTTTTGGTCTCGCAGCTGCGTATAAGAAACATTAACACTAATACGAAAATCTGGTACAACCCTTCTCCATAAAACACATTGATGCAAAGCCTCTTCAAGAATCCACAATCCCACAGCACAAATAAGATTTGATTGCTCCAAAATAGGAATGAACTCTACGGGGGATACAAAACCTCTCGTTGGGGATTGGAATCGCATCAAAGCTTCTGCTCCAAAAAGCCCAAAATCATCAGGATTAACCTGGGGTTGATAATGAACAGAGAAACCTTTGAAGCCATTTTTTATGGCTTCCATCAATTCTTCCTTTAACTCCAAGGTTTCCAATTCTTTTTCATAATCAGCAGTAGAAAAGAATTTCAACATATTCTTTCCCTGTGCCTTACTTATTTCCAAGGTATTTTCGGCGTACTGATACAGACTACCACTGTCAGGAATATGATATTCTCGATAGGGCACACATCCACCAGAAACAGTACAATGCTCCTTCAAACGCTCCTGTATGCCCTTAAAAATATCTTGTACTTCATCTCGATTATAACCAGGAAGATTTACCGCAAAGCAGTCACCATTAATACGATAAATATTGCGGGCACCAGAAGTTTCTGCCTCAATAGCCACAACGGCATGACAAAGGATTTCATCTCCCACATACCGCCCTTTTTTCATATTAATCTTTTTAAGATCATCAATTCCGATTATCAAAAAATATCCAGGCAGCTCTTCTTCCAGAATCTGCTCAGCTTCTGTTTTAAGACTTTCAAAAAGCAGAGCACCAGTTAAGGCATCTACCTTAGATGACCAATTAGAATCGGAAATCTTTCCCATCAACAAAGAAAAGGTAGCCTGCTCGTTACTAATAATCTTTCCTGTACATGAAATCCAAACAACTTCTCCCCGTTTATTCCGGAGACGATATTCCAAGTTATGGGTGATCACCTCTCCATTACGAAGCTGTTTAATATCTTGTTTAAATCTTTCTAAATCATGGGGGTACATAATATTGCACCAATCAGTTACGGTACAACAATTGTCTTTATCTAAAGGAAGGTTATAATTATCTGCAATATTGCCAAAAAATTTGATTACACCAGTTGTAAAATCAAGGATATAAAAATAATCATCAAAACTTTTATGGAGAAAAGACAAGGTTTCTGAATAAAATTGAAAGACACGCTCCCTTTCTGTACTATTTTCCATGGGAAGCTCCTTGAATCATATATTCAACTTTTAATAGCATTATATAACCCTTATTACCATAATTTTACACTCTCTCGTATATAATTATACACTATAATTCTGATAAGTAAAGAAAATAAATCTCAAAAGTATACAAAAAAAGAGATACATCTACCTGATGCATCTCTTTTATCGGGCAACCGGAATTCGAATCCGGGACCTCAAGTCCCCCAGACTTGCACGCTAACCAACTGCGCTATTGCCCGTTATATCGAAAATCGATAGTTTAAGTATACTATCAGATTATCCTTTTTTTGTCAACTCTACAAAAGAGTCTTAAAACGACGTTCTATATCCTTAATAAGCTTGTATTCAAAGGAATCCACCAAAGCAAGCCAAGAGGCTTCCAAAATGTCTGTGGAAACACCAACAGTAGCCCAGGTGTCAGTTCCATCGGAGCTTTCAATAAGAACACGAACCTTGGAGGCCGTGGTGGACTTAGAATCAAGTACACGCACCTTGTAATCCGTCAGACGGATGTGGGATACACCAGGATAGAACCGCTCCAAAGCCTTTCGCAAAGCAGTATCCAGAGCATGCACAGGACCATCACCTTCTCCAGCAGTAATTTCAATCTGGCCATCCACCTCGATTTTTAGCTGGGCAAAAGAACACAGGGATTCATCAAGTGGTGGCTTTTCCCCAATACTCTTGTAGTAATGGAGACGGAAAAAGGGCTGATATTTTCCGATAATCTTCCGTACTAAAAGCTCAAAGCTGCCTTCTGCCCCTTCAAACTGATAGCCAGCATGTTCCATGTCCTTCATCTTCTGAACGATTTCTCCCACTACGGGATTATCCTTGTTGATGGAAGGATCAAAGCGGCGAATCTTTTCGATAATGGTGGAGCGACCTGCCACCTCGCTCATTAAGAAGACACGGTCATTGCCAACACTTTCTGGGGGAATATGCTCGTAGGCAAAGGGATTTTTAGTCACTGCATCGATGTGCATTCCCGCCTTGTGGGCAAAGGCACTGCTTCCCACAAAGGGCAAACCGGCAAACACATTAATGTTGGCAATTTCTGCCACCCGCTTAGCAATGGGAGTAAGCAATGCCAGGTTCCCCTCTGGCAGACAGCGATATCCCATCTTAAGCTCTAAGTTTGCCATGATGGAAGAAAGGTTGGCATTTCCAGTACGCTCTCCAAAGCCCAGCAAGGTTCCCTGCACATGCACAGCACCACCTTCCACAGCCATAAGAGAAAGGGCCACTGCAAGCTCCCCATCATTGTGACAGTGGATACCAATTTCTGCCTGCTGGCCAAAGCGTGTAACAACTTCCCGTACAATGTCCAACACTTCCATGGGTTGAGAACCACCCTTTGTGTCACAGAGGGCAAGTACACTGGCTCCACCAGCTACCGCAGCCTCTAGGGTCTGGATGGTGTAGTCCTTGTTGGCTTTCCAAGCATCAAAGAAATGCTCTGCATCGTAAATTACCTGACGTCCCTGAGCCTTAAGGTAGGCTACAGTGTCACGAATCATTTCTAGGTTTTCTTCCAAGGTTGCCTTTAAGATATCTGTTACCTGAAAATCCCAAGACTTACCGAAAATAACCACCGTTTCTGTATTTGCTGCCAACAGGCTCTGCAATTGGGCATCTTCTCCACAGGAAACATCCTTGCGACGAGTTGCACCAAAGGCTGCAACCTTGGCAGTTTTGAGTTGAATCTTCTGAATTTCTTGAAAGAACTCCAAGTCCTTAGGATTGGAGCCAGGATTTCCCGCTTCGATGTAGGCAACACCAAGCTCGTCTAGGGCCTTTACAATGTGAATCTTATCCTGCACAGAAAAACTGATTCCCTCTCCCTGGGCACCGTCCCGCAGGGTGGAATCAAGAATGGTAATTTTTTTTGCTTTTGCGGCCATATATATCTCCATGGAGCATTGAGAATACCTTTCTCGCATCACTCCCAAACTTTAATCAGACTTAAACGAATTAAATAATATAGAAAGAAAGAAGCAAGGTCAAGGTAAGGGGGAGAGAGCATTGTAACCAAGGGCTAGAACAAACCTTATTATTGATATAGATTTATAGAAAATCGAATCACTTTGGAGGTTTTATGAAGACAACAACCAAGAAGTTCTATGCGTTCACCCTTTCTTTGTTGGTATTGGCAGCTGGGAGTCTTGTGGCTCAAAGTAACGGCACTATAGAAAAGGCTATTGACTCAGGTTCCTTGGAAGACTTGAAGCAGGCATTCAGTATTTTGGGACAAGACTTAAAACTTACCGCTTCTGAAACGGGAGATTTTTTAGCTCAGTGGCTCAGTGATAAAGGGGCAGACTGGGGAGAAAAGGCTAATGCTGCCACTCTCCAGACAAAGGTGGGAGTGGTACTTGAGACAAACAAGGACAACCTGACCATTGTGCTTTTGGGAACAGATGGCAAGAATACCACCTTTGCAGTTACGGGAGATACACAAATCATGACTCAAGATACCGTTACCGCACTGCAAACTCCCTTCACTGGAGGCAAAATTGTGAAGTTCAAGAACATCAAAAAGGGTGACTGGGTAAACCTGTCCTTTAACCTCAAGGATTGGGTCCAGGCTCGGCTTCCTAATGCCACCAACACCACCACACCCATTAAAAACATAGACATTTTACGGTAGTGGACATTCCCCTACCCTGCAAAAAAGAGGAAGGAAGCCCTTCCTCTTTTTTTATTGTAGTTTTATTTTGCGTTTTTAACACCAGCTGTCTTTAGCCACCAAAGCCTACTGGCCGTGTGGAGCCTGATTTTCCAAGCTTTTCCACCTTGCAGTACTCCTCCAAGTCTCCGATGGTGGCTGGCTTGCCCCGCAAAATCTCTTCCATGATGGCCTTCTTGGCAATGTTGTCAATCTCACCACCACTGAGCTGATAGGAATGAGCCAGCTTATGGGCAGACTCCTCTGAAAGCCACTTCAACTTGTCTCGCCAAATTTTTTTCTGTACCTGAAGCTCAGGCTTTTCTAGCTTTATCTTGAACAAGAAGCGGCGACTAAAGGCATCATCAAGATTCCCCTCCATGTTGGTGGTGGCAATCAAGATACCCTCCATACGCTCCATCTGCTCCAGCAGGATGTTTTGGTTGCGGTTTTCTGAAATCTCTACTGCTTGCCGAGGAGGATTCAAGCGGCGGCCAAAGATAACGTCTGCCTCGTTGAACAAGCAGATGGGCATGGGCTCCTTTCGGGAACGACATTGTTCCACCATCTTCTGGTACTGCATAAAAAGCTCTCCCAGTTTTTTCTCTGTGGCATTGTGCCACTCACTGAGAATGTCTCCAATGTTCACATGAAAAACAGGCCGCCCCGACTTACGGGCAATCTGATACACCGTCTCAGTCTTTCCTGTACCTGATTCACCGTAGAGAATGGCAGAAATTCCCACAGGCATTTTGTGTTCTGCAAGCCGCTTTTGAATCCCCAAGAGATTTTCCTCCTGCAAGGATGAAGTCAGCTTGTCCACCTGCTCTGCCACCTGGGCACTGTAGAATAGCTCCCGCTCCCGAATCTTGTCTGGGAACACCAGCTTGGAATTCTTGTCCCGTGACAAGGCTCCCAGTCGAGACTCCTTTCCGTCACTGCAAATAAAACGCTCCACATCGGAGGGAATCTTGAAAAATTCTCCCGCAGAAACACCTTCGCTCGGTGGCAATGACACCACCTCTAAAAGACCTAAGTCCTTGAGGGTGTTGTATTCTGAAACAAACTGTAAGGGCACCATGGGTGAGCAGCCAGAAAAGTTAGAGATTTGAGAAAGGGTTATAGCCCGTTCATTATTGTCGTAATACATATAGAAGAAAAAAGAAAAGACAATGGTGGTAGACTCATCAAGATGCAGCAACTTTTGAAGATACTCCAAGGCCACATCAATCTCCTTACTGCGGGTAAAGCGAAATCCTGTCTTCCTTATGGCAACAACTACTGTATCGATATGCTTGAGGGCGCCTTTCAGCCCTCCACTAAATGCTCCCATGTCTCCTCCTAAAAATCATCAAGATGCAATCGATAGTACTCAGGCTTGTGCTCAGAGTCATCCTCCACATCAAGGTGGGCATATTCTTCCTGCTCCTTGAGCCAGTCATAAATAGCAGTATTCTCGTTTATAGCAGCATAGTGCAGCACCGTTCGACCCGCCATATCCCGTACCTCCATGATGGCTCCAGCCTTGATAAACTCCTCCAGTACCTCTGGATTCTCGTTGTACTTGGCCACCCACAGCACCGGATAAAGCCCCTCACCAGTGCGGGCATTCAAGTCAAGGCCACGTTTCTGCAGCACTGACACAATCTGGGGATTCTTGTTTTGGCAGGCTGCATACAGCAGCTCGTCCTGCTGACTTTTAATCAAGGCATTGATAACCACAGGATTGTCTGACAACACCAAAGCCAAAGAAAGAGGGGTATAGCCGTCATCATTCTTGTCGGTGGTACGGAACCGTCCTCGTAGGGCTTCAATCATGGCCTGGGAACAGTCTGGGTTTAGGGCAGCAAGATGAAGGGCATTGTCACCGTTGGGAGACTTAGCATAAATTTCTGCTCCCGCATCTCTCAGCGCAATACCCACCTCTAAGGATGAATTGTAGCGCATGGCAGATAAAAAGGGAGTCAGACCAGAATCATCACGTTCTTCTAAATCAATGCCCTGATGCACCAAAAAATTGATGATTGATTCTTGGTCATTATAGCGGGCTGCAATGCACAAGGCAGAGGCACCGTCATTGTCCTTTTCATGCACATTGGATCCAGCTTCTATCAACACCTGTAATACCTTAGGATTGCTGGTATAACAAGAGCCAAAAAGAAAGGGTGTAGCACCAAGACTATTTTTTGCATGAACATCCAAGCCCTTTTTGATGAAATAGGCAGGAATCTCAGGGCAATCAGAACAGGCTGCCAAATGTAAGAGGGTATTTTGCTTTTCTTCTTCAATATAGTCCAGAGGAATTCCCTCAGTCAGCAGATGGTCCAGTACCTTAGTGGAAGTAGCCTGCGTAATGCTAGCAATAACAAGCTGGGCTTGCTCATCCTTATCTTTGGAGGAAAAATCCTTAAAAAATAAGTCCATTGCCGCAAGGTTTCCCTCCCGCACCGCTTGACGATAAAATCGAATCTCAGAATTAGTCATGACTCCTCCAATTTAAAAGCTGTAGTTCTAATATACTCATAAAAATAAAGGAAGGAAAGGGAAAGAAAAATTTTCCTCTTGAGAAACCGAGGCAATATACTTACAATCAGAAGTTATGCGGATAGACAAGGAACAAGAGGTTTGCTTTTTGATGATAGACCTCTATTGCAAGAAAAATCATCAGGAGCCAGATTGTCCCCGGTGTCTTTCTCTCAAAAACTATGTGGCAGAACGACTCGCTCGCTGTCCCTACGGCAACACCAAGGACTTTTGCTCCACCTGCACCACCCACTGCTACCGTCCCGACATGAAAGAACAGATTTGCACCGTGATGCGATTCTCTGGCCCTCGAATGCTGTTCCACCACCCACTGGTGGCGATACAACATCTGTATCAAACCATAGCCAGTAAGCTACGGAAAAGGTAAACTTTTACGAGCCAGAGCCGTTCCTGCTGGAAATAAAAAGGCCTATAATGGTAAGCAAGCTTCCAATGCTCCCCATGAGGGTAAGCTTTTCTTTTAGGAAAATGGCAGCAAAGAGGATGGTAACCACAGGAATAAGATAGAGTCCAGAAGAAATCTTTACAGTGCCCAGGATGATGCAGGCCTTGTTCCAAGCCGCAAAGCACATGCCACTGGCAAGGAAGCCTAAAAAACAAAGCAAAACCCAATTTAAGGGAGAAGAAAAACGCTCTGCATTGGCGGTGGCAGAAAGCTCCACATAGGAAATTCCCTCTGGATTGGAGGAGAAAATCCCCAGAACCAGCAAAGGGAGCATCCAGACAACGGCATAGAAAAATATTTTTCTGGTAACAATAATGATATTGTAGCCTCTTTTGTTAATGAGGGTTACAAAAAGGGAATAAAAGCCCCAGCACACAGCAGAAGTAAGAGCCAACAAGTCTCCCTTAGGGCTCACATTAAACTGGCTGCTTCCATTCAAGCTCACCAAAACCACTCCCAGCAAGGCCAAAGCAGTTCCCACAAAAAACTGGGGCGTAAAATGCTTTTCCTTAAAAAAAAGCTGGGCAGTCAGGGCGGTAAAAACAGGACAGATAGAAACGATAATACTAACGTTAGAGGCAGTGGTAAGATTCAAGGCTAGGTTTTCTGTAAACTGATACAGGGTTACGCCTGTAAGTCCTGCCATGGCAAGCAACAGGTTTTCCTTGCCAGAAACCTTAAGACGGTGGGGATACAAGAGCCACAAAAACACATAGGCCAAGACAAAGCGAATAAAAAGAATCTCAAAGGCGGAAAAATAGAGTAGCAGATGCTTGGTGCAAACAAAGGTGATTCCCCAAAAGAATATGGAAAACACCACAAGAAAATAGGCCACTACCCTAAGGGAAGAATTATTTTCATATATGGGATTTTTGTGCATGGGGGTAATAATAACATTTACCACGGGGACAGTGCAAGACAGGAGGAGAAATTAGAGGAAATTAAAAGAAAATTCCCTCTAATTAATTTCTCCTCCTCCCCTAAGGCTTACAGATTCCACAGGGCTGGTAGTTTAGCTCCTGCACTTCCTGGCGACTTCCGGAAAACTCTTTTTTATTGGCTTCCTTGATTCGGCTAGCGGAATGGCAGCTAGGAAGATGGTATTTCTTGGAGTTGGTGTTTAAGATATAGGTGACCGTGATGGCTTCCTTTGGGGTGGCTTTGCTACCGCCTTGTGCTGAGGAATTTTTCTGTGGGGAGACAGAGGCAGACACCTCTTTTCCAGAAACGGTACTACCTGAACCATTGCGAGAGACGGAGAACTCCACCGTTTTACCATCGCTGTGAGCCAGAACATGACCGTGAACATCAGTGCGGAATATCTGAGTTCCTGCATCCTCCAAACGACTGAGTACCTTTGGGGAGGGATGGTCATAGCTATTGTTCTTGCCCACAGAGATAACTGCGAATTCTGGCAGGGCGGAACGAAGGAAACGATAACTAGAAGAACTGTCGCTTCCGTGGTGAGCCACCTTCAGCACCGTACAGTCGGGAACAAGACCTGCTTCTAGTAAATCGTACTCACTGCCCTCCTCCATATCACCAGTAAAAAGAAAAGAAACTTGATCATACACCAAGTGCAGCACCAAAGAACTATTATTTATGTCCCCATCATACTCTAAGGGCCCCAGCACCTGAATGTAACTTTCTCCCAAAGAAAGACTGCTACCTGCCTCTAGCACCTCTAGCTCCAAGCCCTGCATGGCAAGATAGCCCTTGTAATCCCGAAATGCCTGACTATTATAGTCCTGATGAGAGCTAAAGCCCCGCTCCACTGTGGCATAGTTCAAGGCACCAGGCAAACCACCCACGTGATCTTCGTGGGGATGGGTATTCACAATGTATTTAAGAGTAGCAATGCCGTGGTTTTTCAGATAGGCATAGATGAGGGAAGAATCAGCTCCATTGCCACCATCTATCAGCATATTCTCACCGTCACTTTCTACAAGAATGGCATCTGCCTGTCCCACATCAATAAAATGCACCGTCAGCTGACCATACAGCTTTGGGCACACTCCCATCCACAGGGAAAGCACCAGACAAAACAAGAAACCACGGAGCTTTAGCTTTTTAC
The DNA here is from genome assembly GCA_017629095.1 of Treponema sp. Lineage (GTDB taxonomy): Bacteria > Spirochaetota > Spirochaetia > Treponematales > Treponemataceae > Treponema_F. Next base: position 16,236 of record JAGBXW010000043.1, on the reverse strand, counting down.
ACATATCTTTTCCTCCCACAGGTAGCATCATTTCATAGTATCACCTTGGCGGGGAGATTGCAATGAAATGGGATGGGTGTGGAAAAGAAGCGTTGTTTTGTGGTAGGATTGCAACACTAAAGGAGCAATCATGTGGTGTAGACCATGTAATATAGAAACAAATCAAAATGAATGTCCACGATGTGGAAACAAAACAGAAGCAGAAGTTCCCGTACAAGTGAACTGGTGTCCTCACTGCAAAATTCCTCTTATTCAAGAGGTGAATTCAAAAGAAAACTGCCCCCTTTGTGGTGGAACAGCTAGTTATATAGCTCAAGACATGCGACCAGTATTTCCCCAAGAGCGGCTTTTGGTGGAATTGCTTTTAGGATTAAAACCCCACCAACTGAAGGAAAAATCAGTTTGGTGTGAGAACAGTCGATATTATATAGAAGGAAAGACTCGTTCCATCAGTACAAAAACTTTTCAGGAAGCAGATAGCCAAAACTTGATTACCCAACTACAACAGCATGAACAAGACAACAGCTATCAGTTCTTTGACCAGTTCATTGAAAAATTTATTGCAGCAAATCAAAATAGATTGAACTATCTTAAAGACGAGGCTACCAATTTCATTCAAAAGGCAGCAGCTGATTTTCCAGAAGAAAATATCGTCATTTCCTTTTCTGGAGGAAAGGACTCCACCGTTACCGCAGACTTAGTGACACGAGCACTCAATAATCCAAGCTTAGTGCATATCTACGGAGATACCACCCTGGAGTTTCCCCACACAACAGAATATGCAAAGCGATTCCGAGCAGACCATCCCTTTGCCATCTTTGAAATTGCAAAGAATCACGAGCAATCCTTCCTCAAGGTGTGTAAGGATATTGGCCCTCCAGCACGAATGATGCGTTGGTGCTGTTCCATGTTCAAGACAGGCCCCATAACACGAGTGCTGAATGGACTCTACCGCAACCAGCAGATTCTCACCTTCTACGGAATACGAAAGTCAGAATCTGTCAGCAGAAGCAAGTACAACCGTATAGAAGATGATAAAGAAGCAGTAAAAATCCAAAAGCAAACGGTAGCCTCTCCTATCTTCTTTTGGAAGGATATTGATATTTGGCTCTACCTTTTAGGGGAGAAAGTAGATTTTAACGAGGCCTACCGCTTAGGTTATGACCGAGTGGGCTGCTGGTGTTGTCCCAACAACAATCAGAGAGCCCAGTTCCTGTCAAGAATCTATATGCCCAAGCAGTCTGTAGTATGGAGAGACTTTCTCATTACCTTTGCAAAGCAGGTAGGTAAACCTGACCCAGAAGTTTACGTGGATTCTGGAAAATGGAAGGCTCGTCAGGGAGGGAATGGACTTGCAGCAGCAGAGGATGTGAAGATTCGCTTTACCAACTGTACGGCAGAGGAGCATGCAAAAAGCTACAGCTTGGTAGAACCTTTCAGTCAACAACTGCTGAACCTTCTTGTTCCCTTTGGCCAACTTGCTCCAGAGTTGGGGAATAAACTCTTGCAAGAAACACTCATTCTGGACATAAAAACAAAGGTTCCCATTATCTCAGTACAGCCCTATCAAGTGGAAGGTTACCAACATGCTGTTAAGGTAAAAACCATGAACGTCCAAGACCACGACGGCCTGCAACGAAAGATTGCCTACCAGATACGCAAGTTCAACTCCTGTCGTAAGTGTCTCAAGTGTGAATCTGTTTGTAAGGCTGGAGCCATTACCATTACCGCCGATGAGTATTTTATCGATGCAAGCAAATGTACTCATTGCATGATGTGTGTAAATCCTGCAGTGGTGGAAAATGGTTGTCTCATGGCCAAATACCTACGTACGAAGGAATGAGTACGTCTCGTACGAAGGAATGAGTACGTCTCGTACGAAGGAATGAGTACGTCTCGTACGAAGGAATGAGTACGTCTCGTACGAAGGAATGAGTCTTGAACAAAAGTACATACCCTTTTGTACAACCCTGATAAGTATGGATAGCATAATGATTCTATATATCAGCGTAAAAAAATAAATTTGCTCTTGTAAATCTGTCAAATTTTCCCAGTTCCATCCCTATAATAAGTATAGGGAGCAGCATTTGTTGACAGATCCAAGATTCTAGATGCTTTTGGATTTGTCTGCACTTACTGTCTTTTAACAGGAGACATAATGATACAAAATCAAGATTTTACAAGACAATGGGAAGAACTGACCTTTGCTAACGACTTTATCTTTTCTCGCGTCATGCGTGATGAAAACATCTGCCGGCAAGTGGTGGAACTGATTCTTGGAGTAAAAATAGGACAGATACAGTATTTATCAGCACAAGACGAACACAAACTAGACCCAGACACCATGCGAATAATCATGGATGTATACCTAAAAGATGAGCAGCGAATCATAAACGTAGAAATGCAAACAAGCCACAAAAAAGACTTGCCCAAAAGAAGTCGCTACTATCAAAGTGTGTCAGACGTAAGCAACACCCCTTCAGGAACAAAATATCGACAACTTCCAGACAATATTCTCATCTTTATCTGCACTTTTGATCCTTTCGATAAAGGCTATTCTCGTTACACCTTTGAATATACCTGTGTTGAATCTCAGCACCAACTAAGGCTCCAAGATGGCTCCATCCGTATATTTCTCAACACCAAGGCTACATCCTTGTCCCACCTTGACGAGAAACTTCAAGCATTTTATCATTATGTACAAGAGGGAGTTGTCAACTCCGATTTAACAGAGGCTATTGCACATAAAATTCATAGTCTCAAAGCCGATTCTATTGAGCGGAGGACCTACATGACATTAGCATTAAAAATGGCAGACATCCAGTATGATGCCTACGAAGAAGGATGGGAGGAAGGCCACAAAGATGGTATGGCCATAGGATTAGAACAAGGACGAGAGCAAGGCTTGTCCCAAGGACTAGAACAAGGAAGAGCGAAAGGCTTAGAACAAGGATTAGAGCAAGGATTAGAGAAAGGGGCATACAATAAGACAGTGGAAATGGCTCAAAAACTTCTTGCTATGGGGCTGTCTCTTGAACAAATAGAACAGGTTACCGAACTCCCTCGCGAAACAATCCTGCAACTACAAGATTCTTCTTCCTCTTGAAAGTATTCCTTGCCTGTGATAGTAGCTCGCCATTCCTCCACAAACCCTTTCCATAAAAAGGCAAGTGAGATATACTAGCTTTATGGGGTTAGGAAGATGAAGTATAAGCTGAGAGGACATGAAACATTTGCCATTCGTAAAGGATGGCTCAGCAAGGGCATGAAGCAGGTAGTAAAAGACAGCTCAGTGTTTCTGTCTAAAGAAAATAATCCCATGGATGTACTTGGAATCGGTGCTAACATGGTAAAGTCATTACGATACTGGCTACAGGCAGTGGGGTTAGCAGAAGAGCCACCTTCTGGTAAGAGAAGTCAGAGCCTTACCCACTTTGGCCGTCTGATATTCCAATATGACCGCTACTTAGAAGAAACGGGAACCCTCCAACTGCTACATTACAAATTAGCTTGCAACAAGCAACTTGCCCCATCTTGGTATTATTTTTTCAATGAGTTTCAGGGGGAGATTTCCGAAAATGACTTTGAAAAGGGATTGGAAAACTGGCTTGTTATGGAGGAGCAGGAAAAGCCTTCTCGTCGTTCCATTCAGGATGACTTTGCCTGCATTATCAATACCTATCTCCCCGCCACAAGTCTAATCCTGAAAAAGATTCCCCAGAAAGCAATTTAGAATGTCCCTTAGCGGAGCTAGGACTTATAGATTTTCTCAAAAAATCAGATAGGATTTACAAGAAGGTAACACCTTCTCCCAAAAGTCTTCATCCATGGATTATCCTAGCAGCAATACAAGATAATAGCCATGGAAAGACAGAAATCCAGCTCCACGAGTTAAAACAACATCCCTGCTCCATCAGCAAAATCTTTAACTTAGATACCATTGCCCTACTAGACGTCCTGTATCAGGTGGAAGGACTTGGACAAATAAAGCTTGTTAGAACAGCAGGACTAGACGTCATTCAAATCATCCATCCACAACAAGATTTTTTATATTGCGTGGAACAATACTACAAGGCAATAAAAGAGTAACAGAGAGAACAATATGACAGAAACACAGTACCCCATGATTACCACGGCAGAAGGTTTCCAGTATTCCGTGAATATTGCTTTTGACCTCCAAGACAAAAATAAACTTAAGAATTTTATTCCCACAAAATCTTCCCTCAAGTTACTAGAAGAAATCCTTTTGAGCACAAGACCAGAATCCACTTCTCGCTCTCGCATCCTCATAGGAGCCTACGGTAAGGGAAAATCTCATATCGTCCTGACTATACTATCATTGCTAACAGGAAGAGAGAAAAAAGATTTTGTCAATTTGAATAAGAAACTAGAGTCAGAGCCACGGTTACAGCAATTAATTGAAAACTACCGAGAAAGCAAAACAAGACTTTTACCCGTTATCATCTCAGGAAGCAACACTAGTCTCACACAAGCATTTATATTGAGCCTGCAAAGAACATTAAGCCTTCATGGTCTTTTAGACATTATGCCAGAAACGAATTACAAGGCTGCAGTGCAGACAATAGGAAAATGGCAGACAGAGTACCCAGAAACCTACCAGAACTTCCAACAAATTTTAGGACAACCAATTGCTTCCTTTATATCAGACTTGAGCAACTATGACATAGAAGCCTATAGAACTTTCGAGAAGCTCTATCCACAACTAACATCAGGAAGTAGTTTTAATCCCTTCTTGGGCTTTGATGTGGTGGAACTGTACGAAAACGTAGTTACCGAAATTCAAAAGAAAGGCTATAACGGAATCTACGTTGTATACGATGAGTTCAGCAAGTATTTAGAAGCTAACATTACGCAAGCTTCGGTAAGCGATACTAAAATGCTCCAAGACTTTGCGGAAAATGCAATAGAAGTGCCAGTAAGCAACTACATCTTATTCTCATTAGTCACAAGGAAATCGGTAACTATATAGACAGATTGCCAAAGCAAAAAGTAGACGGCTGGCGAGGCATCTCTGAGCGTTTTCAACACGTCCTTTTAAATAACAATTTTTCTCAGACCTATGAAATCATTGCCACAGTAATAGAAAAGGAAAAAGCTTTATGGCAACAGTTCATTAAGACAAAGCAGTCCTCTTTTGAGCAACTCATAGTTCTATACAAAGGCCACCAAATCTTCTGGGACATGGAAGAAAACAGCAGAATACAAAATATCTATGACTGCTATCCGCTACATCCTGTCTCTACCTTTATCCTGCCACGACTTTCCGAGCGCATAGCCCAGAATGAACGTACATTATTTACTTTTCTGTCCGCCACAGGAACTGCCACATTACCAAACTTTTTGCAAGAAGCTTGGAATGCACATGGGCAACAAGAGTTCAATCTAGTAACACCAGACCTTATCTACGACTACTTTGAACCGCTATTGAAAAAAGAAGCCTATTCAGAAAGTATTCATAACCAATATATCCTCACCAGCAGAATCCTAGAAAAACTTGAAACTAGCCACATACTTGACCGAAAAATTGTAAAAACTATTTCCCTTATATACCTTTTGGAACAGTATGAAAAGCTCAAGCCAACCACTGACGAAATAGTCAATATATTCCAGAATGACTACACAAATGAAGAAATTACTGCTGCACTGAACAGACTTGAGCAGCAGGAACTAGTGCTATACCTGCGAAAAAGCAACTCTTACCTTAAACTTAAAGAAACAGTGGGAGTAGACATCCATGAGCAGATACACATTACAAAGGAAAAACTCCGCAAGACAACCATGGTAAAAGACATTCTCACCGAGTGTAATGTCAGCCGATACCTATATCCATCTTGCTACAATGACAAGATGGAAATGACTCGCTACTTTAGCTTTCAGTTTATCAATGCCAAAGAAGTACAAGAGGACACCAACTGGGCTGTTAAAAGTGAAGGGATTCAAGCTGATGGTATTGTGTACGCAATACTTCCTAGTAGTGAAGAGGAATTGGAATAGTATATATTTTATTAATTCTATTTTTCTATAGAAAGCCTTATATTTTCAATGATATAAATCCTTTTCAAAACTTTTAATTTTGTTACTCTTCCTTACCGTTGAAAATCTCTATATTGTTATTGGTAAACATATCTATGCCTATGGGAAAAAATAGACGTGTATTTTTAATTTTTTTGTGTTCTTTATCTAATCCATGAGGACAATTTGAACAATGCTTTCTATCTTCCAAAATACTTTTCGCTTTATAATGCAAGAATTCTTTTGTTATTTTTCCTTTTTCTATTTCTAAATTAAAGCATGTATCATCTTCAAAACCGTGATCAGAAATAAGTCTTTCTGTAAATACAAAATACTTTAATGGATGAGTCTTTATATATTCATCATAATAATCTTTACGAATAAAAATACTTTCTTTTATAAAATCTTTATAATAATCTGATTTATTATTATTGCAATAAATTACGGTTTCACCTTTAGAATCTATCCAAGACAAATTTTGATAATCTGGTTTTAGATTTAAATCTTTTATTAATTTTGCTGGTGGTAATAAAAGATTCGTTTCGTCCAATAATTCTGTATATGAAGAAATTTCTTTTACATACATACACAATTCAGGCTCTGGCGAATCATCACTATAGTTTTCTAATAAACCATAGTAATCTCTGTGTTCAATTGTAAGCTCTCTATCTGTTTCATCATCATTTAATGTTATTGCTTTAGATGTACAACATGAAATATCATAATTATCACGCCATGAGTCTATATTATTAGTAGAATCATCTAAGGAAATTTTAGTACTTAAAATCATCCACTCTAATTTTCCACGCAAAACTGGTTTTGTGATTAAAGATAAAACATTTTCTTTTGTCAAGGTTGCATTTTTTACCCAGGATTCATCTTTTTTCATAGAAAAATCAATGCTATTTAAGACTTTATCCTGTAATTTTTCTATCTGATTAACATATGTTGGTATTGGTGCCGTAATATTTTGAGAAGGTTCATATTGTAATGGGTCATAAACTTTATACCCTATTAATTCTTCTGCATCATCATATGAACTAAATTCATCAGTAAAATAGTTGCACATTAAGCTTCCATAAAAAAGATCTTGAGAAATAACTATTAATTTTCGTAAAAGAGATTTACTAAAATTACGATAAACTAAATCTACATCCTCAGATTCAGAGCTATAACTATACATATTTAAAATGTTATTAAATACTTTCTCAAGAGATTTCAAAAAAGAATTCACAGGAAATGACTTATCCTGTATTTTATATAATTTTTTTATTGATTTTTTAAATAAATTAGAGCCTTTGCATTCACCACATTTTACACAAGAAAATTTTTTTTCAAGTGAATTATTTATATATTTTATTGTTTTTTTATCTATATATAAAAATCTAGGATGTATATTATCTATTCTATTTCTATCCCAATATCTAAAATGAAGTAGACTTGGTGCGTATGCATCAATTCTGAAAAGAATTCTTTCAAATACATCACTTATTTTTCTTGTTGTGTTAGAAAATAAGTTTTTCTTTTCCCAGTTAATATAATCAAATTTTAAATTTAAATAATTTGAAATTCGTGCTAGATTAACCGCACTTAAAAAAGAATAATCTTCTTTTAACCGCATAAAAAATTGCGTAATCTCTTCATTGTGTTTATGATAAAAAAGAATTTCTATAATTGCATCCTGAATATATAAATCATATATTTTTGGAAAAAGTGTTATTACCTTTGAAATATAACTTTCTTTTATTCTAACAATATCAAAAAGTAATTTTCTTGCGATAATTCTTACATCTTCATTTGCAGCAGAAGAACTCCAAAGTGCTGTATAAAAATATTCGTCTAATGCAGATTCATCAACATTGGTGTAATTTACAAAATAAAGAATATTTTTTAGTCTTCGAGCAAAATTATCAGCATCATAATTAATAGATAAGATTTTTGACAAAACTGATAATTGATTTTCATAAGAATCTAAAAGTAATTGATTTTGAAAATTAATACAGTTAAATGGTTTGTCAGTAAAACCTGCAAACCAAACAAATTGATGAACTGGATATTTTTGTTCGAAAACAGAAAGAAATAAAGGAATATTTTCAGCATCAAACTTTACTTTTTGTAAAACTTCAGGTCTTAATTCATCCAATAAACTTGTTTTTTTTAGAATTTTATATATTCGATTATAATTATTCCCAAATTTATCGAATAACCCAACAATAAATGCTTCTCTTGCTGATGAAAATGCTTCTATCTTTTCAATAATTATTTTTATTATTTCTTCATCAGACTTATTTTTACTATCATCAAAAAAGTACCTTGCAATTAAAAAATCATGGATTGTTTCTATCTGGAAATAGACATAGGTCTCTTCATTTTTTTTGTATGTAAATATGAAATCAGTTGAAATAAGTTTTTCAATATAATCTCTTGAATTAGGAATTAAACTATCGATGTTAGAAAGAGAGATTCCTTTTGTATTGTTATCATACATCCATTTTGTAATTTTCTTTGTATGTTCCCAATATACTTTACCAATAGTTTCCTTAAAATCGTGTTCCAAAATATATGTTATAGAATTTATACTATTTTTATCTTCTGGAAATGAAACAAGAATTTTTATTAATTTACTTATGAGTAAAGCATTATTTGAAAAAAGAATATCGGTATACCTATATAATTCTTTTATTGGATATTTTGAGATTATATCTATTGCAGCTTCAAAAGATATTCCAGGAAATGTTTCGTTTGTAGAAATAAGTGATGACAATTTTTTACAATATTCTTCTTTAAGAGCGAAACTTCTGTATGTTACAATTATTCTAATATTTTTATTATTTAGTAATTTTTGAATTCCATTAAGAATAAAATCTTTATTTTTTTCCGATAATTCGTTAAATGCATCTACTATAAAAACAAAAGGTGTTTCTTTTGCAAATAAATTGATTTCTTCAAAATCTATATCAAAAGCAATTTCCTGATACTTTCCATAAATACATAAATGGGATATGTTTTTATTAGAGATTTCTTTTTCTAGTTGATATATAAAATATGATTTTCCAATACCACCAACACCAGTTAAAATACAAGCATGATGTAAATTTGTATAATATTTTACCTTATCAAGATTAAGACCATACCAATGAGGATTTATATCGTGAATTTCATTCAATTTATTTTTAATTTCTTGCAAAAAAGAAGACTGGTCTGTTAGAAAGTAGTCATAAGAATTATATATTTTTCTCAGTTCGGAAAGTTTCTTTTCTAATGACTTATTTTGTTCCGAGGTATGCCGCATTTTAGGAAGCAAACCTAAAAAATATTCTAAAAAATTTTCATCTTCCCATTCAAAATGTTCTTTAACATTTTCAAGAGAATTGGACATTTTGTCTTTATGTGTATTATTTATTTCTTCAAATCTATAAATATTTATCCCTCTCTTTCAAAACCTTCTGATAAAAATATCAGGATATTTCGCATAATAACTACATCAATAAAATATATTTTGGAAAACTTACCGATACAAAGTTCCCAGTCTGATAATAGTACTACTCACTGAATAAAAATACTCATTTCATACTAAAAAAGGCAAGTAGAAATTCAACAATTATTTTGCTATCATGTCCATCCGTTTGACTATAATGCACTAAACTTCAAGACTCAATACTACCTTTATTACAAGATTCTGAGAATAAGTATCTGATGAAATAAAAAAAGAGAAAATATTACCTTAAAACACGCAGGATTCATCGGATTCCTTAAATATAAGAAACCATCCATTGCCTCAATATTTTGAAACTTGCAAAACCTAGAACCCCACCCCCAATCCATGTTATACTATCCCCATGAGCAAGCCCTCCAATTCCGGCTGGAATCTGCAACAAGGCATCGTGCCCTTCCTTCCTCTTGGCGAAAGCGAGGTTATCCGCATTGTGAACTTGGCCCTGTCGCCGGCAAAGATGCACACCACCACCTACAAGTACGCTTTTTTTAAGGCGGTATTGGACAATCTTTTTAACGTGGACTTAGAAAATCATTTTCTCAGTTATGATGCCATTGCCCTGCGGTTTACAGAAATCTACTGGAACTTGGTCTTGAACTTTCACCTGAAGCAAATGCCCGTCTCTCAGCGGACTGCTATGACGGCAGTGGAACGAAAACTGTTTGATTTCTGTCAAAAATACCACTTTGACTACTCGCAAAAGCAACAGATTTTTCCCTTTGAGTCCTTGCGTGGTGACTTGCAACTAGAAATTGCCAAGGTAATCAAAAGAGAAATGCTCAAGTACGTGGTGGGAGCCTTTTACAAAGACACAGAAGGGCAGCTGTATTCTTTTAACAAGGAAGAAGGGGGAATCCATTTTAATCCCCATGCCTACACCGCCTGCGTTACATTCAAGACGGACTTTGAAAAGATAAATTATTACGAGTGGATAAAATACCTAGAAAAGGTGAATCGGGAAGAAGATGCCTATGCCTTGGCAAACAAGTTAGATGCTTCCACAGAGCGAAACAACCTTTCTCCCTATCGCCAAGTGCTACAACAGTTTGGTCAGCACCATTGTTTTTACTGTCACAAGAATCTAAAGCAGGAAGCCACCGCCATTCCAGTAGACCACTGTATCCCTTGGTCTTTTGTCAAGGATGACAAACTCTGGAACTTTGTCCTTGCCTGCCCCACCTGTAACTCCGCCAAAAGTAATACCCTCCCAGCAGAAACCTATCTTGCAGACATAAAACAACGCAACCTTTCCCTGTTGAACATGGACATACCCTTGGTAAAAGAAGATTTCAAGTCCTACAGCCACGCAAAATTAGAAGCAATGTATCGCTCTGCCCTGTTCAACGGCTTCCAATCTAACTGGAAACCTCGCACCATAGCACCACTGCCCACCTATGGCTTTGGTAATGGAGGATATTCTGCTGTGGCGGATGGGGAGTGAGAAACACCCAATAGCACCATTAAACAAATAAGAAACACGATATCAGAGAGTTTACGACTTAAAGTTTCAAGAGAGTTTCAACAAGGTCTTAAAAAGTTCTCCAATAGTTTTGTCGGCTATAAAGTTATCAGAAAGCAATTCTATGAACAGAGTAAGGTAAAGCTTGTTTTGTTGGATAAGTATTTCCATATTTAGGGGTATATACCCATTATTATTTTCTAACAAAGATTGATTCATTTGATGTACTTTCCCACAAGAATAAGGAGAGGCATGAACATATTGACAATAAAATTTATACCATTCATTTATACTCTCATCTCCTAAACATTTTATCAAGTCTGATACATTTCGTATTGATTTATCAGAAATCCATGCAAACTCTGACTTATTACGATAAAAATCCTTCTCATAGTTTTTTTGTACCAGTTTTTCTTTTGCATCCTCTTTATTAAATCTACATTCCTGCACTATTCCATAATCCTGAAATCTGTCGGACTCAACGTCATCACAGTCCATTAAATACTTTGCAATTGCGTAGCATTCCAACATAAGCCGTAAGTTTGAAACTACAGAAGTACCAAACTCATGCCTCAGAAGCACAAGATTCTCGTCAGTTATCACTTCCAATCTCTTTGAAATCTTTCCAAGCGCACCAAGCCTATATTGATAATTTTTCTTTATTTCCTCTTGATTATTATGTATATAATGGGAAACATCCAGCAGTAGTAATCTCAGAAAGAGCAGAGAATCCAAATTGGAATCACCATCATTTTCTTCTGCTATGTTCTTATGATAATCTTTATATTTTATCATATCTGGCTGAGATTTCATAAACTCTTTCCGAATGACAGGATTTCCAAAATCAAAACCTCTATTAATAGTTTCTACAAATAAATTTAAGATAGAGAGTCCATCATCCTCATATTCCATGTGAATCATTCCTCCATAATCATATCAGTACGATTATACCAGATATTTATGAAACAATTATACACAACTTTAAAAATCTCAAAATAGGAAGAAATATGATTTAATCGATTTTTTTTCACAGATGAAACAAATTCCATGATATAATACAATATATTTGTTTCATCATCATAATGTAAGAGGGGTAATAACAACAATGAATTTTAATGAAATTTCAAATCAAGCTATACAGAATCTAGAGATAAATGCAAATATCTCCGTAAATGGACAGAAAGAAGTTGATTATGATTTTAGGGATAATCTAGAATTACAAAAAGCATACACTTTCATTAAACAAAATGTTCCTGCAATCTTTTTAACAGGTGGAGCAGGAACAGGAAAGTCTACATTCATCAAATATTTGCAAAAAAATCTTGTAGAAGAATTAAAAAAAAACTGTGTAGTTCTTGCATTTACAGGCATTGCAGCGGTAAATGTTAGTGGCCAAACAATTCATTCTTTTTTCAAATTTCCAATTGGACCTTTTGAAAATAAAGAGATAAAAATTCAGTCTAAAAATCCTGTCATTGATCACACAGATTTAATCATTATAGATGAAATATCCATGGTTTCATCTTGGCTTTTGGATCGTATAGATTATACATTACGTTTATGGTGTAACAATGAAAAGCCATTTGGTGGTAAACAATTATTATTCATAGGAGACTGTTTCCAACTACCCCCTATAGAAAAACACACTGATCCTGATATCCAAAAATTTCTTGCACAGTGGGATAGTATTTTCTTTTTTGCTGCCAACGTATTTAAGGAATTAGAAGTTGAACCAATACAACTCCATAAAATCTATCGTCAAAAAGATGAAGATTTTATACAAATGCTCAATGCCATCCGTACATGTGAGCAGGGATATGAAAAATCCATACAGTTTTTAAATGAGAAATGTTTTCTTCAAACAAGACTTCATACAACTCGTATTCCCAAAAATTGCCTGTTACTTACAACAACAAATAGTGCAGCAAATGAATTTAACACAATACAATTACAGACTTTACTGCATAATGGTGCCCAAAGTATCACCTTTGAAGCTTCTACCTCAGGAGTTTTTGATACCTCAGACTTTATCACTCCTACAAAACTTACAATATGTATTGGTGCAACTGTAATGGTAACAAAAAATACAATGTCTGGCTTAGTCAATGGGAAAATGGGTAAGGTAATTTCTTTTGGAGATTCAGAAACAGCCCTCACTGATTTTGTAAAAATAGAAGCAGAAGGAAAAGAATACATCATACAACGAGAAACCTGGCAAAAATTTGAATATTTTTGGGATGAAAAGACTCAAACTATCCGGCAAAACACAGTAGGGACATTTACACAAATTCCTCTTAAATTAGGTTGGGCAGTAACAATTCATAAATCACAAGGATTAACTTTAGACAATGTAACAATCGATGCAGAAAATGCATGGGAAGCGGGGCAGGTTTATGTAGCATTAAGTAGAGCACGTGGTCTCAACGGAATCTTATTGAAAAAGAAAATTCCATTAACACAAGTCAAAGTAGATCCCTATGTAAAAGAAGTTTATAAGCAATTATTCGGAAAACAGGAAGATACCTTCAACGTAGAGTTTGACAATATTGGTCTTTCAAATGACCATTTTATCCTAGATACATCAGCAAATATTCCATCAGTAAAAATAGGAGGTAAATCGTTTGAATTATTTCCACAATCGGACGAAAAAATTCAACCACATGTCAAAAAAACAATGACGCATCTCCTTACATATAATCTCATCCCTGAAAAAGAAATGAGCCGACTTCTTAGAGACAAAGAATATTGTTATCAAACATTTGGCATCCATTTCAATTTTCCTAGCTGGACTGCAAAATTTACTCTATTACGAGAGACTTCTCCTACGGATGATTTAAAAACAAGATATTGGAAAGATAAGTTCGGTGGATATTATATTTGTTCTCAATGGTATCCAAGCTGTAGGGACAAATTTGCCCACTGGCTAATCAAATTATCTAAGGGGAACTTAGGAACCATTAATCCAATAGATAAGCTAAAGATAAAAGCTGTAGTACCAGCCGCCCCCGCCAAAGCTAAGGAAATTCCAGAGTGGATTCAAAATTCTAAATCACGAGAATCAACCATAAAAAAAACTCTGGCAGAAGAGTGTATAACACTGACTCCAGAGCAGGAAGAGCATGTGTATAACAAATTAATAACAAAACAATGGCTTGAAAACCTGCATAAGAAAGGTTCGAGCCTTAAAGAGATAAAGGAAGCCATAGTTGATGAAGTTATGGGCATGATGGTAATACAAGCAAAAGAAATTGTAGAGATGCTCCAAGTTAAACGAAAATCAAATATGATACAAGGATATTGTGTATTTGTTACAGATACAAATACTGAAATTTTAGCATTTGAACAAGGCTCACAGAACAAAGAGTTACCATGGGCAGGAAAAGAAATAATTCTGAATGTCTATGAAAAAGCAAAAGACGGAAAAATAACTAAATGGAGTTGGGAATACATAAGCTAATCTCCCTAGTCCGTGTTATGAATTGAAGGGGGCGACTCACCACCGTTTAAAACAAAAAAAGGGAACACGCAACCGGTCTGCTCAGAAGTTGCGGTTCCCCAATTTTGGAATATGTCGTGGTGCCCTTAATTCATCAGGCACAAGTTCATTCCTATTATTATGTATTACAAAATATTACGCCGTAGCTACAAGGAGCATGACCCGAAAATCAAAAACTGGCCGGTCTACAGACACATTGCCACAGGAGGTGTCATGCAAAAAGTATGCAGCACCAGGCTAGACCACTTTCTGAAAGGGCATGTCCGTAAGAACAGCCTTCTTCATTTCAGATGCACCAATAAAGCTGATTCGTGTGCCATCAATGTCTGACGCTGTCACATCCTCGGCATTTTCTTGGCCATTACCACCAAAAATTACCTTGAATGTACCAAAACGGTTCAGCTTGATTTTAACACCACGCCTCAAATGCTTAGGCATCACATTCAATAATCCCTCCAACACAGCCTTAACGTCTGTGGGAGTCATTGACGTAGCATAGGAAATCTCTTCCGCCAGCTCGTCAACACCAATTTCATCAGTATACACAGGAGCAGGATAATATTTTTCCTGACTTCTATCCTGAGGATTCTTTCTTTTAATAATTTTGAACTTCATAAATATCTCCATCATTAAATAATATTTTTCAGTTATTCCACACGTGAAAATCCTTCCCTCATAAATGTAAAAGAGCAGACCAGAACTCCTTTCACAAAGGAACACTGGATAGAGGCACTGCATACAGCAGAATACCGCTACTAATTCGAATATACTACCATTCTATACATAAAGTCAAGTTTACAAAATATCTCCTCATCAAAAAACACACCATCCCCTATCTCCCCAAATTTTGTACTGGAAATCCCTCCCATTTCCAGTACAAATTCCCCCTCATTTCCACACCAAATTCATCCAATTTCCTGTGGAAATTCATTCAATTTCCAGTACAAATTCACCAGAAAAACACAAGGAATTTTCTCCGCATCCTTGGTGCTCACAGAGAAAATCCCCCACCCCCACCCCATTCCCCCACATAACTCCATCATCCCAAATAAAACAAAAAAAAAATTCCCCTGTATCATTCTTTGGGACAGTACGAGTGCTACAATGAGACAAAGCTGGTTAGAGACATGCCAGCACAAAAAAGGAGGATAACATGGTACAAATGCTTCCACCCTACAGGACATACCAGGCTGCCTGCAGGAGCAAGAATTACAAGGCCAGCGTAATGGAGGGGCTTGACGGCTCAGAATGGGTGACAGTCACAGACAAGCGGACTGGCAAGACAAACCTACTGCGGATTCCCAACAGCCTGTACCAAGACCTAGCCAACATACCAGAGGTATTTCGGATGCAATTCACCAGTGAGTGCGTGTCGGATATGATAGACAACTTCATGTAAAATAGAAAAAGAGTATTGTACAATATAAGAAAATGTTTTCGATTACCTTAGACAATATTGATAATTTTAATTGAATGATTTATCATAAATCCGAAGGGGTATCTTACATGAAGAAAAACACAATTTTTATTTTAGCATTCACTTTAATTTCTTTGATTATTTCAAGTTGTGCAAGTGGCACTGCCTTGGTAACAGGAGTTCAACGCCCTGCTACATCTCCAGAATCGGTAATTTTATATACTGAACCACCTGCAAATTACGAGGTTATAGGAATAGTTACTGCATCAAGTGATTCCGGATGGACAGATCAAGGAAGCCTAGAGTATGCATTAAAAGAAATAAAAAAGCAGGCT
>JAGBXW010000042.1 GCA_017629095.1 Treponema sp. | reverse complement strand
GATGCCACAATTTCTCGGATGAAGCAAGAAAAGGAGGAGCGAAACATGTATCTCACCTATACATCCCGCATGATGGAGTGTCGCCGTGATGGTTATGAAGAAGGTTTACATACTGGATTGACAACTGGCAGAGAAGAAGGCATTTCCATCGGGTTGGAGCAAGGGTTGGAACGTGGAGCCTATCAAAAGGCATTAGAGACGGCAAAACTCCTCCTTAATTACGGTGACCCTCCAGAGAAAGTTGCTATTTGTACCAATCTTCCGCTGGATGTTGTACAGGGCTTGTTATAAAAATTGAAATAAAACCTGCACAAACAGCCTTCACCAAGGAGCTGGTAGAAAGCCGCTAGTTTACACCTCCTTCTACGGTATCTCCACCAACCCAGCAGGCTCTAGAAATAGGCACTCTTCTGGTAGTGAGCCTGTAGGCATCATCTAATTTTTTCCAAAAGAGAGGCTCTGTCCTTGCACCCTAGCTTGTCGTATATTATGCTGACGTAATTTTCCAAGGTGTTGATTTTTATTTTTAGCTTTTCTGCGATTTGTTCGTTTGTTAATTCTTCTCCGATTAGGTTAATCACCTCTTTTTCCCGGCGGGTGAGTATGGAAAAAAGGTTTCGGGTTTCAAAAAAATCTAGGACTAAATCTGGCTGAATAAAGGACTTGCCTTGGGCAACGGCATTAATTGCATCTAGGAGCATACTCTCGCTGCTGGCTTTAGACACAAAACCTCTATCCCCCCCCCCTGTATACTGAGAGCCTTTTCTATACAGGCTCCCGTAGCATTGCTAGAGAATATAACAGAGGGAATATTTTGTTCTGCAAGCATTTGTACTGCTGTGTAGCCGTTGGCACTAAGGGCATTATTTCCATCTCCCTTCAGTTGCAAATCTACCACGGCAACAATTTTGTCTTCTTCTGAAAACGTCAGTTGTTTTAGCAATGGTTCAAGCTCAGCTAGACTTTCTGCTTCTCCTATAACAGTCCAGTCAGAATTTTCCAACAGATAGGTTGTCACTCCCTTTCTGAGCATTTTGTGGTCGTCTACTAGAATAACCTTGTTCATAAAGCCAGTGTACCACAGAACAGCTTTCTTGTGACTAGTGTTTACTCATGTAAAAATAGTGAGTCAACTCATGGTTTTTCTCAAAGTCAACTAACTTTTATAAAATTAAAAAAGGTTTATAATTTTGGTAATTACAACCTATAAGGAGAAAGACGATGTTTTGTAAGAAAAAAGCCACACTTCTTGTGGCCATTTTATGTGTGTTTGCGGTAAGCTTTGTGGCTTGTAGCAAAAAAGACGCTGTTAGTACCGGTGCTGATGGAGCCACTTCTCAGGAAGTAACTAAAGCCGACAAAAAGGCAGAGGAAAAGAAGGCTAAGGAAAGCAAAAAAGGTGCTTCTGAAGTAAAGCTTCCTACTACTCCCAATGCAGAAGAGGATTTTATTGTTAAGCTGACCAAAGACGGAACTGGTGCAGTAGTTACAGAGTACAAGGGAAAAAGTGGGGTAGTGTATATTCCTGCCACTATCCAAGGCTTGCCTGTAAAGGAGGTGCGTAACATGCCTCCAACCTTGGAAAAAATAAGTTTCCGTGGCACACCAGAAGTGATTAAGAGTGGGGCTTTTGATGATACTAAAATAAAAACTATCACTTTACCTGACAGTATTAAAGAAATTGAAAGTCAGGCATTTATAAACTGTATTGCCTTGGAGTCAATTAATTTGCCCGCCAGTCTTGAATGGGTGGATGGAGTTACTTTCACTTTCTGTAGTAATCTCAAGGAAATTATCATTCCAGACTCTCTTACTTCAGTGAGATTTCCCAAGGGTGGCGAATCGGTATTTGGGGGTTGTAGTTCCTTGCCCTTGGCAACACAGGCACGGTTAAAGCAGTTGGGCTACAAGGGTAGCTTCTAATTAATAACAGTCCTTGGGGTGGCTTGCTGCCCCAAGGGGCTGGCAGTGGTGGTTGGCAAGGCTTTACTTGCCACTGCTTTTTATTACAAAGGAGAATAGCTATGTATTTAGATGAGGTATTATATCCAGCCTATTTTAAGAATGGATTCGGAAAAATCCTTAAAACAGAAATAGATTTGTATGTTTTTCACGGTTTTTTATTAAAAGAACTTGATGAATGTTATTTGCAACTAAAATGAAGAATCGTGAGTTAATGCAGGGGGTATGGTGCGTACTTACTCGTGACAAGATTGCTTTTTTAGTAGATAATAGATTTGAAACAAGCTTGAAAGGTGAAGGTGTAATGAGTGGATACGAAAAGCGATTAGCTATCTTTGAAGATCATGCCCTGATGCGAGATGGAATTACTACTTGGTTTGCTACCAATTCCGATTGGCGGGTGATGTTCAGTGCAGGTACTGTAGAAGAAGCTCAGGAGTTGATTGCTACCTTGGAGCATGAGGCTACTCAAGAAAAACCTGTCATTGCTCTAGTTGATATTTCTTTTAAGCAAGAAATGTCGGCAACCCTTCCCAACGGGAGTGAAGGTCATGCCGGCTTTGATATTGTTCGTGAACTTTCAGCTCGGAGTCCTCACACTAAATGCATCATGTATAGTTCCTATTCCTCAGGTTCCTTTGTGGAATGTGCCTTGAGTAAAAAAGTTGGTGCTATGGGGTATGTTTCAAAAAGTAGTGATGAGTCTGAATTGCTTCGTGCAGTGGAAGCTGTTGCTACTGGAGAAGTGTATGTTGAATCTCATCTCATCTCTAAAATGCTGGAAACTCAACGAATTATGTCTGTTTTTACTAAAAAAGAACGGAAAATAGTTGAAGGTATTGTTTTAGGAGATAGTACAGCAGAAATTGCCGAAAAACTCGGGGTAAGTCGCAGTACAATAGAAAATCATTTAAGTCACATATATGACAAAATCGGTATTAAATCAAAGGAAGCACTAATAGCCTGTTTAGGGCAGTAAAAGATGCTAGAACAAGTTCACGGAAGGAACTTGGAAGCTATTTCTTCTCAAGGGTTTTCCAAGAACTTGTTCCAGTTTTTGGTGTTTAACCAGCGATGGGGCGCACAGCAATCAGTCCTTTGATAGCACCTAGCTTATACATGGCTGCACCATCTACAGGTGTGTCCACGTCGATTACAGTGTAAGCCAAGTCTCCACGACTCTGGCTTGTCATGCTAGAAATATTCAGAGTTGATTCAGCCAAGGCTGTGGTAATTTGTCCCACCATGTTGGGAATATTTTTGTGAGAAATACACAATCGTGTTCCACCAGCAGGAATTGCTTCATCAATCTTACACTTAGGGAAGTTTACGGAGTTCACGATAGTTCCTGTTTCCAAGAAATCTCGCAATTGCTTTACTGCCATTAAGGCACAGTTTTCTTCGGCTTCTGGTGTGGAAGCACCAAGGTGGGGCAAGCAAATAATCTTATCATTACCCAAAAGCTCTTCATCAGCAAAGTCTGTTACCATGCAGGCAATCTTTCCAGAGTTGATTCCTTCCAAAATATCGGCGTTTACCACCAAGCCACCACGAGCCAAATTGATGATGCGAACACCCTTCTTCATGGCCTTGATGCGGTCTGCATTGATAAGGCCCTTTGTTTCTGCTGTCTGTGGCACGTGGATAGAAATGTAATCAGCTTTGGTAAGGATAGTGTCCAAGGTTTCAGCCTTTACAACGGCTCGGCTCAAAGACCATGCTGCATCAACAGAAATAAATGGGTCATACCCGATTACATTCATGCCCAAATCAGATGCGCTGTTGGCTACCATAGCACCAATAGCCCCCAAACCGATAACACCCAGGGTTTTACCGCGGATTTCAGGACCTACAAACTGGGACTTACCCTTTTCTGCCAAGTCAGGAATCTCGCTTCCCTTGCCAGCCAATCCCTGTACCCATTCAGAAGCCTTGATTACGGGGCGACTTGCCATGAGAAGTGACAGCAATACCAACTCACGAACGGCATTGGCATTGGCGCCTGGTGTGTTGAATACAACAATTCCCCGCTCGGTCATAGCTGGGATAGGAATGTTGTTTGTTCCAGCACCAGCACGAGCAATGGCCTTTACTGATTCTGGTACTTCCATGGAATGCATATCTGCAGAACGGAGCAGGATTGCATCGGGATGAAGAATCTCAGAAGCTGTTTCGTAATCATCCAAAGGCAGCTGAGCCAAGCCCTGGGCAGAAATTTTATTCAAAGTCTGAATCTTAAACATGATAACTCCTTAAAATAATGAGCTACCCTGGTTATTTTCCAAGGTAGCCTGTCTTTGTGTTTTATTTATTTTCTGCGGCGAATTTGTCCATAAAGGCAATGAGGGCCTTTACTCCCTCAATTGACATGGCATTGTAGATGGAAGCTCTCATTCCTCCTACCAAGCGGTGGCCAGCTAAGTTTACTAAGCCTGCTGCTGCGGCTTCTGAAACAAACTTCTTGTTCAATGCTGCAACCTTGTCTTGGTCAGTTTCCTGAACTACAAAGGGAATGTTCATCAAGGAGCGGCTATCCTTTGCTACGGGGCTGCGATAGAAGTCGCTATTGTCAAGGTAGTTGTAGAAAAGGTCGGCCTTTTCTTGGTTCCGCTTTTGCATTCCTTCGGCTCCACCGTTTGCTTCGATCCAGGCCAACACCTTACCCATGATGTAGATGGTGTAACAGGGTGGGGTATTGTACATGGAGTCATTATCTGCATGGGTCTTGTAGTCCAGCATAGTAGGTGTGCGGGGGTCGGGGAACTCGGTAATCAAGTCCTTGCGGATGATGACAACAGTAACACCAGCGGGAGCTAGGTTCTTTTGGGCTCCTGCAAAGAACACTCCGAACTTGGTAATGTCTACAGCCTCGCTTAAAATGCAGCTAGAAGCATCTGCTACCAAGGGAATGTCGGTACCATCAGAGCGTTTCCCCATTTCTGGCAGATTGGCCCATTTTGTTCCCACGATGGTGTTGTTTAAGCAGATGTAGCCATAGTCGTAGTCGCCTTCGATTTTCTGCACGGAGGGAATATAGGAATAGCCCTTGTCTTTTGAAGATGCCAAAACATCTACGGTGAGATATTTTTTTGCTTCTTTAATGGCCTTTTCTGACCAAATTCCTGTGTCGATGTAGGCTGCCTTCCCCAGCTTCTTCAAGTTCATGGGAATCATTGCAAACTGAGTGCTGGCTCCCCCCTGCAGGAAGAGAACTGCATAGGTATCAGGAATGTTCATCAGCTTGCGGATTCTGGCTTCTGCATCCTGAATGATGGGTTCGTAGTTCTTGGAGCGGTGGCTCATTTCCATAACGGATTGACCAGATCCCTTATAATCAAGCATTTCAGCGGCAGCTTCCTGCAAAACTGATTCAGGCAGGCAAGAAGGACCTGCAGAAAAATTATATACACGACTCATAAAAACTCCTTTGGGGGATTGTCCGCCCAATGCTGTATTCTATTGAATAGTTCCCGCTACCAATTGGCGTAGGGAATGAATTACCGAAATATTTTCCACCTTTACTGTGGAGGGGACTGTTAACAAGGTATTGGTGTAGTTTACGATTCCCTTGATTCCTGCTTGAACAAGTCGCTGTCCGTAGGCAAGAGCCATTTCATCAGAAACTGTCAGCACTGCATATTCAATTTGCTGTTGCTTCACAATCTGCTCTAGGCGGGCCGCTGGATAGAGCGGAAAGCTGGCATTTAGCAGCTCCACTCGGTTTACGCTGGGGTCAAAGCCCGCCACCAGCTGAAAACCAGCTGACTCAAAGCCTCCATACTCCAACAATGCCGCCCCAATCTTTCCCAGTCCCACAATGCAACAAGGGTGCTTTTCTTCATTCTTAGCAGCAGACCCCAAAGCTTGGGCAATGGCCTCTTGCAACTCCTGAATGTGATAGCCATTGGAAGCTCCACATCGAATTCCTAGCTGGCTGATGTCCCGCCGAATGGTGGTATCTGTCCAACCAGTAAGCTGGGCAATTTTTCGGGATGTAATGGTGGTCTTTACTTCTTTTTCCTTTAACAACTCCTCTCCTTGTGTACCCTGTTGTTGAACTATCATAAGCTCTTGTTGCAACAAGTATTCAAGGCTCAGCAATCGTTTTCTGGAAGGCTCTGAAAGATGTGCCATAACTTCTCCCAAATTATGCTTTGTGACCGTAAAAGTTCTGTACTGTGAAATATTTCACTGAATACGATAAAATTATACTGAAAAATCAACTGTTAGGTCAAGGGATTTAAAAAACTGTCTGAGACGATTGTAGGATTTATCTAACTTAAAATAAGAAAAGGTTTATTTATTGTGAAATATTTCACAATAAATAAACCTTGTGAAGTTATGTGACCACGGGACTAACAGTGTAATTTGACTTTTGGATGGAATACGTGGTACAATAAAAGACGGAAATGCCCAGGTTCATTTGGTCATCTCCACAGTCCTTTGAAAAGTCGCCAGATGTGGGTAAGAGTTCTGGCGGCTTTATTTTTACTCAATTACATTTTAAGGTAAGAGAGCAAGCTAAGAATTAAAAGTGCTAAACTAATAGCTAACGAAATGATTTCGTACTTTGTCATCCTAGACCTCCCTAATCAATATTTCAGCAGAAGCTGATTTGAGTGGGGAGACACCGCCTGAAACTTAGGCATTTCCTCTGTAGATAGTATATCACAAAAACTAAATAACTATAAATATATATAGATATAAATCCCTTGGAACCAGTTATCATCTACCCAGCAGTATAGTTGGATAAACGAAAGAGCTGGGGCAACAGGGAGGTCCCCTGAGCAGCCGAACTGTGAGCGTAGCGAAGTGCGAGGCTGATTAGGGTTTCCCTGTTGCCCCTTTCACTTTCAATTTACCTATGCTATACTTTATCTAGGAGGTAAAACCCATGGTGAGTTCTTTTACTCTGAATACAGATGAATTGAATGCTGGGTTTCTTGAAACAATAAAAAAATTATTTGCTGGTAAAGAAATAGAAATTACCGTTCAAGATGTCCAAAATGATACTTCATATTTGTTAAAAAATACTGCGAATAAAACCCATCTTTTACAGTCAATTGCAAGTTTGGAGAACAATCAGCATCTCCATGTCCTTTCGGAGCATGATTTGTGAATATAGTCTTTTCAGAAGAGTCTTTTACTGATTATCAAACTTGGGCACAGGAAGATAAAAAACTTTTCAAAAAAATCAATGAGATAATTAAGGATATTATCCGTTCCCCATTTTCTGGAATTGGAAAACCAGAGCCTTTGAGGCATGAGCTTTCAGGATACTGGTCCCGAAGAATAAATGAAGAACATCGTTTAGTTTACAAAGTTTCCGAAACATCCATCCTCATTGCCTCCTGCAAATATCACTACTAGTTTCTGTCATCATTTTTAGGAGGGGACACCCCCTCTACACGGAAGCGGTGGGTTTCCGCACTTTTGCGGGGCAAGGCGTGCACGCACGCAGCGAGATTCGCTAAAATCGCTCAATATATCGCGATTTTCCGGCTTACAGCCGTCGCTCCCTACCTAAGAACCCCGGGAGAAGAGGCTCGTGTACCAGCTCTTAGAATCAGCCCCCTAGAACCAGTCCTCGATTCAGCAGTATAGCCCATGAACGAAAAATTTGGTGGAGAAAGCTAGGGGGGGCACCTACTGACGCCGCCCTCTGAGCGTAGCGAAGCGTAAGGCGGCAGTGGGTTCCCTAGCTTTCTCCACCGCTTTTACATTTAATCTAAAACTGCTATACTGCCCCCATGGTAATTTCTTCTATTGACTTAAAAGATGGTAAAGTCGTTCAGTTAAAGAACGGGAAAGACAAGGTGTTGGAGCGAGACAACCCTTTAGAATTGATTTCTGATTTTAACAAGTACGGCGAAGTTGCCGTTATAGATCTTGATGCTGCTCTAGGGAACATTACTCCCAAGGGAACAACTGCCAACACCGAGATTCTCAAATCCCTGTTGCGTCACGGTAATGTGCGAGTCGGTGGTGGCATTCGTGATGTAAAGCGTGCCAAGGAATTGATTTCATTGGGAGCAGAAAAGGTTATCGTTGGTTCTGCTGCCTTCAATGCAAATCCCACTGATGAAGATATTCTCAACACAGCATTTTTGGACGAACTGGTGGCTGCCATCGGTGGTCAGCGGATTATCATTTCTGTTGATGCCATCAACGGGGTCATTGCAATCAAGGGCTGGACAGAAACAGCTGGTATTCCCCTCATAGATGGAGCCAAGGCGGCAGAAAAATACGCCTCGGAATTGCTTTTTACCTGCGTGGAACGTGAAGGCTGCATGACTGGCACCAACATGGAGCTGGTTCGTCAGTTGCGAGAAGCCGTTTCTTGCCGCCTTGTGGTGGCTGGTGGAGTTTCTAGCCTTGATGAGATTGTGGAGCTGGAGTCTCTGGGCTGTGACGTGCAGCTGGGAATGGCCTTGTACACTGGTGCAGTTTCCCTTAAAGATGCCTTTATCGGTTGTCTCAACTGGAAGAAGGTAGACATGATTCCTGTTATTGCCCAAAGTGTATCTGGTGAAGTACTGATGATGGGTTATGCCAACAAAGAGGCCTTTGAAAAGACCTTTTCCAGTGGCAAGCTTACCTTCTGGAGCCGAACACGGAATCAGCTGTGGACAAAGGGAGAAACTTCTGGAAACTTCTTAGAAGTAATTAAGCTACGAGTGGATTGCGACAGAGACACGGTGCTGGCAACGGTAATTCCCCACGGTGGTGTGTGTCACACAGGCAGCTGGACTTGCTTTACTGCCGAGGCTGAAGAAGTTTCATCTATGGAGCGTTTGTACCAGATTATTGCCCAGCGTTTTGCCAATCCTACCCCAGGCTCTTACACTGCAACCCTTACTGGGGAGCGGGTGCGAGAAAAACTCATGGAAGAAGCCGAAGAATTAACCGAGGCAGAAGACCATGAAGAAGTTGTATGGGAATGTGCTGACTTGTTGTATTTTATGAACGTGCTGATGTATCAAGATGGCGTCACCTGGAAGCAGGTTTTAGACGAGCTGGATAGAAGACACAAAAAATAAAAAGAAAAAGGCTGTCGTTTTTGAAGTGTATTTCACTCCCAAAAGACAGCCTTTTTTTAATCTCCACGAACTCGCTTACGAATAGCTTTCAATTCAGGAGGAAGTTCCTCCATCGTTAAATCTGGCAAATCCATAGTTTTGCCTTCATCAATAGCCTGTTGATAATATTGTTCCTTAAAATCCAAGGCCATAATAATTTCATTGAGCTTTGCCACCTGTTGCTGAATTACCTCTCGGTGTCGTCGCACGATTTCCAGTCTGCGAGCAATGGTGGTGTCTCGTTCCTCAAACATTTTTACAAATTCTTTGATTTCCTTCAGTGGCATGCCAGTTCTTTTCAAGGAGTCAATGATAATAAGCCATTCCAAATCAATATCAGTAAACTGGCGAATTCCGCTATCGGAACGTTCCACAAAGGGCAACAATCCTTCTTTTTCGTAATACCGCAAGGCAGAAGGTGCAATGTCAAGTCTTTGGGATATTTCTCCAATGCTATAGCTCATAGATCCTCCTTTGTCAGCCTAACAATATCCTTGAAAATTTGCAACTCATCATAATGAGATTCATTAAAAAATACAAGGCTAATATCTTGACTAATATTGAATTAGGATAAAGTTGAATGTAAGTTTAATCTTTCCCCTCTCCACAAAATCCGCAAAAAAACTGGTTGACAATCCGTGGCATATGGGAAAGAATGAGAGGAATTCTGCCTGATGATTTGTTTTCCAAAATCCCTCGCAGGCACAGAGGATGGATATGTCTATAATCAAAATTATTCCCGCACAGGAACTTTCCGCCGATTTTTTTGAGCCACGAAGCTTTGCCGACGATACTGCAAGTATTGTATCCGATATTATCAGTCAAGTTCGAAGGGATGGAGATGTTGCTCTCCATCAGCTGGCAACAAAGTTTGACCCTGCAGCTCCTGCTCAGTTGGAAGTTGCTCAAGAAGATTTAGCTGATGCCGCAGAAAAGCTCCGTCAAAGTCAACCAGAACTGTATGAAGCCCTCTGTTATTCTCGGGATTTAGCGCTGAAGTTTGCTCGCCGGCAACGTGAATCCTTTGATAATTTTGA
Source organism: Treponema sp. (assembly GCA_017629095.1). Taxonomy (GTDB): domain Bacteria; phylum Spirochaetota; class Spirochaetia; order Treponematales; family Treponemataceae; genus Treponema_F. The sequence goes on along the minus strand of JAGBXW010000042.1, from coordinate 23,042 downwards.
AGTAGAATTGGAGCCAGGGCTTTTTACCGGACAAAAGAATATTCCCGTGGACAGGGCAGGATTGTACGTGCCAGCTGGTCGCTTCCCCTTGCTTTCCACCGTTATCATGACCTCCGCTCCTGCCTTGGCCGCTGGCTGTGGCGAGGTGGTGCTTTGTACTCCACCACGGCCCCATCCCGACGGCAGTACCAAAGCCTACGCCGATGCAGGAATATTGGCCACTGCCTATTTGTGCGGCGTCCACCGAGTTTTTGCCTGTGGTGGAGCCCAATCCATTGCCGCCATGGCCTATGGCACGGAAACAATTCCCCGCTGTGATGTGATTGTGGGGCCAGGAAATAAATTTGTGGCAGAGGCAAAGCGGCAGGTTTACGGCACCGTTGGCATTGATATGCTGGCAGGCCCCACGGAGGTTTTCATCATTGCAGATGGTTCTGCAAATCCTGCTTGGGTGGCCGCTGACCTTTTGGCTCAAGCTGAACATGATCCAGATGCTCAGGCTGTCCTTGCTACCCCGGAGGAAAATCTTGCCCAAGCAGTGGCCCAGGAACTGGAGCTCCAGCTTGAAACCCTGTCTACTGCAGACACCGCTGGTACCAGCATTCAGCGAAACGGCTGTATTATCATCACCAAGGATTTAGAGGAAGCCGCTCACTTGGCAAATAAAAAGGCCCCCGAACACTTGGAATTAGCCTTGGACTCAGGGCCTCAGCTAGAAAAACTTGAATCTCTGGTACACAACTACGGTTCATTGTTTATTGGCCACGGTTCTGCTGAGGTACTGGGAGATTACGCCGCTGGCTTGAACCATACCCTGCCCACTTCCACTTCCGCCCGCTTTGCTGGTGGACTTTCCGTTCGCTGCTTCTTAAAAACAGTTACCACCCTACGAACAGTAGAAGGCTCTGCTGGCCAGATAAAGTCTGCCTCCGCCGCAGGACTTCTGGGCGACGCAGAAGGATTATCCGCTCACGCTAAAGCAGCAAGAATTCGCTTGTAAGTGAGGGGCCCGCTCCCGCTCGTGCTGCACGGATACGTCTGTAAGTGAGGGGGATTGATTATACTTAAATGGAGGAGATAAAAATGAAGTCTATTTTGATTAAGGATACCACCAAGGAAGAGCGGATTCGCATTATCCAGCAATCCTTAAGTGCCTGTGGAACAGAATGTGAGTTCTGCAATGGCTGCGACAACCTTGGCGGTGGCATTGTAGATAGCATCTACCAACCATATATCGATGGAGAAAAAGAAATCGCTCAAATCAATATGGAGTATAGAGCAAATTTTGTAAGAGGATGATTGTATGGCACAATTTGATGTGGTAAAGAAAAACCTGGAGAACCGTGGTTTTGCTGTTTCTTGTTTTGCAACTTCAGCAGAAGCCGTGGCCTACCTTGATTCTCAGATTGATGGTAAAACAGTTGGTTTTGGTGGTTCCATGACACTGGAAGCGCTGGGCTTGTACGAAAAGCTTGGTACTCACAATCTGATGTACTGGCACCAGCGTATTCCAGAAGGAAAAACTGGTAACGAAATCAAGGCCGTTGCCAATGGAGCGCAAATCTACATGTCCTCCATCAACGGCTTGGCTGAAACTGGTGAAATTATCAATATTGACGGAAACTGCAACCGTGTGGCGGCAATCTTATATGGTCATGAAAAGGTGTATCTGGTGGCGGGTCAAAACAAGCTGGCCAAGGACTACGACGCAGCTCTGTGGCGAGCCAGAAACATTGCCGCCCCATTAAACACCAAGCGGCTGAACAGGAAAACTCCCTGTGCTATCAAGGGCGACAAGTGCTATGACTGTCGTAGTCCAGAACGGATTTGTGCGGCCTTGTCCGTATTGTGGACAAAGCCTAGCTCCTGTGACTATGAGATTATCCTCATTGAGGAAAATCTAGGATTTTAATTTTTAGTTTCTTGGGCGGCCTGCAAGCGTTTTTGGTATTCAGCCTCCATGGCATTGTGCTGTTCTTCCAGTGTAGCCATGATTTTGTCGGCGGATGCCTGCTTGGGGTCGATTCCTCTGTCTTCAGGCTTTTCGCCTAAGCTCGCAATCACTTCATTGCGGAATGACTTGCAGGCAATAACGGGGCTTGCTGTCATAAGGATTACATCCTTGCAAACCAAGTCGGACAACATGTCATTGGGAGTTTCAGGATTGATTCTCAAGCAGTTTCCGTTGGTGGAAATAAGAATCATTACGTCAAACATTCGTAGGTAAGAGTCAATTTCTCGTAAGCCTCGTTTTGTCTCTGGATTTCCGGGGCGGTAACGAGTTCCACTGGGGAATACGAGAATTGTCTGGCCTCGTCTTTTGGCTGCATCCATAGCCCGCATAGATGCCATATTGATTTTTCGGCTTTTAGCTTCTTCTGCAGCCCGTTCCTCTGGGTCGGTATAAGCTGCCAAACTGCGACTGGGATAGATAACAATGCGAGTAAAGCCCTCGGCCCAAGCCTTTACCATAGGATTTTCTTCGTTCAGCTTCATTCCGGCCATGGCAACAATGCGGCTGGACAAATCTTTACCTTCATCAGAATCATGATCAAGGAGATAGCACAGCAGGGGCAGGTCCATGTTGCTGTAATGCTCCATCAAAATCAGTCCTCGCTTACCGGCCTTGAGCTGATTCAAGAATTCTATGAAATACTCCTGATTCATGAGTTGGGAACCAGGCAAGAGGTTGTCTTCTACCATGGAATCCATGATTTTGCGTGTACCAGGATTCCACTCCTGATATACGTTGGTATCATCAATCTTATCTGCTGCTTGAGCTAAACGAGCTAACTCTCCAAAATGATGCTTATAGCGTTCCCCTAGTGGTATACCTTCCATAACATAAAACTCCTGTTGCTTTTCTACGTCTCTTTGCTCTTAAATCTACCCCCTATTTTTGCCTGTGTCAAGATTTTAGAATTTATACAAGATTCCCGTAAAGAGAAGGGATTTTTTCTTGAAAATTAGGGGGTAGTAATATATAATGAAAATGATGAATATGGAAGAATTTTGCTATAAAATTTACAAGCATACCTTTGCCCATGTGTTACATAGTGGAATTTATGCCGCTCATGTTATTGTCTGGATGCGGAAAAATCCCTTTGCTGAAAATCAACTGGAAGAGGCTTTTCACAAATTTGTTTGGGATACGCCACTTTCAAACATGGATTTAAGTATCATGGAAGACTCTAGTATTGAAGAAGGTGTTTTATTGCTTGATGCCATAGAGTCTTTTGGAGATGGGGAGTCGCTGCCAGAAAGAATTCCCTTCGATAAAGATTTGAAAAAGATTCACTATCAGGTGTAATTTCAAGGTGTACTTTCTAACTAAAAAGGGTGAGTTAAAACTCACCCTTTTCTTTTATCTTATTTTTCGTTTGTAACAGTAACAGGTTGGAGTGCTTCAGTTTCTTCCACAGGGATTTCTGTAGGAGTTTTAGTTTCTTCTGCAACAACTTCTATTGTACGGTTAGTTCCAGTGGGACTACCTACAGAAAGATAGAGTTCTGCAGGATTCAATTTCAAGTCAGTAGAGAAGGTGAACTCGGAAAGTTCACTGCTATTTCCCAGCTTATCGGTGGCAAAAACCTGCAATACGTGGGAACCTGTTTCAGGTGCACTGATTGGAGTGTTCCCATCATAGCGAGCAAATTCAGCTCCATTCCAAGACAGATAAATTGCATCAACTCCAGACATTGCATCCTGAGCAGACAGAGAAATCTTGGTCTGGGGACTGATGTACTGAACGCCATTTGCTTCCACTGGTGGAATATCAATGTCGATGTATACGGAAGGTGCAGTTGTATCGAGATATACGTATGCAGCTAAGGACTCAGAAGTGTTTCCCACATAGTCAACGGCATATCCTTCTGCATAAATAGCACCATCTTCTCTGTCTGTAAGGTAGATAAATCCTTGTCCCAAAACATTTTCCATCTTTCCTGTACCAGTTGTATCAAGATAGAGGAATTCTGTGCCAGAAAGAGCATCTTCACCAAAGAGTTGGATACCAGTTTGGTTTGTTACATATACAACTCCAGCTTCGTCAGTGTACACAGGTCCTTCAATCAGGAATTTGATGGTGGGAGCTGTTCCGTCAACAATACCAGTGTAGGTTTTGGTGTTACTTACTGTTCCCCATACATCTTTAGTTGCCCAGTTCAAGGTAAACTGGCCTTCTTTGTCCAACACTACAGGAGCGGTATACTCTGTTGCCTCCCCTGAATTATAAGTGTAGTAGATTGAACCAGTGTTTGGATTCCAGTTTTCTGCTTCCAATCGGAATTCTGTTCCCAAAGGAATATAATCAATGCGTCCATTATTCCATACCTTTTGAACAGGGGTAGTATCTTGAGCTGCCACTGTTGCAAGAACGAATAATGCCCCAGCAATACTGAGGATTTTTTTCATCTCTAACCTCCAGATTTGTCTGTTTGGTTCAGTATATCGGGAAAACCTAATCTGTGGAAGTAGAAGGAAATGGAGATTTTCTTACCTTTCCAATAGTGTCGTTTTTCGCTATACTCATGTCATGGCTGGATTTTATGAAGATTACGACGTAGCTGTTGTTGGTGGCGGTCACGCAGGAATAGAGGCTGCCTTGGCGGCAGCAAAGATGGGGCTGAAAACCATTCTCATTACACAAACCATTGATTCTATTGGACGTATGTCCTGCAATCCTTCTATTGGTGGCATTGCCAAGGGAAATATTGCCCGTGAGGTAGATGCCCTGGGGGGCGTAATGGGGCATTTGATTGACGCTTCCATGATTCAGTTTCGTCTTTTGAATAAAAGTCGCGGGCCTGCTGTTCAAGCACCTCGTGCTCAGGCTGATAAGCTACTGTATTCTCAGCTGGCTCGACAAATGATAGAAAAACAACCAGGTCTGACCCTTTTACAGGACACGGTGGTGGACTTGGAGGCGGTGGAAAGTGCTGAGCTTTTACCCCCAAGGGCTGAGGTAAATCCAGACAGAGAGCAAGAGCCTTTGCCAGGCCAACGGCTGGGTTCTCCAGCTGTGGCTGATGGGAAATTCAGGCTCAAGCTGGTGGCTGTGATAACAGAGCGGGGGCGGCGGATTCCCGTACGGTCTGCGATTTTGACTACAGGCACCTTCTTAGGGGGTAAGATATTTATCGGTAATTACGACGCTCCCTGCGGACGACTGGGAGAGCCAGGTACCCAAGGCATTACCGAGGCACTGAATCGACTGGGCTTTACCACAGGTCGCCTAAAAACAGGTACGCCTCCACGAGTGCTGAAAAGCTCCATCGATTTTTCCCAGTTGGAGGAGCAACCGGGGGATTCGGAGATTATTCCCTTTTCCTTTGATAACGAAAAGGTGGAACGGCCCATGGTGAGCTGCCATCTTGTGTACACCAATGGAGAAACCCACCAGCTGATTCGAGGAAATATTGGACGTTCGCCCCTTTACAGCGGAAAAATTAGCGGAGTGGGACCTCGATATTGTCCTTCCATCGAGGATAAGGTGATGCGGTTTGCAGAGCGGGAGCGTCATCAGCTTTTCGTGGAGCCAGAGGGCTTAACTACCGAGGAAATGTACATCAACGGATTTTCTTCATCCTTGCCAGAGGAGGTTCAAGATAGATTTATGCGAACCTTGCCTGGCTTTGCTAATGCAGTGATGAGTCGCCCCGGATATGCGGTGGAATACGATTTTATTGATCCGACTCAGCTGTTCCCCTCCTTGGAGACAAAGCTTGTGGCAGGGCTTTTTACTGCGGGGCAAATTAACGGCACTTCCGGCTACGAAGAGGCTGCGGGACAGGGCTTGGTGGCAGGTATTAATGGTGCCCTGTATGCAAAAAGCCACAGAGAATTGTGTGGGCCAGTGCAGGATTCTGAAAACCAAGAGCTGGTGAAGGCTGTTCCTTCCTACCAGCCCCTAGTTTTGGAGCGAAGTGAAGCCTACATTGGTGGTCTGATTGATGACCTGGTGACTCTGGGAACTCGTGAGCCCTACCGTATGTTTACTGCACGTGCTGAATACCGACTCAAGCTGCGCCACGACACGGCTGATATTCGTCTCTGTGAAAAGGGTTACGAGGTAGGCTTGAATCCCCCTTGGCGATTCCAGCGGGTGCAGGAAAAATTGGCTTTGCAGCAGGAAATTATTGCACTTTTGGCTAAGAATCCCCAGGCTCAAAATCCTGGCTATCCAGAAGCAGTTTGGGATGCGGCTCTTATCGACATAAAATACCAGCATTACATCAAACGCCAAGATAGACGTGTGGAAAAAATGCATCGTATGGAACACGCTCGCATTCCCCAAGATTTTGACTATGGTGCAATTCCATCCCTTTCTGCAGAATCTCGCCAGAAATTAGAGCGAGTGCGTCCCACTACCTTGGGGCAAGCTAGTCGAATCTCTGGCATTAGAAACTCCGACATAATGCTGTTGATGGTGTACTTGAAATAAACGGAAGTCAAAGTTGATATGTGTTACAGTGGAGATGAGGGGACTTGGGCTTGGGCCCCCGCCTCCGCAGCATAGCTGCTCCGGTTCAAGTCCCCTTCAAAAGCCGAGCTTCCAGTGGAAGCTCTCGGCATATTTCTTATCTAAGATGCAACTTCTTGTTGACTGATGATTGTTTAAAACAAAAAAAGACTTCCTAACGGAAGTCTTCTATTTGTGGAGATGAGGGGACTTGAACCCCTTACCTCTTGCATGCCATGCAAGCGCTCTAGCCAGATGAGCTACACCCCCAAAAGGTTTTACCACTATAAACTGGGATTTGATTTTTGTCAAGTGGGGAGAGGTGGTTTTCTTGTTTGGTGGGGGAAATGCTGAGGTTGGAGATGATTTTGTAATTGCTTTGGCATTTTATTAGGGGTATACTGGAAATTATGAAGAAGGTGATGATAGCTTTGTTGCTTTGTGGGGTATTTTTTCTCCTTGTTTCCTGTGATTTTAGTTTTACTGGACCCATGATTTTAGATTGTCCTGAAAGTATTGTGGCACGGGTGTATGAGTATGCCCTCAAGTACAAGGATGCTGATACAGAATATAAGTGGGGAGGGCAAGATCCCTTACGGGCAATTCAGGTGGATTGTTCTGGTTTGGTGATTAGGTGCTACCAGTATGCCTTGGAAGGAACTGGTTTTTCATTGCTACAGCCCGATATGAGTTCTGCTTACATGTATGAAAATGCTGCAACATTAGTTCCTTTAGAGCAATTGCGTCCAGGAGATTTGATTTTTATGGGCGAAAAAAATTCAGCAAATATTACCCACATTGCTATTTTTTCTCGTGCAGAAGGCAATACAATTTACTTTATCGATAGTACGGAAAAATCTGCAGAAGGAAAAGCGCCATCGGTAAATGGGGTGACGGAACGGAGTTATTCTCGGAATGACAAACGATTTAAGTCGGGTGGGATAATGCAGTTGAAACATTGAAATTTTCAAGAGAAAGGTATAGAGTAGACCAGTGAGCAAGTTATCAGAAATTTTTAGTAGCATGGTGTTCAATGAAACAATCATGCGGGAACGGCTTCCTAAGGAAACATTCAAAGCCTTGAAAAAAACCATGGCAGAGGGAACTCCCCTTGACCAAGGTGTGGCGAATATTGTGGCAAATGCCATGAAAGACTGGGCTGTGGAACGAGGTGCAACGCATTTTACTCACTGGTTCCAGCCCATGACAGGCATTACCGCAGAAAAACATGACAGTTTTATCACTCCCCAAGGGAACGGAACTGTAATCATGGAGTTTTCTGGAAAGGAGCTGGTGAAAGGGGAATCTGATGGTTCCAGTTTTCCTTCTGGTGGAATTCGAGATACCTGTGAAGCTCGTGGATACACTGCTTGGGATCCCACCTCTCCAGCCTTTATTAAAGATGGAACCCTGTGTATTCCTACCGCCTTCTGCTCCTATGGTGGTGAAGCTCTGGATAAAAAAACTCCCTTGCTTCGTTCCATGGATGCCATCGACAAGCAATCAAAGCGTATTCTCAAACTTTTTGGCAAGGATGTTCGTCGTGTTACTCCCATGGTAGGAGCTGAACAGGAATATTTTCTGGTAGATAAAAAGCTTTGGGAACAGCGTCGGGATTTAATCTATACTGGAAGAACCCTCTTTGGTGCCGTTCCTCCCAAAACGCAAGAGCTGGACGACCACTACTACGGAACAATTCAGCCTCGTATTTTGGCTTATATGCAGGAGCTGGACGAGGAACTGTGGAAACTGGGGGTTTCTGCAAAAACTCGCCACAACGAAGTTGCTCCCGGTCAGCATGAGCTTGCTCCCGTTTTTACTACAACAAATATTGCTGCCGACAACAATCAGCTCACCATGGAGATTATGAAAAAGGTTGCTCCACGTCACGGCCTTGTTTGTTTGCTCCACGAAAAGCCCTTTGAAGGAGTAAATGGTTCTGGTAAGCACAGTAACTGGTCCTTGTGTACCGACAAGGGAGAAAATCTTTTGGAGCCGGGAAACACTCCAGAAGATAATGCCCAGTTCCTGCTGATTCTCTGTGCCATCATTAAGGGAATTGACGAATATCAGGATTTGTTGCGTATTTCTGTAGCTTCCGCTGGTAACGACCATCGTTTGGGGGCTAACGAGGCTCCTCCAGCCATTATTTCCATGTTCTTGGGAGATGAGCTTGGTGCCATTTTGGATGCCATTAAGCAGGGAAAACCCTTTGACCGCAAAGCTAATCAGGTAATGCAGTTGGGAGTAGACGCTTTGCCAGCCTTCCCCAAGGATAATACAGACAGAAACAGAACATCTCCCTTTGCCTTTACTGGTAACAAGTTTGAATTCCGCTCCCTTGGTTCAAGTCTCTCTATTTCTTGTCCCAATCTTACCTTAAATACCATTGTGGCAGAGGAATTCCGTCAGTTTGCAGATATTCTGGAGCAGTCATCAGATTTTACCAAGGATTTGAACCAGCTGATTAAAACAACCCTGCTGAATCATCACCGAATCATTTTCAATGGCAACGGTTATTCTCAGGAATGGGTGGAAGAGGCTGCTCGCCGGGGACTTTTGAATCTCAAAACCACCTCCGATGCCTTGCCTCTTTATTTGCAAGAAAAAAATATTAACCTTTTTAGTCGGCATGGAGTGTATTCTGCCACAGAAATGAAGGCTCGTTCTGACATTCTTTTGGAAGAGTATGCTAATGTACTGAAGATAGAAGCCCGTACCATGTTGGACATGACCCAAAAGGAAATTCTCCCTGCCGCTTTCAAATACGTGGCTGTGGTGGCCACTTCTTTGACTCAAGTTCGGGCTGCAATGTTGGGACTGGAATGTCGTTGTCAAAGTGAAAATCTACGTCAGGTGCAGGATTCCATTGACAAGATTTATCGGGAAATGGGTTCTCTGCGTCAGATTCTTGAGGACACTAAGGGCAGCGATGATCTTACTGCCACCGCTAACTTCTATACTGCGTGGATTATTCCCGCCATGGAAGGATTGCGAGAAGCAGTAGATGAACTGGAAATGATTATGGGTAAGGAATTCTGGCCTATGCCTACTTACGGTGATTTAATGTTTTCTAAATAAGCATTACGAATAGATAGGAGAAATTATGGTTCATACAATTAAGGGACATACCCCAAAGATTCACGAAAATGTTTTTGTTGCTTGGAATGCAGAGGTTACAGGACAGGTTACTATTGCAGAAGATGCTTCTGTGTGGTTTTCTGCTTCAATTCGGGGAGACATGAATAGCATTTCTATTGGAAAGGGCTCCAATGTGCAGGATAACTGCGTTATCCACACAGACTCCAACAGACCTACTGTTGTTGGTGACAATGTAACCATTGGCCACGGTGCAATTCTGCACTCCTGTACCATTGGCAACAATACCACCGTTGGAATGGGTGCCATCGTACTTGACGGAGCCAAAATTGGAGCAAACTCCATGGTGGCAGCTGGTTCTGTAGTACCTCCTGGCAAGGAATTCCCCGACAACAGCATGATTATGGGCTCTCCTGCTAAGGTTGCTCGTGAAATGAAGCCAGAAGAAATCGAAGGCTTTGCCCAAAATTGTCGCTCTTACGTGGCAATGGGGCAGTTGTACCGAGCTGAATGTAAATAAACTAAAAAAGGTGGCTAAAAGCCACCTTTTTTAGTTTCTACAGACAATCCCAATTATATAAAACTCTGGAAAAATCTAGCTGCAGGAGATCTTCTGGAGCTATTAGAAAATTTCCCACCCCTGTATCTCCCCACAAAATCTCAGCATTTGCTTCTCCCCCGCTATCCATCTGGAACAAAAGATTGGTACAAGCAGCATAGTCTGAGCGAGAAAAACGAGGATCATCTTGGGTAAAGCAGGGATAACCGCCTAACCAATGACCTTCATTCCAGTCTGCCATCTGATTATAAATGTCTTCACAGAATATATCGTACAGACTTGTGCCTTCTGGTGGCTGAGAAAACCCTGTGGCCACAATGGCTTTTTGTAGCTCCTGCTGGAAATCATCATGGGAACAAGGGCCTAACCAAGTGTCTACTAGCTCAAATTCAAGGTGAAACTCCCCAGTAAAAGGAAGTTCCAGGTCATGTTCACTGGAGGTTGTGGGAAGCTGTAGTTCTTTCACCATTGCCTGAGTAATGGATTCATCCACCGCAGGATGATACACCACTCGCCAATTTTCCTGACTCATCTGGTTATCAAAATCCAATCCATAGTCCCCATCATTGCTGACAAAAAACTGGAGCAAGCCAGTTCTTGGAAAGCCTTCCAAGGGTGGAAGCTGCTGACAATCAAATTGTGCCAGCAAAATACAAGGATTTCCCCCTCCATCAGTGGGATAGGGCTCTGCAGGATTCCAGTAGGGAATACCACCAAACTTGCTGGTAGTAAGGGCTTGTGGTGACACCGCCTTAGTGGCATGAATTCGAATAGCTTTTCGTTGGGTTTGTTTTTGAATCTGAGCCACAAGGAGCTGCTGTTGCTCCAAGCTAAAAAATCCTTCCTGTTCTTCATCTTGATTTGGAACAGATGTTGGAGCTGCTTGAACAGCTTTTTGCTGAGAATTTCCAAAACCAAAAAGTTTTTTTAGTAATCCACCCATTTTTCCTCCATGCACAGCCTTTTCCCGGGGAAAAGGCTGCCTTCATTGTTATGTTATTCAGTTTTTATGTAACCACCAAAAATCCAGCCTTCTACAGCCGTTTCTCCCTCACTAAGTGTGGCTTTTACCTGATACCAAGGGGCTTCAATTCCATCGATAGTCTGATTTTTTGCAGTTGTGGCAACAATCTCCACCATGGCTCCTTGAGGCAATTGGCCCACTACCTGACTTTCTGAACCAGTACCGGGGAAGGAGCGCACATTTACGTTGTCATCATCTCCTGTGGAAATTATGCCACCTTGTGGTGCTTCTAAGGCAATAATATCTTCCTGTGTGATAGTGCTTCCTTCTAGTTCCTTGGCAAAATCTTCCACTAATTTTTTGATTTCTATGGACGTGTTCAAGTTCATGGCACTATGGAGTAATTCCTGTTGCACGCCCTTGTCCTTCATGGTGGTAGCTTTTTGTAGCAACTGAACTGCCTCTACATCGCTGTTGGATTTACTTACCATGTCTGTAACTACGTAGCGACTTCTGATGTGCCAGGCTGCAGTGTCAAAGAAAAACACCTCTGTAAAATCGATTCTAGCATGAGTCACTTGATTTCCTGCTACTACAATGCTGCCAGCTTCCAAGAGAGCGTTTCTGAAGTCAGAAAGACGTGGTCTGGTAAACAAAACTGCATCTTGGGTAATAACTGCTGCCTGAGAAGCTGGAGTGGCTTCGCTGGTTCTAATAAAATAATTCTTTCCCTGATACCGTACCTTGTAAAAGTCTACGTTGGGAGTAGTTTCACTGCTGGTCACTAAATCCATCTGAACAGGAGTTGTGTCTAGGAGCTCCAACTTTTGGCCAGCGAGAATCTCCAATGCCCATTCAACGCCACCTTTGCCGTTGTCGGAACGAAGAGGCGTATTATCCCGCAAAGCAACTACTGTTTGAGCCATTACAAAGGCTCCAAGAATCAGGCTCAATCCCAGAGCTGCAAAAAATTTATTCATTTCCTTTTTCATCATTTTACCTCACCTTATTACAGGCTTTCGCCAAAAAGATAATTCCACACATCGGGGAAAATTGCCATGTCTGATACCAACTCTTCTATTTGTACTGCCACTTCTGGCTTGAGCTTGGCATCAGGATTAGCTGCTAATTCTTTAAGTCGATTGATGGTTTTGATGGCAGTTATATCTTCCTGACTTGTGATTAGGTCTGCGTCCTGAAGATATACTTGACGACCATAGGGCTTTCCATTGTAGATGGTAACTTCCCTAAAACCATTTGATGGAGTTTGGGACAGATTCACTGCCAACATATCACCGGCAGAAATCTTTTCACTGGTAATGCCAATATTTTCTGGAGAACTATAGATATAGGTTTCTTCAATTACAGTACAAGCACTGTCTGAGTCTTTAGCAATGAAAATATCACGAGTCCAGTATTCTTCACCGTCAAAGGCTACCATTACGAAATTCAGTGTGTCTTCCTTGCCACTAGAAAGAAGACGAATAGCCTCTTTCTCCTCAATTTGATCTGTGGCAGCATCATAACAAACTGAAAGCACTTCGCCTTTCACCACTTCATCTGCATACACCATTTTTCCCTCTGAGTTTTCCCGATACAAGGGGGTACCGGGATACAAGCTAACGGCAGCCTTCTGTGTGAATGTTTTTTGTGGAACGTTAGGGATTTCTGGATCCTGAACAGAGACCGTTCCACTTGCACCTTCCTGTTTACTACAAGCTGTCATGAATCCTAGGATGCAAACAAGTCCTAGAATCAAAAATTTCTTATTCATTACTTCCTCCTGAATTGACACTAAAGTATCTTCATGATTTATAAAAAGTGTATCTGTAAAATCTTATTTTTTCAAGGTTTAATCTTGTATTTTAGAACTTGCGCTCTTGTAGAACACCTAAATTCCCTTACTTTACCAAATCCTGTATCTACTATAAAATAGCTTCGTTATGAAAGCTTCCAAAACATTGATTGCCACTCTGCGGGAAGTGCCTGCAGAGGCTGTTATTGCCAGCCATCAGTTGATGCTTCGAGCTGGTTTGATTCGTAAGTTGGGCAACGGCCTTTTTACCTATTTCCCCTTTGGGCTCAAGGCCTTCCGCAAGGTGGAAAATATTATCCGCCAAGAAATGGATGCCATTGGTGCATTGGAATGTAAGCCATCTGTGGTGGTTCCAGGTGAATTGTGGCGTGAGTCAGGCCGCTGGGAAACCATGGGAGCTGGAATGCTCCGTGTAAAAAACCGCGTTGACCAGGAATTAGTTGTTAGTCCCACTGCGGAGGAAGCCTTTACCGCCCTTGTGAGAGATGAATTGGAGTCTTACAAACAGCTCCCCATTACCTTGTACCAAATCAACACAAAATATCGTGACGAAATTCGTCCCCGCTATGGTGTAATGCGTGGCCGTGAGTTTACCATGAAGGATGCCTATTCCTTCCACACTACTGCAGAAAGCTTGGACGAAACCTACCTTGCCATGGAAGCCGCCTACAAGCGGATTTTCAAGCGGCTTGGGCTTTCTGTTATCCCTGTTTCTGCTGACTCTGGTGCCATGGGTGGAAGTGGTTCCGAGGAATTCATGGTGGAAAGTGCCGTTGGTGACGATACCTTGATTCTCTGTCCCGACTGTGACTATGCTGCCAACACGGAAAAGGCTGCCTGTGCTCCTGATGTCGCTCTGGATAAGGATGGGAATCCCCAAGTAGCCACAGAGCTTGCCATTGAAAAGGTTCCCTGTCCTGGAGTGGAAACCATCGCTCAGATGGAAGAATTCTTCAAGATGCCTGCCACCCAGTTTATCAAGGTGCTGATTTACAAGGTATACAACTGTGAGCTTGACCTACGAACTGCTCCCGGCGGCCAAAGTTTTAAGCGAGAGGTGGAAGGTGGTGTTCCTGTCTATCCCGTATGCTTTGTAGCTGTTGCCATCCGTGGTGATTTGGATGTAAATGAAGCTAAGCTAGCCGCCAATCTTAAGGCTAGTGAGGTGGAGTTAGCCGAGGAAGCCGATGTTATCGCCTATTCTGGTGCTCCCCACGGCTTTGTTGGCCCCGTTGGTCTTACAAAGCTGCCCTTGTTAGCTGATTTCAGTGTTATGACACAAAAAGAAGACGGTAGCTTTGAAGCCCATATTCACGATGCTGTAACCGGTGGTGGTACTGCCGATGTGGATAATATTCACGTGGAGCCTATTCGTGACTTTGTTCCCTTTATCACAGCCGATGTTCGCACCGTTGTAGCTGGGGATAAATGTCCCTGCTGTGGTGGAGAATTCTACAGCAAGAAGGGAAATGAGCTGGGCCACATCTTTAAGTTGGGCTACAAGTACAGCAAGTCCATGAATGTTACCTACCTTGATGAAAACGGCAAGCAGCAAACTCCTATTATGGGCTGCTACGGTATCGGTGTAGACCGTGCCTTGGCCTCTATCATCGAGGAGCACCACGACGAAAACGGTATCATTTGGCCCATGAACGCAGCGCCCTATCAGGTTGTTATCGTCCCCGTAAAATACGACGGTCAGATGAAGGAAGTTGCAGATTCTTTGTATAATCAGTTACAAAAGCTTGGTATAGATGTTTTACTTGATGACAGGAACGAGCGTCCCGGTGTTAAGTTCAAGGATATGGATTTAATTGGTATTCCAGTACGGATTGTTGTTGGCGACAAGAACCTGCCCAACGTGGAAATCAAGTTGCGATCCGAAAAGGATGCAAGCTTGGTGGCTCAAGATAAGGCAGCAGAACAGGTTGCCACTATCGTTCGAGAAGCTCTCGCTCAGCTGGATAACTAAAATCCATGAATAATCTGGCTCAAGGATTTTTCTTTGGGCCAGATTGTTCACCCTCAACTAAAATTCTTGTAGATATCGTTTTCATTGTCAAAAAAATTTTTTTGTGAATAGGATTAAGATGAAAAAAACAAGCCTTATTTCTCTCTTTTTTTCTTTTGTATTGATGATGACCGCTTCTGGTCTCTTTGCTTTCCCTGGAATTCAAAGTTACCTGAAAGATGAGTCTGGCCAGTATGTGTACTATCGGGATTACTCCTTTCCCTATGAAGCCTACGTGGGATTCCTCTATTATAACGAAGGGACTTATGGAATGCGATTTTACGCTCCCAATCAGCCCTTGGAAGGACTCCCTGTAGAAGCTGATGGAACAAGTCAAAGAGCTGGTGCTCCAAAATCTGTGGATATCCTTTTTACCGTAAATCCTGATGTGCAAGTAACGGAAATGACGGGAGAAAAGTTCCTCACCAACATTACAGGCAGTGACACGGAAATTGTAAATTATCTGCACGATTTGGTATATGAGTTTTCTGCCCGTCGTCGTAAGTTATCAGAACCTGTGGTAACAAGTGAAGTTTCCAGTCGGGAGGATTTTTCTCAGTTTGGTGGTAAGGTTACCATGAAGTATGCTTATGACATTCCCATTTTCAATCTGAAGGAAATTATCGATGTTGACGGAAAGCCTGCCTTCCAAGTGGCAACGGTGGGAGCCTTAGCTTCATCCAGCGACAATAGCTTCTTTGAGTTTACTGGTTTTCCCGCTCCCATGCAGGACAAACCACGGAACTTTGTTTCCACAGAAAAAAAGCCCAACCAAAAGATTGAGCTAGGAAGCCAAGAAATTAAGCTGGATAGCCAGTGGATCCCCGCAGCAGAAAATATGTACCTCCTTGGTGATGTGGCCATGGTGGTGTTTAGTGAGTTCCAGCCAGCAGAGCAGGTGGCATCAGCAGGAAGCCAGGCCATTTTTGATGCCCTGTGCCGAAACCTGTCCTTGGGAACAACTGGAGCCTATACGGACTGGGGCAACCGCAAAATCAATCGAGGTAAGAATGAGCTGGAAATCTCCATCCGCACCCATTTGCCTCAAGATCAAGCTGTTTCCCAGAACTTCAAGTTTGTTACTAAAAACAAGGCTGGAGGCTATTCCATCATGACCCTCACGGTTTTTGACAAGGCCTACAAAGCCAATCGCAAATACTTTGATGCCATTATAAAAAGCTACAAGGTAAGGTAGTCAGAATATGAAAGAGGGCTTGGTGGAAAACAAGCCCTGTTTATTTATTGTTTAAAACTAGTAACTGATAGTGGTGTGCCAATCCAGATGCCCTCACTACCGAGATATTCCTTCTTTTGGCCATCGATAATGAACTGGACGCTGTTTACAGAAGCAAAGGAGCAGGCGGTGTACACAACCTGCATCAACTGATTCACCAGACCGTCTACCCCATAGGGATTGAACTCAAAGTCATCGCTGAAATTCAAGGTGGCAACCTTATCTTTTATGGAAGCCGAAATGAGGCGGGTGCCAGAGGGAATCAAGGTCATGCAATTTTGGATAACGTCATCGGAATTGGGGCCTTCCAACAAGCTGTTGATGGCAGCAGTGAGAGGGGAATTTGACTTTGGAATGGTGCGTACCACTTCCTTGCGGGTAACAGAGCCGTCATTGTTCAGCTGCACAAAGAAAAGCCGTACCTTGGTGTATTCTGTTACAATGCCAGCACTTTGTTCGGCTGTAATGGTACCGTAGGGGGTTTCAATAAGGACATCGCTAGGTGCGGGCAGTAGATCTTGAGGTACTGCTGCTAAGTCATCGGCAGCAGTAATTGGATCTGACGGTACTGACTCAATTACATTGAGACTGTTCAAGTCAATGGGAGATAAATCTTGGAATTCTACCACAGGATTATTAGGTAATTCAGAATTATCTTGGATAATAACGGCAGGATCTGAATTACTGGGAATGATAGTGGTGGGTATCTCATCTTTGAGTTGGTAGTTTTCCACAAAGGATGGTTCAGAACCCATCAAATGGGTAAAAAACTCTGTTTTTTTCAGTGTTACTAAAATATCATCTTTCTTTATTAAAAAGGCTATAAGAAGAACAAGAGCTAAAACTAACCATACAATAACTCCTAGTCCAATTTTTCGTTCTCTTTTCTGTTGATTCATGGCCATAGTATAATATTCCCCTTAAATAGATGTCAATGTAAAAAGGTTAAAAAGATAGTGGTGCCTTGCCCTACAAGGCTTTGAATTTCCAGTGATAGATCTAGCTTTTCTGCTAGGGCCTTTGCAATGGGCAAACCCAAGCCAGTTCCACCAGTGCGTCTATTTCGTGCTTCGTCTACACGATAAAATCGGTCAAAAAGGTGGGGAAGATGATGATTTTCGATACCCCACCCTTTGTCTTGCACCCAGAGCAGGTGCTTTTCCTGATTCCAACCCACTGATACAAAGGCTGGCTGGTCACTGTAGTTCAAACTATTCTTTATAAATATACGTAAAATTTGTTGCAGGGCCTCTTGGTTACAAAAAATTTCTGCTTTATTAGGACAATCTATCAAAAATTGTGCTTCTGGATGGAGCAATTGAAAATCTTTGACTAAATCCTGCAAAAATTTTTGCAAGGCAATCTTTTCCTTGGGATAACTTGCCTTTTGATTGTTTTCTGTGCGAGTTAGCTGGAGCAATTTTTCAATAAGCTGGGACATGGAGCGACTTTCTTTTTGCAGAGTTTGCAAAGATTCTTCCAGTACAGTAGGATTGTCCTTTCCCCAGCGACAAAGCAAATCCACGTGGCCAGAAATTACTGCCAAGGGAGTTTTGAGTTCATGGGCTGCATCGGAGGTAAAGCGACGTTGGAGCTCAAAATCTTCTTCCAGTCGGCAGAACAATTGATTGAATGTGGTGGCTAATTCCTGCAATTCATCCTTTGCCCCACCTTCGTCCAAGCGACTATCTAGTTTTTCACTGGTAATTTCCTGCGCTTGCTGAATAATTTTTCGCAAGGGAAGCAAAATCCGACTACTTACTCCAAAGGCCACCAGGCTACACAAAATCAGCAAAGGCAAGCTAAACAAGAGAAAGATTGGTGGCAAGCCTTCCAGCACCAAGTGAGCATTGTCTTGATGCAAGTCCACCGCCACTTGAACGCGATAGGTTTCGCCAGATTCCAAGGAAAATTCTTTTGCCACGTAGCGGAGATTCAAGTCACCATCAATAAAAAAGCCTTCCCGAAATTCAATGGCGGACTGACCTGCTGGTGTGTTGGGCAAAACTGGCAGCAGAGCATCGTTGGTACGAAGCAGGGAGCCATCAGCCTTGGAAACACGGTATAAAATGTAGTAGGGAATTGCATGGGAGGGAAAGTTCACATCATCTCGTAGTTCGTTTTTATAGCCGATTTCCACCAGAGACAAAAAATGGAGCAATTCCTTTGTTTGTTGCCGTTCAAGGGATTTTTTTGTGGTAGAAATCATTAAAAGGGAGAAAAAGAAGACGGAAACAAAAATCAGTAGGGTAAAGATTCCCGTAAGTTTTATGGAAAGAGTGATTTTTCGTTTCATGAGGGCTCTTTCATAATATATCCAATGCCACGTAGGGTGGTAATGCAGGATTCTTTTCCCGCAACATCAAGCTTGTTTCGTAAATATCGTACGTACACGTCCACAGAGTTGGGGTCAATGTAATGCTGTTGTCCCCAAACCATGTCCATAATTTTCTCCCGTGACAGGGCTTCATTTTTGTGGCTCATGAGACAAAATAAAAGCTGGTATTCAGTTTTTGTGAGGGAAAGAAGTTGCCCGTCTAAGGAAACCTCCCTGGATTTTGGGTTCAAGGTGATATTCTTAAAAAACAGCAGACCCTCATCTTGTGTTGCAGTCGTTGTGGCTGGAACAGTTTTGCTTCCCCAGGCATTTTTTCTTCGTAAGAGGCTTCGAATCCGTGCCAGCAATTCTTCTATGGCAAAGGGTTTAGGAAGATAATCGTCAGCACCAGCATCTAGGCCAGAAACCTTGTCTAGGGTATCTCCTCTGGCCGTAAGTAAAATTACTGGAACCGATGAAAGCTTTCTGATTCGCCGCAATACTTCCAGCCCGTTGATTCCAGGCAGCATAATGTCCAGCAAAATCAAATCCCACTGGCCTTCTTGAAAAAGCTCCAAACCTTGCCGCCCGTCTTCTGCTACTTGCACCTGGTATCCTTCGTGAAGGAGTTCCAGTCGCACAAAAGAAGCAATGCCCGGTTCATCTTCTACAAGTAAAATCTTCTCCATGGTTTAGTCCTCCCACTCAAATTCATCATCTGGAGCAAGATAAAAAGCTGGTAGCGGTATCATGGGACTGCCCAAATATGATGTTAAGCCACTAATTTCAATACAGATGGTTTCGTTTTGCCACTGAGGCAATTCAGAGAACATGACTCTATCACCCCGCCGATTGAAAAAAATCTGAATATTCTTTGGTAGGGGAAGTCCATTGATACGGATATTTTCTCGCGTCACTGATTCTGGGTGAACGGGAATGCTGAATTCGATGGAGAGTTTTCCATCCTCTCGTTCACATTCTTCGATGTAAAAATTTTGTTTTTCGTAATAGGAACTATGTCTATCTGCACAAACTGGAGAAACGAAAGACAGAATCATCAGAATTAAAAATACTCCCTTTGTCATTTTCATCTCTCCAGTATTGTATCATATTTTGAATAAATTAGTCGTCAAACTTTTGACCAAGGTATTTTCCATCCTTGTCAAAGAATACTTCCATGCCTGTAGAAAGCTTAATCTCAATGCGGTTTAGGTCTCTTTCTACTTCTACAATCTTTGCATCGGCAAAATTACCGCTGATGTGGGAAGTTAAGGAAGCAGGCAAAGCTGCTACAGGAACACCTTCGTAGCTTTTGATGGATTCCCACTCACCATTTCCCTTAAACGTAATTTCAGTGCGGTCATTCAGCTGAACTTCATACTCGTTAAATTCTTTTTCTACATACTGAACAGTTTTTCCAGGAAAGTGAACAGCAATTAATTCCTTTGCCTTTTGTGGCAAACTCTCTGGAGACACGATTCTGTCGTCAGCACAAGCTGTAGTTAAAGCCAAAACTAAAGTAACCAAAATCAATCCAATCTTCTTCATAAAAAAACTCCTTGTGTGTTGGTACAGCATCTTGTGCTGTTATCTGACCTAACTATAATAAAATACAGGGGCCTTTTCATTAAAAATTGCTGAGAAAACGGAAGATGTTCGGTGAGAATTTGTGGAATTTATTTGGAAAATATTTTGGAGATAAAAAAAAGCCGATGCAAGTTCTGCATCGACTTTCCTTCACGCTGATTATTGATATTCAGCCACGTTAGAGGCAAAAATAGCCTTGATTTGGTCTGAGGTAAGCACGTCGGCCTTTATCAGGTCAAAGCATTGCTCGGAAACAGACTTGTTAAAGAACAGAAGGTCATCGGTACTGATGGAAACTCGGATTCCTGCCTCCACAATTTTTTTGATGGGATGCTCTGCCAAGTTCTTTACTGCTCCCAGCATCACATTACTTTCTGGGGTAATGTTCAAACGAGTATTTCTATCCTTCAGGAACTGTAGCACAGAATCATCCTGGGCAGCTCCAATTCCATGCTGAACTTCTTCCAATTCAAAGAATTCTACAAAGCGACGTACTGATTTTGCATCGGAGAACTCTCCCACGTGGGCCTTTCGTTTAATGCCTAACTTTCCGGCCTGCTTGAAGATTTTATCAAAGTCATTAATGCCATCTTCAACTTCTGGGCCGTACAAGTCAATACTGTTGAAAAGACCACTTTCAAAGCAAATGGGAGCCCATTCTTGGATTTTATCTATGCCGAAGGTTTTTCCCATTCCTAGCTCTGGCCGGAAGTTGATTTTCCCAACGAATTTATCCTTTACTTCCTGCACCATTTTTAGGAAGTTGTCTACACCGCCGCAGTGAACAACAAATCCAATGTCAATGCTTCCTTCCAATACAGTAACACCATCTGCTATAGCATCGGTGATGGAAAGAACCAACAAATCTGTCACATCTTTCATGGTCTTTGCACGAGGGCGAGTAAAATTACCGATAATTTCATGCATTTCCCCAAGACCATTCATTTTTCGAGGGAAATTCGGAATATAAAAGCCTGCCCAGGGAGCATAAGATGCATATCGCATACCTAAATTTAAGTGATTATGGGCATCAATCTTAGGAAGCGATATAAAATCTGACACTGACATCATAAAAGTCTCCTAATTCATTCAATTATCGGCAGAAAAGGCAAAAAGCCCTACCGAAACTCTTTCCCAAGGAAGCTCCCTGAAAAAGAGTTTTGTTGGTTAATTGTTATGGTAGTAACACCTTTTCCAGCTGGTTTACCAGTTCTTCAAAGGTTTTAAGGGCTGCTCGCACTGGTTCGGGGGACTCCATGTCTACACCGGCAACTCGCAGGGCTTCGATGGGGTAGCGAGAACCACCAGATTTTAGGAAGGAAAAGTAATCTTCCCGCTCCTTTTCTCCACCTTCGGTAACACGACGAGCCAGTGCCAAGGATGCTGAGATTCCTGTGGCATACTTGTACACGTAGAAGGCTCGGTAGAAGTGGGGGATGCGCAGTCCTTCCAAATCGCTTACCTCTTCAAACTCCATGGTGGGACCAAAATAATCCTCCAAAAGCTGACGATAGGTTGCCCGCAGGGTATCCAGGGACAAAGGTGTACCTGATTCCACCAGCTGATGGGTTTTCATCTCGAATTCAGCAAACATGGTTTGGCGGTAGAGGGTGGCTAAAATGTCGGAAGCACGATTTGCCAAGAGGTAGGCCTTCATTTCCTGGGTTTCTGCCTTGTTCAGCAGATACTGGAACACCAGCTGCTCGTTAAAGGTAGAGGCAACCTCTGCTTCAAAGATGGTGTAATCGTACTGCATGAAGGGGTTTGACCGAGAGGAATAGTAGGAATGCATGGAGTGGCCACCTTCGTGGGCCATGGTGTACAAGTCCCGCAATACGTCCTTTTTGTAGTTCAGCAGGATGTAGGGATAACCCACAAAGCCGCCGGAAGAGAAGGCTCCTGAATCCTTGCCCTTGTTTTCATAGCGGTCGCACCAGCCTCCTAAAAGACCACCGCAAAGGGTGTCTGTGTATTCCTTGCCTAAGGGGGCCAGTGCCTCACGGAGGATTTCCACTGCTTCTTCGTAGGGGATGGTAGTTTTAACGCTACTTACCAAGGGAACGTATACGTCATAGTGACGGAGCTTCTCTAGTCCCAGCACTCGGCGGCGCAGGTCGTAGTAGCGGTGAAGGGTAGGAAGGCTTTCTCGCACTGCTGCAATGAGGTTGTCGTAAACTGATTCAGGCACCTTGTCGGGGAACAGGGCCATGGCTCTGGCAGAGGAATAGCCTCGGCTTCTGGCTTCAAAAATGTCCTGATTTACGCTACCTTCGTACAAGGCTGCAATGGTGTTTTTGTGGCCATCAAAGCCTTTGTAGAACTGGCCATAAGCAGTTTCTCGTACCTGGCGGTCTTGGTTTTCCAGCAGCATGGAATAGCTGGAATGGCTGAGGGGGATTTCACCTTGGGCAGTTTTAACGGTGCCAAAGTCCATGTCCACATCGGTGAGCATGGAAAATGCCTTGTCGGCAGTGCGACTTGATTCGCTTTGGAGGGCAAGAATCCGCTCTTCTTTTTCGCTGAGAATGTAGGGTTTGAGACGCAAGAGTTTTTTCAGCCAAATGCGGTAGTCATCAAAGCTTTTGTCTTCAATCCAGGCGGTAATCCTTTCTTCTGGAATGGCTTGGATTTCTGGTGTTAAAAAGCTTAAGCGAGCATCAGCAGCAGAGGCAGCCATAATGTAGCGGCTCTTTTTTTCTTGATAAGCACTTTCTCCTGCATCACCAGCAGAAAGCAGGAAGGCATAGTGTCCCACCAGCTCGGAAATCTGGCTCATTTCGCTGAGCTTGGTAATGGCTGCCAAAAGATTTTCTGCAGAATCTCCCAGCTTTCCCTTAAAGGCTTCTATTTCCAGAGAAAGGGGCTGGATTTTTTCCAATTCAGCTTCCCATTCAGCATCTGACTTGAACAGCTGACTCAAGTCCCATTTATCGTTCTGTGGAATTTCATTTCGTGTAGGAATTTTTATTTCGCTCATAGCTAACAGTATAACATT
>JAGBXW010000041.1 GCA_017629095.1 Treponema sp. | reverse complement strand
TGAGTCCTCCATTCAAATCCACATGTCGTGCAGGTTTGTTACTATCATAGCGATACAACATTAGCAGGTTTTGTTCTTCTGGAACCAATCCCTCCACCCCAAGCTCAAGAATCTGGTTCAGTTCCCGGCACCCGCTTCCCGCCCCGCCGTGGCTTTGTCATACATCAGTCCTTTTCGCTGTCCCAGACTTCTTCAAACAGAAACCCTTTTAGATTATTGTCGTTTACTATTCTTACAAAATCATTTGTTACAAGATAATCACGAATAATTAAACTGTTTGGTAATTTGACTTGAAAAAGAGGGGGATAATCATAATCCTTAAAGAAATACTGTTCAACTCCAAATATATCGCTTTCAAAGTATTTGAATTTCGTTTTGTGTTTGTCCAAACTATCTATAACTTCTAGATTATTACAGAGTATAAAATCATCATTGATTGAAATAAACTGTATATTGAATCTCGGAATGCCTAAAAAAATTGTTTTACATTTATTATTAATGAAATATGCCGTAAAATCATAACATTCACAAATATCCCCTACAGGATTGGTATTTTCTTTGTCATATTCTAATTGAATTTCAGGAGTAAGTGTCAATTCATTCCCCTTATTAAGTTTTCGAAAGATCTTTCTGTCTACTAATGTTTTTTTTAAATAACATCCTCTATAATTATCAATATCAGTTTTCAATATATATATTTTCATATAATCCCTCTAACTATGAACCTTTAACAATCCTTTCAATAATTCTTCACGAATTATTTGTAATTCCTTACAAATAAGTTTTTGAATTTGGCTATCTGTATAGCCTAAATCTTCAGCCATAACTATTACATTGTCCAATCTTTTCCTCACATTTATATGATAGCTATCTAAGTGTCCTCCACAATGCATGGCCTCTGTCGTAACAAACTCATTCTTCCTATACGGCAGAAAAACTCCATTTGCCGGGGAATCCAAGTCTATTCCATACGCTTGCAAGATTGCAACGCTTGCCCTCGCCTTTTCAGAACCAACCGCAACTATATGATGCACCGCATTGGGATACGGAGGTGGCTCTATTCCCGCCCTCTTCAAATTTTCCCTTAGCCTTTGCGATGCCGTGCCGCCTCCCGCTCCAGATGTAACAATATTCTTCACGCCATCATATTGGTTGATTCTTTCAGAAACAGTTAGGACTCTATCTAGATTCTGCCAATTCTTGCTGTAAATTTCAAGTCCAGCTTCCATTTCTTCAATACTAGTTATATCAGGCTTCTTATTGAGAGTGGCAAGACTTTCATCCCGTTCCCCTAGCCTTACCTGTGGCTTGGTCTTTGTTTTCGGAGTGCTCTGCACCAAATCGCTGGCGGAAGGGTTCCTGGCCACCCGCTTCCCTCCCAGGAACAGCAGCACGTCCAGCATCAGGCTGGGGGCAACTTGGCGGAATGATTCCTCCAAATGCTGTGTGGCCTGCATCATCCCTGCCTTGGACTTGGCATCCCTTATCCTGAGTATAGCGTCCGTGAACATGTAGATGCCCTTTACCACGTCCTCCACCGCTCCAGACAGCCCAAAGACCTGCATCGCCGTCCCCACCATCGGCGCCAGCCACCCTATCGGGCTCACAGAGATTGCTATGAGCACTCCAGACAACAGCACTATAGTACCTACCATTATAGGCAGCTGGCTTGTCACGTCAAACATCGAGTCCTGCACCACACCCTTCCAGTCCACTGCCGACAATGCCTCCCAGAGCTTGTCTTTGAACTCCATCCCCTCGTATAATTCCTCGCCTTCATTTACAATTACGGTACACTCATACGCTTGTGCCAGTGTCTTGATTTTCTTTATCAAGCTCTTTTTCATATACTTGTAGACGGCCGCGCTCACCTTGTACTCTCCCACCTGCTCAAAGGCAAACTCCCGGTCAAGGCTGTCTGTATCTACCATGTTCTTTATGTCATTCAATGCCTCATAGAAGCCTTCTTGCTCTTCCTTCCCCTTCCTTTTCTTGTCCCATTCCACCTCCACTCTCTGTTGGGCATCCTGATTCTTGCTTTCCAGGCGAAACCGTATTCTCATCCCTTGGTCTATCTCTATGCTCTTTCCCCTCTCGTGAACGACACCGTTTGCATACAATGTGAGCAGCTCTTGTTCCTCTGCAATTTCCATGTCCACAAAGCAGCGGTATATCGGCAGCCTCAGCTCCCTTGCCATCCTGCCCACAAGATTGAAGTACTCTTGCAGCCCATCCCTATCCAAGCACTTGATTGTTTCCAAATAATTTTTTTTCTTTCTTAGTCTATTTATCCTCTCCATTCTTGCAGACAGGTCTTTCAGCCATATGTTGCTGTCCACATTCTTTCCATCTAGGCTTGAGTTTATCGCTTCGTATGTCTTGTCTATTATTTCCAAGCAACTTTCCCTTAAGATTCCCGCCATCTTCCCCCTCCAGCTTCCAGCCACTTTCGGTAT
Source organism: Treponema sp. (assembly GCA_017629095.1). Lineage (GTDB taxonomy): Bacteria > Spirochaetota > Spirochaetia > Treponematales > Treponemataceae > Treponema_F. The sequence continues at coordinate 1,283 of JAGBXW010000041.1, read as the reverse complement.
TTGTACAGCAGCTTCAGGTATTCCTCCTCCGACATGACTCTTTCTAGCGATTCTATTTTCTCTTCAAGCTTCTCCTTTGTCCGCTCGTCTATCATCTTCCACACAGACTTTCTCAGCTTATATTCCCGCCCGCCTATCCGCCTGGTTATCAATGGGTCTCCACTATCCTCCACCTGCTTTTCCGCTGCTTCCGCCTCCCGTTCCAGCTCCTCCCTGCTGGCACCTCTGTACTCCTCCCGCTTTTTGTTCTGCGCCACATGTGTCAGCTCGTGGGCAAGGATTTTCCTACCCTCCTCACTCTCAGGCCGGTAGGCTCCGTTTCTGAAGAAGATGTCTGTACCTAGTACAAGTGCCAGGGCATGATGGCTACGGGTGTATTCGTCTGCTGCAGGCCCATACACTATCGTCACTTCCCCAAGGTCTGCACCGCTTTTCCTGTTGAAGTCATTTATTATCACCCTGTCCACTGGATGCTTCCGGTCCCTGAACAGCACCCGCTCCACCATTGTTTCTGTATGTTGATATTCTGCAAGTTTCGTCTCTTTTTTTTCTTCACTTATTTCCTCCGTTCCCAGTTGATAGTTTTCTGCATATTTAATGATAGCTTTTATTTCTTCCACTAGCTGCGAGAAAGAGGATTTGGTTTCTAATGCCTCGGCGTAGTTCATTCATCTATTCCTTGTATCTGCTCAAATAAGTCTCCACCTTCTATTGTTGCTATTTTCTCCACCTCCCTATTACCGGTCTCCCCGCTGCCCTCCGCATGGCCCACGTCCCAGAACCTGTTCTTTGCAAACAGCGGGTCTTCCTTGGCCAGAGCCGCCTTGTCATGCTCGTAGTTGGCGTTCATCTGTGCCCTCCGCACCTCCTCTGGTAGCGGCTCCACGATTTCCCCGGTCTCCCCACCGCCGCCGCCACTCGCCCGCCCGGCGGCAGCTCCACGCATCCTCCTGCCCTCCAGCGTGTATTCCGCCATCTGTGCTTTGCCTTGGGCTGGAACTTGCCCGCCTGGCTGATTCCCGGCACTGGCATATTCAGGGAAGGAACTATTGCCTTGAACAAGGCTCGTTTCACCTTCATGGCCCTGCTCTCCCAACTGCCCCATCCCCTTCTCCAAGACACCGGCAACTTCTATGGCATCCCCCTTGTCCAGGGGATACGACCCATTCATCAGGGCATTTCTCTCTGCTGTAAAATCCTTTCCAGAAACCGCTCCCAGAATCTGCCGTCCTATCCTTCCGTCCGCCCTTATCTGTGCAGGAACGTATGTCTGCTGGCGGGAT
>JAGBXW010000040.1 GCA_017629095.1 Treponema sp. | reverse complement strand
CCTGTTTGCTCCCCGCACCTTCGCACCTCAGCGTCAGTCATCTGCCCGAAACTTGCCTTCGCCATTGGTGTTCTTCCAGATATCTGCAGATTTCACCCCTACACCTGGAATTCCAGTTTCGCCTCAGCGACTCAAGCCCTGTAGTTCTCAATGCAGTCCACAGGTTGAGCCTGTGGATTTCACACCAAGCTTGCAGGGCCGCCTACATGCCCTTTACGCCCAATAATTCCGAACAACGCTCGCAACTTACGTGTTACCGCGGCTGCTGGCACGTAATTAGCCGTTGCTTATTCAGGACCTACCGTCACCACAATGCCATTCCCTGCACCGCTTATTCTTCAGTCCCAAAAGGATTTTACAACCTTCCGGCCTTCCTCATCCACGCGGCGTCGCTCCGTCAGACTTTCGTCCATTGCGGAATATTCTTAGCTGCTGCCTCCCGTCGGAGTCTGGGCCGTATCTCAGTCCCAATGTGTCCGATCACCCTCTCAGGCCGGATACCCATCATTGCCTTGGTGTGCCTTTACCACTCCAACTAGCTAATGGGCCGCGGGCCAATCCTCCGGCGAAGCCGTAGCTCCTTTCCTCGCACCACTCTAACCTGTGCGTTCGTATTCGGTATTATCCGGTATTTCTACCGGCTATCCCCAACCAGAGGGTATGTCACCCACGTGTTACTCACCAGTCCGCCACTCTAGGGCAGGAGCAAGCTCCCGCCTTGCCGTCCGACTTGCATGCTTAAGACGCGCCGCCAGCGTTCGTTCTGAGCCAGGATCAATCTCTCCATGATTTATTCATTAGCCTCAAGGGCTAGTGATTCCATTTCAGTTTGATTCCTTCTCTATTATCAATATTAAAGGAATCTGCCACACTTTCGTATGACTGACTTTATCGATCTCTCGATATACGCCACCTTATTGCTGACTTCTTACTTCTCTTTCAAGAAGTTCGTCGTATTTTCTTCCCTTCCCTCATAATGTTTAAGAACACTGCGATTTCCATCGCTTTGCTTTCGCAAGTGAAGCTAGTTTATCACACATCGTTTCACTTTGTCAAGCACTTCTCAAAAACTTTTTCAAGTTTTTTTTCGTTTTCGCTCAGTCAGTCGCGTTAGCGTCTTTCGTTGCGTCAACGATGAAGACTATATCACATCCACTTCAGATTGTCAAGCGTAATTTTTCTTTTTTTTAAAAAAAATTACTTTTTTTTTCACTTTCTGTTTTTCATTGACAATAAAACAATGGCTATGGTATTATGAGTGGCATTTTATCTTTATAATAAGGAAATATATTGTATGAGTGACAACACAAAGGTCTCACCAAAGAAAATCATGATAAGTGTAGGCTCCATTATTATTTTAGTTCTGGCAGCTATTTCATTTATCTTTATTCCAGCCATGGTTCAGGGCGGTGGTTCTGAACTTCCACCTTTAGGTTATTACAATAAGAAACCTATCGAATATAAACAGGGAACTTATTTTGCTTCTCTAGTTCAGTTTTATTCTGAACAGGTTGGAAGTGAAAATCTTCAGGCTGCTTATTTTGACATTTTTAACATGGCATTTAATGGGGCTGTTCTCAATGAAGCTTTTAGTCAGGCTGTAGATGCAAGTGGTTATATTGTCCCTAAAAATTTACTTGACAGAAACATGCTCCCCTATTTTTATGATGAAAATGGAGTGTATTCTCAAAGGCTGTTTAATGAGGCTTCCAATAGTGCAAAAATTGAGTTACGGAACTCTATTGAAAAGAGTCTCGTTTTTCAAAGATATAATGATGATCTTTTTGGTTCAACTTCTGAAAAAATCGGTGATTATACCATGTATGGACTAAAGACACCTACTTCAGAGGTTGATTTTATCTCTGCTATGGGTAAAAATCAAAGATCATTTCAAGTTGTGTCCTTCGATATGACAGCTTATCCTAAAGAAGAAGCTGTTGTTTGGGGAAAGGATAAAGCAGATTTATTTACTAGTTATGATTTATCTGTAATTTCCCTTGCAGACGAAGTTGCAACAAATAATCTTTTGAAGCAGTTGCAGAATAATGAAATTTTATTTGAAGATGCAGTAACAGAATTGTCTCGCAACTATTATAGTGGAACTGATGGTAAATTGTTAAATAAATACAAGTATCAGTTAAATAACATTGTTACAGATGAAACAGATTTGAATGCTATTACATCTTTGACAGAAGGGGCCTTAAGTGGTGTTATAGCTACAACTAACGGTTATTCTATTTTCCGTGGTGACGGAGCTGCCATTCCTGCTAATTTTGAAGATGACACCGTTGTTGATGCTGTGATTAGTTACATGAAATCTTACGAATCAGGTACCATTGAAACATACTATCTTGATTTAGCCCAGGATTTTTGGAATGTGGCAAGTGTTTCCGGTTTGACAGAAGCATGCAGACAATTTAACGTAGAACCAATCCAGGTGGGTCCATTCCCTTTGAACTATGGAAGTTCTCCACTGTTCTCTTCCATGACATCTACTGAAATAGCTTTGGATGGTGCATCTTCCAATGAAAACTTTATGAAGACAGCATTTTCAATGCAAATGGACGAAATTTCTAGCCCAATGGTCTTGAACAATTATGTTGTAATACTAAAGTTGACAGGTGAAGAGGTACTCTCTACAGATGAAGATACAACATTGTTTGATACCTATGTAAATCAATTTGATCAGGTTGCAGTACAGAATGCAGTCATGAGCAGTGACAAGTTGCAAAACGACTTCTTCACTGTATTTTTCCAATATTTTATGAATTTTGAATAAGCTAGGCAAAACTTAGAGTATCATAGATGATAATTAACAATGATACACGCAAGCCCTGCCTAGTAGAAACTAGACAGGGCTTGTCTGTTTTATACGAAAATAGATATTTGTACTCAAAATATAATCCTGCTGCCAGCATAGAACGATTAGTGGACAGCTTGGAATTTAAGAACGATACTTTAGTGCTTTGTTTTTCACCAATTCTGGGATATGGCTTGAAAAAACTAGCAGAAAAATTACCATCAGGTTGTTTTATGCTAGCAATTGAGGCAGATGTACAGTTACTAGAACTTTATAATACTAATTTTTTCACTACAAATAACGTAGCTATAGATCACATTTCAGCAGAAGAAACCCTCTCAAAAAGTTCTGAAGTTACGATTGGATTTTTAGGGCCACAACGACTCGATAATATTTACAATCTTTTGACTAAAAAAAATCAGATAACAGATAATGGTGTTCAAATCCCTCATCCAGGTTCTTTCAAATATTGTGTGCGGGTTGATTTTTCAGCAGCACCGGCATTGAAACAAGAGGAATATCAACGAATTCAACAAAGAGCAGAACTTGCAGTAGCCAATTTCTGGAAAAATCGTTTGACACTCATTAAAATGGGGCGATTATACCACAGGAATATATTACGAAATCTGGCTATTTTGCCCTTTAGTAATGAAATACCAACAAATAAAATAGATTTTCCACTACTTGTTTTGGGGGCAGGCCCTTCTGCAGACAAAACGATAGCAAAGCTTTCTCTAATGACAAAGGTTCAACGAGAAAAAATGTACATTGTGGCCGTAGATGCAGTAGTGCCCGCCTTATTGGCGCAAAAAATAAAGCCAAATCTTGTTGTAGCATTGGAATGCCAGCATGCAATCCAACAGGCTTATACATCTGCTGTTACTAAAGAACTTTTTATAGTGGCAGATCTTACCTCTCGCCCCTCTATTTTGCATTACGATACCAGCAGTGGATTTAAAACAAGAATAGAACAACTTGGAGAAAACTGTACTGGAGGAAAAATAGCTTTTTTTTCCACGGAATTTACTGGAAGCCGATTTTTGGAACGGTTACAACAACAAGGATTTATTCGGCAGGTGTTGCCACCTATGGGTTCAGTGGGAGTTGTAGCTATGGAAATAGCACTTTTGCTGAGAAGTAACTCTCAAGTGCCAGTATATGTTTCAGGCTTGGATTTTTCTTTTTTAGTAGAGCGTAGTCATTGCAAAGATAGTTTCCAGGTTAAAAATAGCTTTTTTAAGACAAATCGAGTAAAAACAGCTGGTTCATACGGCTGCCTTGGAAATCCTTCCACAGAAAAACAGGCAGGAAAATCAGGAATGGTTTACTCCGATCAGATTTTGTCCTATTATCAGCAGATTTTTTGTGATCGTTTCCAAGGTGTAGTTCGGGCCTACGATGTGGGTGAAATGGGGCTAGACTTGGGGCTGAAACGAAAGGATTTTTCTCTGGTAATTTCAGAAATTACTCAAATGAAAAAAACAAACACAACAGAAGTTGATGTTTGCAAAAAAAATACAGAAACAAAACAGCAACTGTTTGAAAAAATACAGGAATTTTATTACAAAGAAGAAGTTATGCTACAGGAATTACGGGAAGGCCTTTCCACAGGAAATATCAGTCAGGAAAGGATTCTGGAGATTCTTGAAGAAGCAGATTATCTTTATCTCCACTTTCCTGACGGCTATAAGCCAAGCCTTGATATTTCCTTTTTAAAACGTGTTCGTTCGGAAATCGATTTTTTCCTGAAAGACATTGCTTTAGGAAAGAAATTGTTGGAAGAATAGGAAAACTTACTCTTCCTTTGTTTTAAGCACAGCAAGGAAGGCTGACTGTGGTAATTCCACATCTCCAACCATCTTCATACGCTTCTTTCCTTCCTTCTGCTTTTCCAGCAACTTTCTTTTTCGGGTGATATCACCACCATAACACTTTGCCAAAACATCCTTTCGCAGGGCATTGACTGTCTCACGGGCGATAATCTGGCTACCGATGGCACCCTGAATGGCAATTTTAAATTGCTGACGAGTAATTTCTTCCTTCAATTGAGAACAAACGTGGCGGGCCTTGTCATAGGCGTTCCCCTTAAATGCCAACTGAGCCAAGGCATCCACACCTTTTCCGTTGATGAGAATATCAATCTTAACCAATTCTGTAGGCTGGTACCCAATGATGTCGTAGTCGAAGGAGGCATATCCACGACTATAACTTTTAAGGCGATCATAGAAGTCAAACAAAACTTCTGCCAAGGGCATTTCGTAGGTAATTTCTACTCGCTTTTCATCCAGATATTGCATGTTTGTCTGAACACCACGCTTTTCTGTACACAAGGCCATAATAGAACCAAGATAGGTGGCTGGTGTTATGATAGATGCCCGGATATAAGGCTCTTGAGCAGAAGCAATTCGTCCTGGATCAGGATAATCGGCAGGATTGTCGATGTATTTTTCCTCACCACTAGTCAATTTTATCAGATAACGAACGGAAGGAGCCGTAAAGATAACGGCTTGGTCGTAGTCACGCTCCAATCGCTCCTGAATAACCTCCAAGTGCAAAAGTCCCAAAAATCCACACCGGAAACCATGGCCCAAAGCAAGGGATGAGTCTTTTTCGTACACAAGGCTTGCATCATTGAGGGTGAGTTTTTCCATGCTGTCCCGCAATTCTTCGTAATCATTGGAATCGATGGGATAGATAGAGGAAAATACTACTGGTTTGACTTCCTTAAATCCTGGCAATGCTTCTTGGGCAGGATCTTCCGCCAAGGTAATGGTATCTCCAACACGAACATCAGAAACTGTTTTAATTCCAGCAATAATGTAACCAACGTCACCTGCTTCCAACTGCTTTGTTTCCTGCAACTTAATGCGGAAAATACCTGTAGATTCCACCTTATACTCAGTGCCACTATTCATAAAGCGAATGGTCTGACCTGGCTTCAAGGCTCCATCAATCATTCGTAGGTGAACGATAACACCACGATAGGGATCATAGTGGCAGTCAAAAATCAATGCCCTCATCTTTCCTGAAAGATCTCCAGTTGGAGGCGGAAATCGAGTTACAATAGCTTCAAAAAGTTCATCAATCCCCTTTCCTGTTTTGGCAGAAACAAGCACAGCAGACTCACCGTCCAAACCAAGATCGTGGTCGATTTGATGCATTGCTCCAGGAATGTCTGCAGCAGGCAGATCAATTTTATTGATAACGGGCACAATCTCAAGATTATGCTCCAAGGCCAGGTACATATTGGAAAGGGTTTGGGATTCAACTCCCTGAGCTGCATCAACCAATAACAAGGCTCCTTCGCAGGAGGCAATGGCTCTGGAAACTTCATAGGAAAAGTCTACGTGACCAGGGGTATCAACAAAGTTCAGTTCATAATTCTGCCCATCGGCAGCAGTATAGGGAATAGTTACTGCCTGACTTTTTATAGTAATTCCGCGCTCTCGCTCAATATCCATGGAGTCAAGAATCTGGTTCTGGAATTGCCGGTCATCAATAATCTTTGCCTTCTGAATCAATCTGTCAGAAAGGGTCGATTTTCCGTGGTCGATATGGGCCACGATACAAAAATTTCTCTTGTGTGCTAAATCTGCCATAATTTCCCTATAAATAAGCCTCCTGAGCAAAACTACAAGAGGCATGATTTTTTTGTGAAACTATTGTATTAGAAATAGAAGGGACTGTCCAGAGGAGCCCCAACTGCAATGCTCACCTCGAAATAACCATTCTTCCGCTTTTTGGTGTAGAGTTGGGCATACAGTGCATCCTTTGTTTTAGGCACTTCAACTTTAACGATTTCAACAGGATCGTGAACGGAAAATCCCGACTCATCAGCTATGTCTCCTGGCAAAACTGATACCACCGTATAACTTTTCTTGTTCTTGTCGGAGGCAGACTTTAATTCCATACCAAAAATTGGTAGAAAAGCATTAGAAACCAAGTCTCGCTGATAAATCTCATACCCTGGTTGTTGTGGTCGTTTTTCAAGATACACAGACAAATGCTGCTCGGAACCAGTTCCATCTGAAACAGTGCTGGAAGTTGGGGAAAATACGGACAGGGTAACAACTGTTTCTGGTAGCAGTGTTTGAAGAACATTGTGAAAATCATCGATTCCAGTAATACCAATCCCGTTGATTGCAGTAATTACATCACCTTTTTTCAAACCAGCACGGTGTCCACTGCCACCAGGCATAAGGTATTGAACTAAAAGTCCACGAGGAGTTTCGGCGAACTGGTCTACTGGATTATCCTTTCCATAGGCACCAATCCAACCATGCTCCCGCAATCCTCCGGAAGCAAGTATAGGCAGCTGAGATTTCAGATATTCCACAGGAATGGCAAAGTTCAAGCCCTCGTATTCCAGCATTCCTGCAAAAACGATGGCCTCCACATTACCCTTTTCATCGATAATTGGACCACCAGAGTTGCCAGAATTGATGGCTGCATCAATCTGCATCACTGGCCCCATGGCCAAAAGACGGCGCCCCTTGGCAGAAACGATGCCAGAGGTTAAGGTCCACTCCAAACCAGCAGGAGAACCAATAGCATAGATTCGCTCCCCTACATCAAGGTTTTGAGAAGAGCCCAAAGGAAAAACGTATGGTGCATCGATTTCCGTTTTTAGCAGAGCTAGATCAAGCAAAGGATCCCATCCCACTACTTTTGCTGGAATTCTCGTTTCTGGATCTGAGGAAAGCTTGATGTACAAGCGAGAGTAGCCCTCATATTCTGGGTCAACCTCAGGCTGAATCACGTGATAATTAGTGATGATGTAGCCTTTTTTATCGATGAAAAAACCTGAACCAATGGCCCGATTTGCATATCCCAATCCACGGGCCACATGAATCCCTAAATCTACCCAAATGGTCACTGTACCACTAATATAATCATGTACACCGTGGACATTGTCTGATATGACTCCAGAGCCTGGAATTGTTGAAGCAATCTGATCTTCTAATTTTTCAAGATGATTTTCATATGATGTATCTACAGGATAATCAACAGCCATAAGAGAAGACAACAGTCGTCGTGCCTCCAAATAATTGGAAGACGATATTGCTTCTTGGTATTGCTGAAGCACCTTTTGACTACAAAGTTCAAAAACCTGTTCAATAGCATCATGGGGAACAGCAGAGTTTTTTTGTAAAAGACGTGCTCTCCACAGAGCTTTAACACTTTCTGTTTCTAGTAGTTTAGTAATGGAAGCAATTTCATTCTGGATTACATCTTCAGTAGTGTAATCTAAAGGAACAAACTCTTTCTGAGGAGAAGAACTACATCCCACCAGAAAGAGTAAAGAAAATATAGCCAGTTGGAAAACTGACCTTACAGCTTTAATCATCAAGTAAAACTCCAAAATAGAAGTTTGAGATTTTGATTCCAGTACATCGTGTTCCAGACGTTGTTTCTGAGACTTTGCCTTCCATCTGAACTACCATGGTTCGCCCCTGGTCTCCGATCTCATCTATCTTTTGCTTCAAGTAGTTAGATAGCTCTACAGAACCAACATCTCCCAGCCAATACACATCTTCAACAGGAGTAATGGTTAAATCTCTATAAATTAAACCCTCCTGATTTTCTGTGGTAACACGGACAGGCACTTGATTTTCCATATAGACGCAAACAATTTCAGAAGAACCTGAAATCTTAAACTTTGCCACAGAATTCTGCGTTTCGCCTTCTACAATGTACTGAGAAGTCCACTTGTCAGAGCGGGGATCCCCCCAAACAGAGGAAACACCTCTCCCCTTAGTATACTCTTGTCCAAAGTCAAATTCCATATCTAAATCTTTGTCCAAAAATGCTTGCTGAATAAAGATACCTTGAGGAAAAAATACTGTACCGAAAAGTTCTTCATACAAGGAAAGACTTTCTGCAGGAGTCACATAGTCCAAATAATTTGTGGGTGAAAAGTTAAAATTCTGAGTTAATTCAAACCAGCCATCACCATCTAAGTCCACATTTCTCGTTTTTGGAAGACCATCCTCACAAGCAAGCTGGGCATACAGAGTTTTTCCTTCATAATATTGGGCAGAACGAACCTTGCCCTCCAATAGAGAAAGCTCAACCTTAGCTTCAGGACGCTCTGCTACAGGAAATTTTACTGTATAGGCAGCTTCCGCCAAAGTTCTCATGGCAGGGAAAAGTCCCTCTGGAGCAGATTTTAATTGGGGAACAAAAAATTCTCCGCCACCTAATGCCTTCCGTAAAGGCTCATACGGAGTGATGGAAACAGGAGTCCAATCTAAGACTCCCTCCACAAACTGAAAGTTTATGGAATGCAACTCCATAGATGCAACAAAGGGATATTTTTTATAGCGTACAAAGGTTCTTGTTTCTGGTAGAAGTAATTCTGTAGGAACCCCAAAATCACAGCGAGCAACCCAATCCTCTACACCATCTTGATTTTTATCATAGTGAATCTGTTTTGGTCTACCACGAGAATACATTATGCGGAAGTCATCAATACCATCTCCCGTAGTATCATGAGTTATCATCCCCTGATAACCATTGAGAAAAGCCTTGAGAGCTGATTTTGTACTTGATTCTGTTAACAAACTGGAAAAACTTTCCAACTGGGAGAGAGCAATTGAGTCAACTGCAAAGGAACAAAAATATTCATAAGCCTGAGCTTCAGAAATAACTCCAGATCGTAGTGCTAGACTAGCATACAGAGGATGACGCTTCTGAGAAACACCAAAAGATTGTAGACGTCGCTGACTCACCTCCACCTCAGCAAACAAACTTGCAAGCAAGTATAATTCTGCAGGATATTCTCCCAACTCGTTAAACCGCTGGGCCAAGGTTTCTCCTAAATCTTCAGCCAAAGGACTATAACTCAAATCAGGCTTTACCTCGTAAGTAAAGAAAACTTGAGGGAAACGCATATCTTCAGGATATAAACGAGCAGCTTCTGAAACTAATTTTCGTGCCTGTTTATATGACTCTTCAGTTCCCAATCTATAATAACAGAGGATTTTCAAATATTCACGGGAAGAAGAAGGGAAAATTTTTCCACCTTCAAGGTAACGCAATGCCCGCTGGGAATCTCCAGTGTAAGACAAGAGTTCTGCATACAACAAGAGAGCTCCGTCTTTGTTGTAATCTACCCATTTATCCTGTTCAATAGCCTTTTTTATAGTGGGAAGAATTTCTGCAGGACTTTTTCCTAATTGATAACTGGCATAAGCATTTACAAACCACAGGTCAGAAATGGAAGTATCATATCCTAATCCTAATTCAGATTGTGACAAGGCATATGTCCACTGAGCATCTTCAAGATATACTTTCCCTTGCTGATAACAGCGGATAGCAGTACGATAATTTGCCAAATCCGTATATAAGGTAGTTGAAATAGAAGTTTCACCAACAAGGGGCAAGCCGAGAAAAGCAAAACAACAAACAAAAACTACAAGTATGCTGAATTTATTTTTGTTCATGGACGCTCCTGAATTTTTGATGGCCTCTCAACACAAAGAATAGAAGAGACCCTATTCTATAGTATCGGTACATCAGTGGATTCTGCTCCACTATTTCTTGACTCAAAACCCAATAACTGGCGAATTTCTTCATCACAAAGGGTTTCCCGTTCAATCAATGCATTTGCCAGTGCATCCAACTGATCCCGATGTTGGCTCAAAATATCTTCACAACGCTGACGAGCCTTTCCTAAAATAGCTTCTACTGCGGCATCAATTTTTCGTGCAGTTTCCTCAGAGTATGTTTTATGGCGAACTAAATCCCGTCCCATAAACACCGGCTCATCATCTTGATTATAGGCAACCGCCCCCACTTCTTGAGCCATCCCCCACTGGCACACCATGCGACGAGCCAGCTCTGTTGCCCGATGCAAATCATTCTGTGTTCCTGTAGTAGTATCATTGTATACCAGCGTCTCAGCACCATATCCACCAAACAAGATTACTAACTGATCTTCCAACCAACTGCGGGTATGGGAATAAGAGTCTTCCTCAGGAATACCTACAGTAACACCTAAAGCTCTACCTCTAGGGATAACAGAAACCTTATGGAGCGGCGAAGCATGTTCCAGGTAATAATACGGCAGGGCATGGCCAGCCTCGTGATAGGCAGTCATCCGTTTTTCCTTTTCAGAAATTACCATGGACTCACGAGCAACACCCATGAGCAATTTATCCCGAGCCAATTCAAAATCCACTTCCGTTACTTTTTCTTGATTTTTACCTGCAGCAAAAAGGGCAGCTTCATTTACCAAGCTAGAAAGCTCTGCTCCACTCATTCCAGGAGTAGCTCGTGCGATACGACCAAAATCCACAGAACTATCCACAGGCACCTTGGCAGCATGGACAGCAAGAATTGCTTCTCGCTCCTTCATGTCGGGCAAAGCTACAGTAACTTGTCGGTCAAAGCGACCAGGACGTAGCAAGGCAGGATCAAGAACATCGGGCCGGTTGGTGGCAGCAAGCACAATGATTCCATCCTTGTTTTCAAATCCATCCATTTCCACAAGCATCTGGTTTAAGGTTTGCTCCCGTTCATCGTGACCGCCACCTAAACCAGCTCCACGGCTACGACCTACTGCGTCAATTTCATCAATAAAGATAATAGCAGGTGCCATGCGACGCCCTTGCTCAAATAAATCTCGAACTCGACTGGCTCCCACACCTACGAACATTTCCACAAAGTCGCTACCAGAAATATGCAAAAAGGATACCCCGGCCTCTCCAGCTACAGCACGAGCCAGCAAGGTTTTTCCTGTACCAGGATTTCCCACCAAAAGTACACCAGTAGGAATTTTTGCTCCGATGGCAGTATATTTCTTGGGATTTTTTAAGAAATCGATAATATCTGTCAATTCAGACTTTGCTTCTTCTTGACCAGCTACATCAGCAAAGGTTACTTTTTTCCCGCCATTGTACAAACGAGCACGACTTTTTCCAAACTGCAAGCCCTTTGTATTTGCAGCCATATTTTGACGCATCATCAAGGAAAACACCAACATCATCACTAGTAAAAGGGGGAGGGTATCTAATAATGTGTCAAAAAAACTTGGCCCTTTTTTTAATCCACTTACCTTAACCCCACGCTCTTCTAACAAGGGCATTAACTGTGCATCATCATAGGGAATAATTGTTTTAAAAAATCCATCATCCTTATGTTCCTTTGGCTTCATGACACCTTCAATCAAGTAATCATTAGTAATTTCAATTTCTATTACTTGATTTGCTTCCACCGCCGCTAAAAAACTTGAATAAGGAATTTCAGGAAGACTTGTGAGCTTGTTGTTCAAAAAATAAAAAATACCAGTGATTGCCAACATCACCAGAAAAAAAATAAAACCAAAATCAACACCACCTCCTAGAATTCTTCTTCTAGGAGAATTATTATTCTTGTTATTGTCGGACATATCGGAGCATTATAACAAATCTACTACGATAAAACAATAATGGATACAAAAGGATTTCCAATTTCTTCTATTACTGCTATACAGTTCCTGTCTTTGTACGGTTCACTTTTCATCATATCCTGTACACTGATTTTTTTTTCAGAGAAAATTACTTTGTCCCCAGGAAGTGGATTTCTAATTATAAAAGGAGCATGAAAATACTTTTCCTGAAAAGTAAGAATTATTTCATCACTTGAAGAGGTTGTATCCGCTACTGACAGAAATGTAATCTTTTTGTTACAAATATCGTAGGTGCCAGCAGATTCAACTAAAAGAGAAAATCCTTCCTCATGTATTCTATGAATGCTTTTTCTCATGATGAGGCTTTCATTGTGGACAATCAATTCTATATCCTTAAATGAAAAGACTCTCCCCTTTAGTATACCAGTTTCCCAAGAAATCAAAGGCTCTAGTATGTGAAAAGGAACACGATCATCTATTCCCAACAGATTGAATCCCATAAATAAAATTCGTCGTCGCAAAGCAGGATGTAAGGAAAAAAAATCCGTCAAAGATCCGGATACCCCCCCCTCTGTATTTTTTTTCCAAAAATCTTTAGGCAGAACAGAGTAAATAAACTCATTGTCCCATCTTTTTTTTATTGTACCAGAAAGCACTCCCCTATCCCAACCAGGAAACTCTCTGTCTAAAAGAGGAATTAAAAGATTTCTACATCGATTTCTCAAATACTCGTTCTCTCGGTTAGTTTTATCACACCGAAAATCGATTTCTTCCTGAGATAAAAATGATTCTATATCTTTACGACTAACTTGCAATAAAGGCCGAAGAAAAAAATCTCTGACTGATGGAATTCCTTGGGCAAGGCCATCTACACCGCCTTGTAAAAATCTCAGTAATAATGTTTCCAACTGATCATCTTGATTGTGAGCAAGACAAAAATAATCACATTTTTTTTCATCAATTAAAGTTTGAAAGATTTTATATCGCAAAAAACGAGCTGCCTCTTCTATCCCCCGGCCTCTTTGCTGAGCCACCTTTTCCACAGTACCAGGCTCTAATTCTTCCAAAATAAATTCTACATGAGGAAAATTTTTACAAAAATCTTGTACAAAAAGACTATCACCAAGGCTCTCTTCTCTTGGTCGAATATTATGATTAACAGAAACAACTACAAAATGAGCTCCACTTTCGCCAAAAAGTGCTTTTCGTAACAAAATTGAGCTGTACAAGAGGGCCATAGAGTCAGCCCCACCAGACACCCCAAACCCTATTTTTTTACAAGAACTAAATATATCTTTACAAGAACAAGCACAGACATCAAATCCTCTTGCAAGCTGTTCCAAAAAATCTACAGTAGACTTCATAACCCATTATAAAAAAAAGATGCCTAAAACTTTAGTTCTAGACATCTTTTCAATTCAAAATCAATCTATCAAATTGAATCGTATAGCCTTTATTCAGACTTAGCGCTTAGGTGCAGAAACACTGGCAACCAAGTTATCACCATTAGTCAACACTGTAACACCTTCAGCTACAGGAATATCTTTAATATAGTATTTATTACCGATTCCCAAAGCAGAAACATCTGCATTGATACGAACAGGCAAATCTTTAGGCAGGCACTGAATAACAACCTGAGAATGGTGAGCTGTCAAACGACCACCTTCACGAAGACCAACAGGACTTCCGGTCAAATGAATCTTCATACTCATCTTCAAAGGCTTGTCTGCTTCAATCACGTGAAAGTCTACGTGAAGGTTCTTATCGCTCTTGATATCGTACTCAGTATCCTTGATAAAAGCCAGGTTATCTTTTCCATCAACTTTCAGATTTACAAGGGTAGAAGGTGTGGCATTTTTCCAAACCTTTGTAAACTCAGCCTCGTCAACATCCAACATGACGGATTCACCCTTGGAATTATACATAACAGCAGGAAGGCGACCATTCTGGCGCAACTTCTGTGCAGCACGCTTACCTGTATCTTTACGGGTAATAGCGTTTACAACAAACTGATCCATCTGAGGAACTCCTTATCAACTAATTACACAGATTAACGTCTATCCTGTGTATAAAAATACTGGGACGGTAGGATTCGAACCTACGGAATACCGGCACCAAAAGCCGGGGGCTTACCACTTGCCGACGTCCCAAAATATTAATCTAGCATGTCTTCGGGGTTTGAAACCACTTCAACATGACCAGCATTAAATTCCGAAATAATCGTATCCTGCAACTCGGTTCTAAATTCTGGACTAATGGGATGAGCCACATCCATATAAGTACCTTCTGCAGTCTTTCTGCTTGGCATAGCTATGAACAATCCTGCTTTGCCGTCAATAATCTTGATATTATGGACTACAAAACAATTGTCAAAGGTT
>JAGBXW010000039.1 GCA_017629095.1 Treponema sp. | reverse complement strand
ATTCCTTTTATGTTTTTTTCAGGAAGATTTTTGCGTCGCTATGGTTCCTTAAATCTATTGGTATTTTGTACAGCCTTGGTGGGAGTGCGAATGTTGCTGTATATTGTCTTTCCCAACATGACTGGAGCAGTGCTGGGACAAATGCTCAATTCTGTTACCTATGGTTTGTATCATCCTGCGGCGGTGGGTTTTGTGGCTCAGTATGCTCCAAAGGGAAAGCTCATGATTAGCATGAGCCTGTATTCCATCTTTGCCCTTGGACTGGCCAGTGTATTGGGAAATAGTCTTGGTGGCTGGATGATAGATTCCTTTGGCTATCCTGTACTGTTTACTACCTTTGCAGTGTTCCCCTTGGTGGGTGTACTGGTGTATTTATTTGTGAGGAAGAAATTATGATTGCGGTTTTTGTGAACTGTATTGCCATAATCATTGGTTCATTGATTGGTATTATTTTTTCAAAGCGAATTAGCGACAATCTGTCCCGTGTGGTGCAAACGGGAGCTGGTGTGGTGACCATGGTGATTGGTATTGAAATGGCCTTGGCCTATGAGAATATTATCTTTTTGGCTATGGCGATTATTGCCGGTGGAATTCTCGGTTCCTGGATGGATATTGACGGAAAGATTCTACTTTTGGGAGATGGTCTGGGAAAACTGGTGCTGCGAAAGAAAAATTCCCAAGATCAACAGGAGCAGGGCACCAGTAACTTTGCCTACGGATTTTTGAATGCCTCCGTACTGTTTTGTGTGGGAGCCATGGCTATTCTTGGTTCCATCAAGGCAGGAATTGACGGAGATTATACCATCATCTTTACCAAATCAGTGCTGGACGGCTTTATGGCCATTGTTTTTGCTGCTGCTTTGGGAATTGGAACTGCCTTTTCTGCCCTGTCGGTGCTGGTGTATCAGGGGGCTTTAACCTTGCTGGCTGGCTTGGTGGCCGCTTATACTAACGATGTGTTACTGGCAGAGCTAGGGGCTACAGGTGGAATCCTCATTATCATGATTGGTGTAAATCTTATGGGACTGGCAAAGATAAAGACGGCAAACTATCTGCCAGCCCTGGTGCTTTCTGTTGTCTTTGTGGTGGTAAAGGATCTGTTCTTTGGAGCCTAACTAAAGGCTTCCAAGCCAAGGATATGCTTGCAGGAGTTGCTTTGTTGCGTTCTCCTGCAGGAGTTGGTTTGTTGCGTTCTCCTGCAGGAGCTGTTTTGTTGTGTTCTCCGGCAGGAGTTGGTTTTCTTCATTCTCCTGCTGCAATTCCTTGAGCAGCTGGGTGAAATCCTTTTTAATCTGGCTTCGTTCTACCATTTCGTTGTTAAATTCCTGTTCTACAGACACCACCTGCCAGCTTTGTTTTTTGTATTCCAAGGTAAGGCTATCACGGTGGTGCTCTACTTGAAGGCTGTCAAGACCGTCGCTGTAAACTAGGCTATAGGTTGCTACAGCCTGAAGTTGTTCTCCCTCCTTTCCTTCCACCAATCGCTGCTTGTCCTTCCGTAGGGGAGGATACACTGGAAGCTGGCTTAAAGCTTTTTCTGAAAGTTGTGGTATTTCAAGGTGAAAATTCGTTACACCATAAATCCATAGCTCCCGCTGCTGAAAAGCAGGTGCATGTTCTTGTGTTTCTTGTTGTGCTAGATACTGAACCCATTGGCTAGGAGTGACCGCAAGGGCTGTGGGATTCATGCTAGTACGCATTCTGTTGGCTATAAAGAAATTAGAAAGTCGCTCTTGAAACTCTTCCGTTCCAGAGCCGGTACACATGGCCTTTGCCATCACCAGATTTTGTTCATCTAAAGCCGTATACAGCACGCCACAGACTTGAGCTGGGCTGAGGCCAGTGGTCACAAATTCATTGCGCCAATCCTTAATTCCTGAAATGCAAGCTGCAATTCCTACCGCCACCACCGCCAAAGCTACCTTTATCCAGGTGCTGTATCTTCGGATAAAGCGCTTGCGATGGAGCTTTTTTTCTTGCTGCTGCTGGTAGCTTTCCCGCCGTTGGATAAATTCTGTGGATTCTGTCTGTGTAGAAAGACTTAAAAGATTAGGCTCTTCTTCAGCCACCATTGAATGTAAAAGCACTGGCTTACGGGGAGCCGCTTTTTTATCCATGATTTTATCCTGCAGGGTGTTTTTCTTTTTTGCTGTCAAAGATGTACCTAGCTGCAGGTTATTGTTTACTGCATCTGCCACCTGGGAGGAAAGGCCTGGAACAAGAAATTCCAGTGGCATAAAGTTTTTGTCACGATAATCTGCTTGTCGCAGCTCTTCTTCTCGTTGGGGAAATGGCAGCTGTCCACTTAAAGCTTTGTACAGATAGACTCCCTGACTAAAAGCCATTGCCTCTGTTCCCTGAAGCTGTGGATTGCAATAACAGCCTGAAAGCTGACCTTGTTCTTGTACTGAGCGACTTTCTATTGCCCGCTTGAAAAGGGTGGGGGGCAAAAAAAGGAGACGTGTTTCTGCTGAATCCTTTTCTTTTTCAACAAGAATTTGAGCAGGACCAAAAAGCTGAAACTCTGGCTTTTGCTGTAGAACCAGCTCCATTCCACGAAAAATTTCTTTTAGAATAGATATAATTGATATATTAGAGTTTTTATCTGATGAATTTTTATCACACAAGAGCTCAAGAATGGAGATTCCCGGAAAATCACTTCCTGTTACATAAATGGAATCTCCCTGCTGAATCACTTCGGTAAACTTCCAGCTAGAAAGGCTTGTGCCACAAACAATCCATCCATCCTCCTCCAAAAAGGGCAGAAGGCGGCTTTGGGCAAAATCTCTGGGGCCCATGGCCATATCCAGCTCTAGCTTTCCGTCATTTCGATTCAACAGGGAAATCATCATTACTCCTTGTCTCCTACATGAAAATTATCGTTTGCCTTGTGAGTCATACAAGTACTTGAAGTAGTCCATGTTGGTGCTGTAGGTGGCATCAAATTTGGGCATGGTGGACTTGTAGGATTCAAGGCTCTTCCAGAAGGTGTAGAACTCAGGATCCTTGGAATAGGCTTCGGCGTAAATGCGAGTAGCCTCTGCGTCGGCACGACCCTTTTCGTCCTCTGCCTTTTTGTAAGCCTCAGACTGAATAGTAAGCTTTTCCTTTTCCAGCTTTCCAAGCCAGTCCGCCTTCTTTCCCTCTCCCAGTGAGCGGTAAGCCTGAGCTACCTGATTTCGCTCCTTGATCATGCGGTTGTACACACTTTCTGTTAGCTCGTCAGAATACTTGATTTGGCGGGGCACAATATCAATGAGCTCAATGCCGTACTCGCTAATCATTTTACGGGCTTCTTCTGCCATCTCATTACTCAAAAGACGGCGTCCCTTTGCCACTGCCTCTGACTGGGTGCTCACATTTACCAGTGCCTCGATTTGGGCTGTTTCCTCGTCCTCCATGTTTACCAAGGAGTTGGAGGTGGCCAGCTCGTTAATGAGGTTTGAGCTACGAACTACTTCTGCCAATCTGTTCTGGGTGATAATGGTTCTAGTGGCAGAATCGATAATGTCGCTGAGACGGTTATTGGCTGCCTCCAGTGTCTTGAAAGACTGATAGAACAAGCCGGGGTCAGAAATCCGCCAACGGCTGGTGGTGTCCACAATGATGAACTGGTTTTCCTTGGTGGGAATCCGCTGGGAATCTCCGTCCAAAGAAAGAATCAGCTTGGGGTAGGTGGTAACGGTGTCAACCACAGGTAGGCGGATATAAAGACCAGCCTGGGTGCGGGTGTTTACAATCTGACCGAAGCGGGTAACTACAGCCTGATAGCCTTCGTTTACAATGTAGAAGGGGCCCAGCATCAAAAAAGCCACCAGTAATACCACTACAATAATTAAACTTGTCCAGACCTTTTTCATTATTGGGCTCCTCCAGTAAGGTTTTTTACAGGAAGCACATTATCCAGCTCCCCGTCTATGAGGGTAGAATTTTCTTTTGCAGCAAAGATTTCTTCCATTGCTTCGATATACAATCGCTCCCGAGTAACGGAAGGAGCCTTACGGTATTCCTCGTACACGGCATTGAATCGGGCGACGTCACCCTGAGCCTTGTTTACTCGCTCCACGGCATAACCCTGGGCCACCTGTACCTGACGGTCGGCTTCACCCTGAGCCTTGGGAATTTCTGTGTTGTAGGCTTCCTTTCCCTCGTTAATAAAACGATTCATGTCCTGAATGGCCTTGTTTACGTCTTCAAAGGCATCTTGAACACCAGCTGGTGGCACAATGTTTTGGAGCTTTACCGTAAGCACATTGATTCCCAGCCCCAACTGGTCAAAATTATCGTTCATGAGCTGCTGAGCCTGAGTTTCGATGGGAGAGCGCTCGCTTCCCATTACATCAAGAATGGCTCGGTCTCCCACCAGCATGTTCAGCACGGACTGGGAAATGTCACGGATGGTCTTGGTTCTATCCTTTACATTGAAAAGCCAAGCTGCAGGATCTACAATCTTGTACTGGATAATCCATTCCACATCCACAATGTTCAAGTCACCAGTGAGCATACGAGATTCTGAGGTGATGTTGTTTTCGTAGATGCCCTTTGTTCCAGCGGAGGAAATGGTTTTGAAGCCAAACTGCTCTGTTTGTACCACATTTGCTGGCACGTTGTAGTTTTTGTCAAGACCAAAGGGTAGTTTGAAGTGCAAGCCTGCTCCCACTGTTCGAGAATATTTTCCCAAGCGAGTTACCACCGCCTGTTCCGTGGCATCCACCACAAAAAAACTTGTAAAACTGGCAACGATGGCCACTAGTATCACTAAAGCTGTCACCACCTTGGTGGGAGTCAGTTTAAGATGTTTTCCAGACTTAAAAGGATTTTCCTTCACGCGTTCCTCCGTAATATAATATTCACTTGTATAGAAGATACTAAGACTTTTGCATAAAAACAAGGTGAATGCATCGTATTTTGTTTTGTTTCATGAGGTATTCATCTGTGATTTTGTGATTATTTTGAAATTTTTTTATTGTTATGGTAGTATGGAATGGACAGGAGGAGCCTATGGCACAGGAAAGGGACGTTCAGGGAAAGGTGTCTATTCCAGCAAAAAAACGAAGAAGAGAAGCAGAGCAAGAATGTCTTGAAGAACAGGTAGAAGCAAAAAAATCAAAGGGAAGGGCTACATCTTCTGGCAAATCCAAAGGCTCCAAGGTCAAGGAGTCCAAAAAAAAGTCTTGCTTCCGTAGATTTTTCTTCAAATTATTCCTGTGGCTTTTGCTCATTGCCATTATTTTGGTGGCACTTTTATTCCTGTGGCAAAAATTCTCCCAGATAGAAGTAGAAAAGAAGTATGCCTTGGTTAGTCAGGAGTTGCAGCGTTGTTCAGAATTAACCACTGTAAAAATTACCTACAGCGACATTGTTACCCTGAAAAAATCAGCAGTGATGGGCATGGCAAAAAGTTATAGCATCGTGAAATTTTCTGGTGTAATTCGCTGTGGTATTGAAAATCTGGGTGATAGTCGCATGTACATTGACGAAGGTGGCAAGGGTATTGTTTTACGGATTCCTGTGGCCAAGGTTCTGGGCAACGATATCAAAGAAATCTCCGTGTTTGATGAGCAGCAAAGCATCTTTGTTCCCATTACCACCCAAGAAGTCCTAGAACAAGTGGAGCTTGCACGGGAAGAAACCTTGAAAAAGACCTTAGATTCAGGAATTTTAGCAGAGTCGGAACAGCAAGCTCGAGCACTGCTCACTACGATTCTTTCCAACATGGGATTTCAGCGGATCGATATACAGAACTAGGGGAGAAAAAGGGCTGGAAGCCAGCTAAAATAGGATAGGGCAAAAGATCAACCTCTATTTCATGACGTTAATCTATTGTTTTTATACTCCTTTAGAAGTATACTGTTGTTATGATTAAGACCATTTATCATGGATCAAATAAAATTATTGAAAAGCCCCTTTTTAGATATGGAAAATCCTACAACGATTATGGTCTTGGTTTTTACTGCACAGAAAATATTGATATGTCAAAAGAGTGGGGTGTCTCAAAATATTCTGACGGGTTTGCAAATATTTACCAAATAGAAATAGACGATTTAACAATATTTAACTTGAACAATGATGATTATTCAATTCTGCATTGGCTTACTGTTCTTCTCGAAAACAGGACTTTTACTACTGACACAGCTTTAGCTCAGGAAGCAAAAAATTATCTCCTCGAAAATTTTACTGTTCCCTATAAATCCTATGATATTATCACTGGTTATCGTGCTGATGATAGTTATTTTTCCTTTGCACAAGATTTCATCAATGGTGCAATTTCTGTTCGTCAACTTGGAAATGCCATGAAATTAGGAAATCTTGGCACTCAATTTGTTATCAAAAGTGAAAAAGCATTTGACGCTCTTCAGTTTAAAGGATATGAAATTGCAGATTCTGAAAAATGGTTTTCAAAGAGAGAGCTTAGAGATAAAAGTGCACGACGTCAATATTTTGATGTAGAAAGAAATAAACGACAACGTGGCGATTTGTATATTGTTCAAATTCTAGATGAGGAAATAAAGGCTGATGATCCACGCTTACGATAAAAATTATCTTTCAAAAGCACAAACAAATCTCGCTACAATGTTTGATTTTGCTGTTTATGACGTGAAAGAAGACATAACTGATTTTTTCCAAAAGTTTTTGCAAAGTAAGATTTCTTCTCAGTTTGAAAGGGGTGAAGCTTCGGTACTTGTTGGGAAATCTGGCGTAGAGCTTGCCATAGAAATATTTGATAATGAAAAACTAGCCACAAAATATCAACCTGCGTTAAATAAAAGCCCCGAATATTGGTGTGGTTGGGCTTTGGCATATTTTCAATGGTTTACAAATCTATCCTTTCAAAAAATAAATGATTTAATTCCGATACATGAAGTTCTTGCTCTTTACTCACCGTATCACGAAATGGATATTTCTCAATTTTGTAATAAAATGCTTGAGTTATATTCATCGCGAAAAAGATTCACCAACTTAAAAATATATCGCCTGAATGCTGATCTTTCCCAAAGTGAATTAGCTGGAATTACAGGTATTTCAGTTCGGACAATTCAACAATATGAACAAAATCAAAAAAATATTTGTGCTGCAAAAGCAGAATCCGTCATTAAACTTGCAAAAGCTCTCAGCTGTTCTGTTGAAGATTTGATGGAAATTAATTAGTTTTTTGCAGGTTTAATCTGAGTGCTAGATAAGATATAATATGTAACTGTAATTTTAATCTCCACTTTCTCCATAAACTCTATCCTTTCCAGAGTGTTCTTTCCCTTAAACTTGACAGTTCCCGTCATTTCCCATTACAATTACAGAATGGCTTCTTCTGTAGCAACGAGGAATATTTACTGTAGTTGCTTGTCATTGTACAAGAAGAAGCCTTTAGTGATTTTTTGTGGAAACATCGTATACAATAGTTGTGCCAGATCAAGATTTGTTAGCAAAATTGTGCGGCACCAATGACAGTAATTTGCATCTCATAGAAAAATATCTTGGTGTACCTGTATTTACCCAGGGAAATGAAGTTTCCCTCGGTAAGGCAGATGACCAGGTTATTCGTCAATTCCAGCACATTGTAGATAGAATCACCGACGAGGCTGCAGCAGGCTTTGACGTGGGGCCGGATCTCATGGCCTCCATCCTCCAGCTGAATCAAGATGGCCAAAGGCCCGAGGATTTTCGTGACTGTGGTATTATCATCAGTGGTGCAGTAAAAAAGGTGTATCCCAAGACCACCAATCAGCTGCGTCTAGTAAAGGCCCTCCGTTCCAGCGACATGGTATTTTGTACCGGTCCTGCTGGATCTGGAAAAACCTTTTTGATGATGGCAGAAGCCCTGCGACTGGTGCTTTCCGGTCAGGTGCGTTCCTTGGTGCTGACCCGTCCTGTGGTGGAGGCTGGAGAAAGCCTTGGCTATTTGCCGGGAGACTTGGAGCAAAAAATCAATCCCTATCTTCGTCCCCTCTTTGACGTTATCAACACCCTCCTTCCTCAAGGCTTTGGCAAAAAGCTCATGGAAAGTGGGGTAATTGAGGTGGCTCCCTTAGCCTATATGCGAGGTCGCACCTTGAACAATAGCGTTATTCTTTTGGATGAGGCTCAAAATACAACACGGGAACAAATGAAAATGTTCCTTACCCGCATGGGAGAAGGGTCAAAGGTTTTTGTAACTGGCGACATCACTCAGATTGACTTGCCTCAGCGGACACCCTCTGGGCTGGTGCATTGTCTGGAAATCTTAAAAGATATTCCAGAAATCACCATGATAACTATGGAGTCTAGCGACGTGGTAAGAAACGAACTTGTAAGGAAAATAGTACAAGCCTATGAAGACAACAAAAACGAAGCAGAGTAAGGCAAATATTCTGTATATACGGGATTCCATCAAAGGATTTTTTTCCAAGAACTATAACATACTCATTGTATTTGCCGTAGCTTTTATTTCTTGTGTTTTAATTTCTTTTTTCGTTATTTCCTCATCAGAAACAGTGCTTTCTTTTACTGCAACTGAATATGAGGTGGGGCAAATTGCAGATAGAACCATTATTGCCGATGTAAGCTTGCCGCCTGACGCCCGTCATCCCATTTCGATAGAGGCGGGAGAAAAGATTGTTCGCAAGGGGTTTCCAGTTACAGAAATCGGCTTGGCAAAGTTGGAAAAATTGGCAGATGCCCCTGAGTTTATAGACTATGAGGCTCTTTTTGACAGAGTCTTATACTTAATGCTTCTTGCAGGACTTAATTTTTTCCTCTTTAACCCCATATTTTGTGGTACTGCTGTTTCCCTCAAAGAATCCATCCTTTTGGCGGTGTTCTTTGTGGCTACCTATGCCTTGGCTGGCTTTGGCAGTTTAGTTCCCCTCTTTTCCTCGCCATATAACTTACCAATTATCATTCCCAGTACCTTCTTTGTGCTTATTGTGGTGGTACTATTCGGACAAAGTCACGGTGTCATTTTTTCCTTTGTACTGGCTTTTGGTATTTTAAATGCTAATCAAAATAATATCATTCCCGCTCTCTTCGTATTAGCTTCTAGTTTGGCTGCAGCCCGCATTGTGCGAAATATCACTCACCGCATTGATATGGTGATGGTTTCCCTGTTGCTGGCCATTTTAAATGTGGTGTTCATGCTCACCCTAAAGATTGTATTTTTGTCAACCTTTACTAATATGATTTTTACCCTGCTGATGGTTTCCTTAAACGGTTTCATTTCAGGGATTTTGGCTTTGGGCTTTCTGACTCCCTTGGAGCATTTGATGAACACGGCCTCTACCTTCCGTCTTATGGAACTGGGTGATACTCGAAACCATATGCTCCAAGCTTTGAATACAAAGGCTCGTGGAACCTATAGCCACACCTTGATGGTGGCAGAGTTGGCAGAAAAGGCTTGTCGTGCCATTGGTGCCAATGACCGTCTTGCCCGTGTAGGTGCCTTGTATCATGACATTGGTAAAATGGACCAAAGTGAGTATTTTGTGGAAAATCAAATGGGTGGCGAAAATCCCCACGATGCCCTTAAGCCCAGTATGTCTGCCTCAATTTTGCGTGGTCACTTAAAGAAGGGTATCGAAAAGGCTGAGCAAATGCGTCTTCCCCAAGAAGTAATTGATATTATTGGCGAGCATCACGGCAATGGGCCTATCTATGGCTTTTACATGAAGGCAAAGGAAGCAGATCCCAATGTCAGCATGGAAGAGTACTGTTACCCAGGAAATCCTCCTTCCTCAAAGGAATCTGCAGTAGTTATGCTGGCAGACACGGTGGAAGCAGCTTGTCATACCTTGGAAGATCCTTCCGTTCCTCGTTTAACAAAATTCATCCATGAATTAGTTTTAGGAAAGGTAAACCATGGTCAAATGGATAATGCCAACATAACATTTAAAGATTTGTCCACAATAGAAGAAGCCTTTGTAGACGTGTTGGCTGGATATTATCATTCCCGCATTAAATATCCTAATCAAAAGGATCCTGATGCAAAGGAACCTGCAAAAGAAAATAAATCAGAAGAAAAGGTGGCAACATGAGTACAGCAACATCATTCGAATCATTTGGATTTCATCCAGAATCTTGTAGCATTCCCTCCAATAATCAAAATCTCATTGAAATTGCTTGTCATGAAGACATGGCAGCAGAGCCACAGTGGCTTTCAAAGATTGAGCCCTTTTTAGAGGCTGTTTTGAAAAAATTGCACCTTTCTGGCTGGGAACTTTCTGTCTTGTTCTGTCAGGATGACTTTATCCAAGAACTGAACAAGAATTATCGTCAGCTTGATATGCCCACCGATGTACTTTCCTTCAATGCTGGCAGTCAGTATCAGGATGAAGCAGGAGTGGAGTGGTTTTCTGCTGGGGACATTGTCATCAGTGTGGATACCCTAGCAAAAAATGCTATGGAATTCGAAGTTTCCCAAGACCAGGAGCTAAAGCGGCTTTTGATTCACGGGGTTCTACATCTTTCTGGAATGGATCACAGTGATAATTCCCCTGAACAACCTATGTTGCAGTTCCAGGAAATTGTTTTGCAAGATTTTATAGCGGAAAGTGATATAATTATCACAAAATAAGCCGAAGGATTAAATAATGGGGTTATTCAATATATTTAAACGGAACCATAAAGAAGGTCATCATGATTCAAATTCCCGGGAGCATGCCAGAGATGGAGATGCGGTGTCGGAGCAGCAACAGCTGAATGAAGAAAAACGGGACATGATTCGGGGAATAGAGGAATTGGCAGAAACTTCTGTAAAAGAAGTTATGATTCCTCGTATTGACGTGGATTTTTTGAGTTGTGGTACACCACAAGATGAGCTTTTGGAAAAGATTGCAGAAAGCGGCCACTCACGGTTTCCTGTATACAGTGAGTCCATTGACAATGTAATTGGTGTGCTCTATGTAAAGGATTTGATTGCAGCCTTTGCCCGCCACGAAACTGTCGATTTGGAAAAACATAGTCGAAAAGCCTTCTTTGTGCCGGAGTCCAAGCGTATTGATAGCCTTTTGCGGGAGTTTAAGCGACGTCATGTGCATATTGCCATTGCCATTGATGAGTACGGTGGTGTTTCTGGCATTGTGTGTATGGAAGACATCATCGAGGAAATTGTAGGTGATATTCAAGACGAGTTTGACAATGAGCGAGAGGATGTGATTCCCTTGGGTGACAATATCTGGCTCTGCGATGCCCGTGCTAATTTGGATAATTTAAATGAAACCATGGGGTCCAACTTCCCAAATGAGGAATTTGACACCTTGGGCGGTTTTGTTTTCGACTTGCTCGGAAAGATTCCGGTAAAATATGAGAAAGTATCCTGGCAAAATTATGATTTCATTGTTCAGGATATGGAAGGTCATCGGGTTAACGTTATTAAGTTAATTCGTCATGTTGGAGATACAGAAGAATGAAAATGTTTTTTTCCAGTGAAACCAAGGGGAGCCAGGGAGAAGGGAAGGCAAGATTTTTTCTTTTAGCGGGATTTTTTGTCCTTTGTTTTCTTTTTGTGCAACCACAGCTTGTTGCTCAAAAACTGACAGCTCCCCAATGGTACCAAAAAGGTCAGGATGCCCAACGAGCTGCTGATTGGTATGCTGCAGTGGAGTGTTATCAGGAAGCCCTTCGTGTGAACAATGCCTATGGTGATGCTTGGTATGCCTTGGCGGAATGTAGCTACGCCTTGAACGAGTATTCTCTTGCCCTTACCTATTTGGACTCTGCCTCAAAGTATGCCAAGGACAAGATTGAAATATTGAATCTAACTGGATTTTGTTATCTTGGATTAAACAGAGTGCAAGAGGCTCAAAACTTGTTCAATCAGGTTTTAACAAGTTATCCTAACAATATTGAAGCACGGTTTGGTCTTGCCCAGCTCGATATCCTTTCTGGTCGTCTCACTGGTGCTGAAACACGTTATATTGACGCCCTTAAACGGCAGCAGTCCAACAGAAATGCCCTGTTGGCGGTGGCTCTAGTATCCCAGGAAATGGGCAAGACTGAGGAGGCTCAAAACTACATCCAGCAGGCACTTCGGTACCACAGCAAGGACGAGGAAGTGCAGTACATTGCCGGATGGATTTCCTTTTTGAATCAGGATTACAGTGACACTGAGTATCGTGTTCGCACCTCCATCAACTTGAATCCCGACTTTGACAAGTCCTACGAGCTTTTGGCCACGGTATTGTATCAGCAGGGCCGCTTCCAAGAAGCCGTTGATATTTGTGATTATCGTATTAACCGTAATAGAGAGGCTTCTACTGCTTGGTATCTCAAGGGCTGTTCCCTCCAAATGATGGATAGAATGGAAGAGGCATATGATGTGCTGGAGCAGGGGCTTGATATTGTTCCCCATGACGAAATGATGCGTTCCTCCTTGGAGCAGATTGTTTTGGAAACCTTTAACGTAGAGGATACTCGAAGAAGCAAGTGGGCCCAGTATCATATTGCCAAGGCTCGTGATTATGAAAAACAATATGAGGCTCCCCAGGCTGAATTCGAATACAAGCAGGCACTTCGGCTTAATCCCCTAGACATTCAGGCTCGTTCTGCCTATGCCAATATGCTGGACAGAAAGGGGCAGCAGGAACTGTATCTTGAGCAGTTGAATTTCATCAGTTCCATCCAGCCTGTCTCTGTTAAGGTTGCAGATACTATCGAAGCATATAAATCCTTGCTTTCTGATAACTTAGCCAGCCGTTGGGGGGTAGATCCCTTCTACCTTGATAAAAAACGCTGGAACATCGGGCTGTATCCCTATGGAACCCCTCCCCAGTTGCTCCATGCAGACGCCAGTATCGTTACTGTTCGGGCTGTGGAAAATTATTTCCTCGGTACTGCCAATATAGAAGCCCATGCCTATCCAGAAACCGTTACCTATTCCCAAGCATTCCGTCATGCCCGAAATGCCAATCAGGATTACTTTGTCTTGTTGGAATACCAAGAAACTGAACGTGAATTATTGCTGAAGGGAACAGTGTTTTCTGGTCGCAATGGTCTTGAGGTGGATTCCTTCAATATCTACCGAACAGGAAATGACCGCTTTACTGGTGCTCTCCGCTATTTGTGTAATTCTATTGCCCAGATGTTGCCTACCCGTGGTCTCGTTATTGACAGAAATGCAGACATGGTGTTGGTGGATTTAGGCTCAACTGATGGCCTTACTAAGGATACGGTGCTAACAGTAGTAAAGGCGGGACAAGTGCGTACTCCAGACAATACCTTGGGACTGGAATATGCCCAAAACGATATTCTTGGAACTATTATCCTTACGGAAGTCAGTGAATCTGTTTCTCAAGGTCGGTATTCTCGTGCAGGCTTCTTTGATCGGATGAATATCAAGGATGAGGTGATTATTGTTCCCCTTGCTAAAGAGTCAACAACTGGAGATGAGGCTACTACTCAAGCACAATCAAGTGAAAGGTCAGTTTCTGTTACTTCAGGAGAAGAGACTCAATTATTACAGAAAAGAATTACACCTACAGCAGAGGAAGTTACAGGAAGTGAGTATCCCGTACTTTCCAGAATGCTGCAGGATATTTACATCATTCAATAATTATTGTTCAATAATTGGAAGCTGGTAGCCATCAAGGGCTGCCTGAATCCATCGAGAAGTTAAATCCGGGAACCTGTCTTGCACTTGTAAAAAGCAGGACAGGGCCTGTTGATATTTTCCCTGATATAATAAGGTTTCTCCCAAATAAAAGGTACCTCGGTCAATGGCATCTTTTGAATGATTGATGCTCAAAAAGTCTCGTAGAGCCTGTTCTGTAGCTTCATATTCCTTGTTTGCAAACTGATTGTGAATAATTTCCTGGAGGATAAAGTCTTCTCCCACATTTTCTGTTTCCTGTTCCTGTCGGAAAATATAGGGATCAGGAAGTTGGGGAACTGAAGTTCTCCTTTGTTTTTCACTTTCTTCTAAAACAAAGGTTGGTGTATCATGCTTTCGTTCAGGATTAATGGGAATCTCTGTGGATTGCATGGAAAGCTTTAAGTAAGGCAGGGGAGTGTTTCTAAGACCAGTGGCACTGTTCGGTTTATCCTGGACAGTTTCTTGTGTATGTTCGTGAGCTGGGTGGGGGTGAGAAAGTACTTGCACTGCCATAGCCGTTGTATTTTTTGCTGGAATAATCAGATATTGTTGACTTGTTGCTTCAGTGGCGATAATAACTGTGTAATAAAAACTGCTGTCCTTGTCTGGAGTGTCAGTATAGGAAGTGGTGTTATAGGGGAGGGTAACCACTGGTTTTAGATCCTCCAAAGTTGTATTTCCAGCTTTTTGCTGGGGACTTCGATACAGAATCAAGGAAAGTTGGGTGGTATCGATATCTTCTGATATATTAGGAAGTTGCCAAGAAACAAATATCTCTTGACTGTTGACTGGTTCAGCATGAATATCGGAAACCATCAATCGTACATCTTGTGCAAAGACAAAAGTAATAGTCAAAAAAGAGATAATAAAAAAAATAAGTTTCTTCATTAGTATATTTTGCGTTAAAATATATTTTTTTGCAAGGGTAGTATGGACAATTATTTGTGTTTATTTTATTCTAACCCTATGTTCGTTTCTGTCATTTTAGACCCCAGTTCAATGGATTCTGCAAAGTCTCTTGCATCAGTTCTTCTTCATTTTCGATTCAAGAAAGTGCAGCGTGCCTGTTGGGAACATTCTTCAATTTCAAAAGACATGTTAGTTCTCTTAAAGAAAGAAATAGATCGTGTTACTGATTATTATGACATTGTGCGGTTGTATCAGTATCCCGTTCAGGACTGTTTGTGTCTCACCGAACTTTCAAAAAAAAGGTGGAAACGATGCTTGCTGAAGGGTGCATCTCTACGACCTGATGAATCACGATAAATACTTTTGTAATAAGGAAATATTTTATGTTAGAAGATCTTAAAATCCCCATTGCCTCTTTGAAAGAGGATATCCTCAATGTTTGGGGGCGTCTTTGACGTACCTGCCATAGAAAAAGCTATAGCAGACAAAGAAAATCTATCTGGTGAACCTGGTTTTTGGGACAATCCCTCCAAGGCCGAAAAGGTTATGACAGAAATCAAGCAGCTGAGAAACAGGATTGAACCTTGGAAAGATCTGCTGGCTGCTGCTGACGATATGGAAGCCTTGTATGAGCTGGGAATTGAAACGGGAGATGATTCTGTTGAAGCTGAATTACAGAGTCTTTATGACCAAAGCCTTGCCTCCTACGAAAAACTCAGCATCTTGAACCTTCTTTCCGACGAAGTTGACAGAAATGGTGCCTTCCTTACCATCCATGCAGGAGCTGGTGGAACAGAGGCCTGTGACTGGGCTTCCATGTTAACCCGCATGTATTCACGGTGGGCTGAAAATCGAGGCTTTAAGATTGAAACTGTGGATATGCTGGAAGCCGAAGGCGGCATTAAGTCTGTGACATTGCAGATTTCTGGTGATTATGCCTACGGATACTTAAAATGTGAGGCTGGAATCCACCGTTTGGTGCGTATCAGTCCCTTTGACTCCAATGCCCGCCGTCACACCTCCTTTACCTCTGTGTACGTGTTCCCTGTGCTTGATGACACCATCGAGGTGGAGATTCGCCCAGAGGATTTGCGGGTAGATACCTACCGTGCTGGCGGTGCTGGTGGACAGCACGTTAACAAGACTGACTCTGCCGTTCGCTTTACCCACATTCCCACTGGAATTGTAGTTGCCTGTCAGACGGAGCGAAGCCAGCTGATGAACCGAGCCACCGCCATGAGCATGTTGAAGGCCCGGTTGTACGAGCATTATCGTCAGGAGCGTGAAAAGGAAAACGCCAAGTTTGCCGCCGAAAAGAAGGACATTTCTTGGGGAAATCAGATTCGTTCCTACGTGTTCCAACCCTATACCATGGTAAAGGACCATCGTACCAAGCATGAATCTGGAAACATTCAAGGGGTAATGGACGGTGCCTTAGATCCCTTTATTGAGGCCTACCTTACTGCCCGTTGGAAGGGACAACCCCTTTCCTCCGATGACGAGGATGAGGTGTAATGTTCAAAAGGCTTGTTTTTTTAATAGCAATTACAAGCCTTGTATCAAGTTCTCTGTGGTGTGAGCCTACTACCAGTACCCAAATAATTGCAGATTGGGTACTGGCAGGAAGTGCTTTTACTTTAAAATCTTCACCATTTCAACAGAGTGTGGAAGGAGTAACTTCCACCTTACCTACGTTAATTTTAGAAAATCTTGAAGACGCTGGAGTACGAATCCTTGCTCCAGAAGAAATTTTGGAGCGAAAGCTTGTTCTTTTACGGAAGGATCGGACAACACTGGGGAATTCCTTAACTGCTGCCATAAAGGAGCGAGATAAGCAAGTTTTTATTTCTTCTTCTGAAAAAGGCTTGAAGAAGAATCTCAGGGAAAAAGATGCTAAAATTCTTGAGATACGAGAGAATTTAGAAGAAAATGAAGCTCAAATTGAGGACATAAAAAAACAGCTAGAACAAAAGGATTTTCAAGATATACAGGACGAAGGAGAGCGCATCGTTCTGTGGCAGGATTCAGCAAACATTCTTTTTACAAAAGATACGGTAAAAAACGAAGATATAAATGGCCTTTTGACAGGAAGTATTATAGCTTCTGGGAATTATTTGTCGGTGACAGTGGAGCTTACCCTGTATCCAGGTGAAATTCATTCGGTAAAAATCCAGTCCTTGGCTTCTGTGGCAGATATTACGGTTATGGCCAAAGAAATTGCCAGTCAGTTGAAGCCAGTGCTGCAAAATAGACCTACGGTGGAAGTGTTGTTTCAAATTGAACCTCCAGAAGCAGTGGCTAGGGCCAAGATTTTTGTAGATGGACAATCTTTTAATCCCCAAGGTTTTGTGGACAGAGGCGTTTTGTTGGCAGCTGGAAGTCATTCCATTGAAGTAGAATCTCCTGGGTTTTATTCAAGGAGCTTTGAGGCTGATTTTTCCCAGAACAGTCGATTTTTAACAACAGTAAATCTGGATCCAGTAGAGCATGTTCCTGTAAGGATTGAATCTGAAAAATTTCCAGATTCTCAACTTTATGTTGATGGAATTCCACAAGGAACCTTGGGACAGGAGGTGGAGCTACAGACGGGATTAGCCTTTGGTACCGTTTTGCCTACTCCAGACACGGAACACCCTTATTATTTTGTGGCGGATATCACTCCAGAATCAAAGCTGAGTCAGCTGAATTTGAGGCTTAAAAAAGATACCCAAGAAATTTCTACTCGCATTGAAAAAAGACGGCGTGCCATGTATAATTCCTATAGTGCCTTGTTAGTTTCTCTTATTCCAACTTTTGTATCCTATGGTATGTATGTGAATATGTCTAATGGATGGGTCTTAGGCCATGAAAGTGAGGAAAATATGAAACTTTGGAAAAATATTTCCACCGGTTCCATGGTGCTTTCTGCAGGATTGGGAGTGAATTTAGCAGTGCAATTGGGATTGTTTATTAGTTCGGCAGATTCAGTATTGCCGGAACAGGCTAAAGTAAAATAAATAATGCTATTGATGTATACTTAAATAAGGCGGGAGTAGATATGGCAAAAATGAAGTTTGCAGACAGATTGAAGAATTTCTTTGGAATTCACAAGAATCGTGATAAAGAGTTTTTTGAGGAGCTTTCAGATTTGTTGATTGAAGGTGATTTGGGAGCAAAAACTGTTTTTGAATTAGTGGATGAATTGGAAAAAAACTGCCGTTCCCAGAAGATTGAGGATGAGCGGGGAATTTTACTTCAACTTAAAAGTCGCCTTTTGGAATTTGTTCATTCTGTGGAATTGGAACCAGTGCCAGAAAAAGTAAATATATACATGGTTTTAGGGGTGAACGGAGTGGGAAAGACCACCTCCGTGGCAAAGTTGGCTGGATTTTTCCAAGGAAGTGGAAAATACAATGTGGTGATGGCTGCTGCAGATACCTTCCGTGCTGCCGCCATTGAGCAGCTACAGCTTCACGGACAGCGGCTGGGAGTGCGGGTGGTGGCTCATAAACATGGAGCTGACCCTTCTGCTGTGGTGTTTGACGGAGCTGAGGCAGTGGCAGCCCGTGGTGGCGGTCTTGTTTTGGCTGATACTGCTGGTCGTCTCCATAACAAGGAAAACTTGGTGCGGGAACTTCAGAAAATAGACAGAGTTGCCGCTTCTAAGGCATCTGAGGGCTGCTACAAAAAGATTCTTGTAATCGATGCCACCACTGGTCAGAATGGCTTGCGACAGGCGGAAGTCTTCCATCAGGCGGTAGGACTTGATGCTGTTATCTTGACAAAATACGACTCCACTGCAAAGGGAGGAATTGCTGCCGCCATTGGCAAGGAATTTGGCATTCCTGTGGCCTTCATTTGCTGTGGAGAAGGGTATAAGGATATTCGTCCCTTTGATCCCAACCAGTACGTAGACGAATTCTTAGGATTGGATTGATGAGATTTCGCCTTCTTTCCTGTCTGGTTATTGTGGGTGTTTTAGGACAGGCATTTGGGACAGAGAAATCGGTGGAAACTGCGGCTATCCAGGAGCCTGTAGTTCAAGAATTGCTGTATGATGGAAAGGGGTTACCACGGCTTCATCTTTATGACGGGGAGGAGACAGCTCTTTTGTCTGCTCCTTCTAGCAAGACCATGGTGATGAAATCTGATGGATTTTTTACTCGCAATCTGTATGATAAAGAGTACCGCTTGCAAAGTCGTCTTACCTGGCAGGAAAAAGATGCGGCTACTGGTGCTGAAAACTCACCACTGTCTTCTCACATTGTCTTACAAGAAGATTATTTTTATTATGAAAATTCTCGAAACCGCCAAAAGGTGGTGCTCACCGATTTTACCGACACAAGTCGCACTGAACGTTTTTATTCCCAAGAGGGACTTGTTACTCGAGAAGAAGTTTACGGTTTTGATTCAGAAAAAGCTATGCATCCTCAGGATGTAAATCCTCAGGATGCAAATGAACAAGAGACAGATGATTTTTCTCGGCTTACATTAAAGAAGAGTACAGAATATTTCTATAATCCAGAAAGGAATTTAATAGAAACAAGAATCACCCTTCATGGACAAGACGAACCCTTTGTTCAAAAAACTTTGTATCATAGTCCAGGAAACATCCATGGAGGCTATGATTATTTTGAAAACGATGAACTTTTAGTTTCTCGAAAATATGAAGATGAAAGTGTTTGTACAGAAACCCGCTATTTTGACAATATGAAAATTGAGGCCAGGTACAATGGAGCCAGATTGCTTTCCGAAGTTGTGTATCTTGATGGCAAGGAAATAAGGAGAACAGTGTATTGAATTGGATTTTTTTCGTTTCCCGCCGTTTTGCCAAAGTTGACCGTTCTGGTCGCTCTGCAGTGACTGGCTTCCTTGCCTCACTGAGCATTTGCTTTGGTGTTATGACCCTCATCGTTACGGTTTCTGTCATGAATGGTTTCCAGATGGGATTTATCGACAGCATTATGGAAATTAGCTCTGCCCACATTCGGGTGACGGCTTCGCAGGATTTTGACCAACAAGCCCTTGAACAGCAGTGCTTCCGCCCGGAATTGGGGGTGGTGGCGGTGGAGCCCCTGTACGAGGCCCAGAGTTTGTTGGCTAGTGCTACAGGTCGTCAATCTGCCTCCTTGATTCGGGCTGTTTCGCCAGACATCATGTACACGGATGCAGGCTTTGCCCAGGAAATGCAAATGATTTCTGGTGAGTTTGATTTATCTCGGCCTGGTTACATTGTGTTGGGAAGCCAGCTTGCCCGTCAGTTGGGAGTGCGGGTGGGAAGCACCGTGAATATGTTGGCCCTTTCTGGAGGTAGCGACGTTGATTTAATTTCCGATAATCGCGTGTTTGTGGTGTCGGGAATTTTTTCCTGTGGTTATGCTGAAATAAACAGTAGCTATTCCTTTATTTCTATGATTGCTGGTGAACAGTTTTTTGGTCAGGAGGCCACAAAGATTTTTGCCCTAAAACTTGCAGACTCTGAAAATGACTTGCAGGTAATTCATCAGCTGGAAAAGGCCCTCCCAGGAATTCAAACCGAATCTTGGCGTAGCTACAATCGTTCCTTTTTTGGTGCGTTGAAAGTGGAAAAGAATCTGCTGATGATGCTGGTATTTATGATTTTTGTGGTGGTAGGGGTCAATATCTTTAATGGAATGCGCCGTATGGTGTTTGAACGTCGTTCTGAAATTGCAATTCTTTCTGCCTTAGGGGGAAGAAAACGAGAAGTACAGCTTATCTTCATTCTCCGTGGACTTTTGACAGGCCTCGGAGGAGCCATTCCTGGCTTGCTTTTGGGGATGCTGCTCTGCGTGCAGATGGACGTGATTTTTGATGTGATTGCTAAGTTAAGTTATTGGCTTCAGTACCTTGTAACTATGGCAACAAATCCTGCTATGGCTGTCTATGTGCGGGAAAATACCATGTATCAGGTGTATGCCAGCATTCCTGCCAGAATGTTCCCGGTTGAAATCACCTTTATAACCATTTTCGGTGTTTTTTCTGCTCTAGCTGCATCTTGGGTTGCCAGCAGAAAGGTATTGGCAATGACGCTTTCGGAGGTACTCCACGATGAGTGACGTAATTATTAAGATTGAAGGTTTGGAAAAAACTTATATAACTGGTATGGACAAGCTAACCATCATCAAGTCCTTGGATTTGGAGGTAAAATCTGGTACCAAGGTGGTGGTGGTGGGAGAAAGTGGCAGTGGTAAAAGCACCTTGTTGAACATTATCGGTGGCTTGGACGCTCCTAGTGCAGGTTCTGTAGTGGTGGGATCCTACTGTGTCCATAGCTTACCAGAAAACCAGCTGGCAGCATACCGCTCCCAGTTTTTGGGCTTGATTTTTCAGTTTCACTATCTTTTGAAGGATTTTACTGCCTTGGAAAATGTGTATCTTCCAGCCTTCATGAGCGGTATGCCTCGCAAGCAGGCGGCAGAAGCAGCTCAAACCTTGCTCCATGAGGTGGGCCTTGACCATCGTCTCCATCACTTGCCCTCCCAGTTGTCTGGTGGTGAGCGGCAGCGAGTAGCCGTGGCTCGTTCCCTGATTCAAAATCCCCAGTTGGTGCTGGCAGATGAGCCCACCGGCAACCTTGACCCTGCCAATGCCCAGCTCATTGGTGATTTGCTCTTTTCCATGGTGGATAAATATCACAAGACCCTCGTGCTTGTTACCCATGACAGGGAGCTGGCTTCTAAGGGAGATGAAATCTATACCATAACCAAGGGGCATTTGGCTTGGGTGGATTCCCAATGAACATCAAAGCCTCCATTCTCTACGCCACACGAATGCTCCTGTCTCCCTCTCAAAAAAAAATATCTGGAGAAGGTTCTTCAGCAAGTCGCAGTCTTTTAGGAGCAATCTTGTGTATTGCCCTGAGCTTGGTGCCTTTGGTAGTGGTGCTTACTGTTTCTGACGGCATGATTGAAGGAATAACCTCTCGCATTGTGGAACTTTCTAGCTATCACATGCAGGTAATTGTAACAGGCCCTGTCAGTTCTCTTCGTTTGCAGGATGAAAATGATTCCCCTCTGCCTGACTTGGAGACAGCCCAGGGTATAAAGGATTTTGCCCTTCAATTGCAGGAAATACAAGGAGTTACCGCAGCCTTTCCTGAGCGGCAGGGCATTGGTTTGGCAGCGGGAGCAAAAGGGCGAACTGGTGCCACCATCCGCTCTGTTCCCCCGGAAATCTTTGCCCCTGAATCAAATTTTTCCCAGCTGTTTAGTGCCCAAGCTGGTTCCATCAGTCTTTCTTCTTCCCGCAGTGCCTTGATTGGTACGGGCATTGCAGAGAATCTTGACTTGCAGCCTGGAGACACCATTCGAATCGTCACCATGAGAACCAGCCCCACTGGCAAGGTGATTCCAAAAATCACTCCCTTTACGGTGGAAGGAATTGTGTCTTGCGGGTATCAGGAGCTTGATTCCCTGTGGGTTTTCATTCCCTTTGACACAGGCTTTTCCCTGTTGGAAGGTTCTCTTTCCACCATTTTGGTGGGGCTTCAAACAGAAGATGCCTTTTCCGACGGCCTGCTGGAAACAGCCTGGCTGGTGGAAGAAGAACTTCCTCCTGAATGTCGGCTCAGATTGTGGAGTCAGCTGAATACCGCCCAATACGAAAATTTCACTTCTACCAGAATCATGCTGATTTTTGTCATGTTCCTGATTGTGCTGGTGGCCTCGGTGAATATTTCTTCCGCCTTGGTTATGCTAGCCATGGAGCGCCGTCGTGAAATTGCCATTTTGAAAAGCGTGGGAGCCACCTCCGAAGGCATTATTGCCGCCTTCTTGCTCACTGGTTTTTGTGCAGGTGGAGCAGGGGTGGTGCTGGGAATTCCCTTGGGGATTCTCTGTGCCGTGAATGTAAACCAGATTTTGTCTGGTATTGAAGAACTTCTTAACATTTTTGTCCATTTTTGGTATAATCTGTCTAATATGTTTTTTGACTTTTTGGAAATGCTCCTTTCTCGGGATTTTGCAAGAAGTGAATTTGTGCCAGTGCAATTGCTGGATCCAGCCTTTTATCTGGAAGAAATCCCAGTGATTTTGCCTTGGATAGGCATCTTTGCCATTGCCGCTGGAACATTAGTGTTATCGGTGATTGTTTCTGCTTTACCCAGCATTAAGGCGGGCAAGGAGAAGCCGCTAGATACCTTGAGGAAATTTTAGGTATGATTTGTGATATATGCGGTGTACGTGATGCAACTATGGTGGTACAACAAGTTAGTGTCACTGGACGAAAGGAAGTACACCTTTGCCTCCAATGTGCCGCCCAACGAGGGCTTTCTACCAGCAATGGTAAGATAGAAATGTCCTTGGCAGGACTTTTTGATTCCATTGCCAAATTACAAAAAAATCAGCGTCAATGTCCCGTTTGTGGCAAGAGCGAAGGTGAGCTAGAAAGAAACCAACGCCTTGGTTGCCCCGAATGCTACAACTTCTTTGGCCCAAAGCTTAAATCCATCTTGGAAAAGCGTGGGGTAACAGGAAGCTATACAGGTTCTTTGCCAGAACGTCTGGCAAGCTACAAGTCCGTGTTGGCAGACAGGATGCAGCTCAAAGAAAAATTGGAGCAATCCATAGCTCAAGAGGAATACGAAAAAGCTGCATTGTACCGGGACCGCTTGAAAGCCCTTGATAAATGTGTGGCTGGTTCTGATTGTTCTGATTCCCTATCCCAGGGAGAGTGTTGTTTATGAGTAGCCACCCCGACACGCTGAATCCCGGAATGGTGTGGTATGCGGAGGATGGGGAAGAGAACGATGTGGTGCTTTCAACACGTATCCGTCTTGCCCGTAATCTGGCAAATTTTGTCTTTCCCTGTCAAAGTAGCACTGATGATGCAAATCGAGTGCAGACCTTGGTTTTTGATGCCTTTAAGAAAGTGCCCCATTCGGAGCACTATCAGCAGGTAGGAACAGACCAGCTGGACTTTTTCGCTCGGCAGCTTTTGGTGGAACGGAGTGTCCTACCTGAACGGAGCTACACGGAGCGAAACATCAACAATCCCCAGACAGATATTTTCCGCAAGTTTGAGTGTGTGCCAGGAGTAGTGGTACGTACCGATGGGCGGATTTCTTGCTTGGTGAACGGCCGTGACCATGTGAGCATTTCCTCCCTAACGGCAGGCTACAATACCAGCTCACCGTGGCAGCTGTGTCGCCAGATTGATTCCATTCTTCAGCAAAGCCTGCAATTTGCTGCTTCCTATGATTTTGGCTTTCTCACTTCGGATTTAAAAGATGCAGGAAGTGGCATGAAGACTTCGGTACGCCTTTTTCTACCTGGGCTTTTGCAAACTCAGCAAGTTCAGCAGGTAATGGAGGATGTTTCCAAGAAAAATTGCCAGCTGGAGCCAGCCTTTGGTGGAACCTCAGTTCCCTATGCCGCCTTGGGGGCCTGTTATCAGCTTAGTTCCCTTTATGCAACTAGCGGTGGAGAAGAGCAGCAACTGGGAGAATTTGATATGGTGGTAACAGAGCTTTGTGAAAAAGAGCGAAAGGCCCGTACCAGCTATGCCGAAAGCCGTCCCACTATGCTTCGTCACATTATCAGCAGAATGTTTGCCGTCATGAGATATAGCCGCTTCATCGATTGCAGCGAGGCCATAGACATTATCAGTACCCTGCAATTGGGAATCAGCGTGGGCCTCATTATGGGAATCTCCTATCGGGAGCTTCACGCCCTTATGTATCGTATTCGCAATGCCCACCTTGATTATTTATACAAAGACAAGGAATTGAATTTTGCCTTTGAACTTGACGTTCTTGAGCATCCTGTTTTAATCATTTCTCGCCTTCGAGCCTTGTTGCTGCAAGAAGCTCTGGAAAAGGTTCAAATTTGCTTTTAATAGTCTATTGTACGAGACTTTATATTGAACAACTGGGCTAAATTATAAGCCCTGCCGAAAATACAAAGAAGTGTAAGGAAATACTATGGCAAAGAATTTATCACCTCGAGCCCATAAACTTGTTACGGTTTTGGCTCAGGAGGAAGGAAAAAAAAGCGGCAGCGATCAGTTGCAGCCTGAACATATTTTAATCGCCCTGCTGAAGCATGCCGACGGTTTGGGTTATATTTTATTGCAAAAGCTTAGGATAAACGTACTGTCCTTTCAGTTGGCTCTGGAACAAAGCCTTTTCACCCGCACAAAGGTAGGAACCTTCAGTGATTTACCTGCTTCCCGGCGGCTGAGAAGCTTGCTTGATGCAGCTGCCATTGAATCCCGCAGTCTTCGTCGTGATTATGTGGGAACGGAGCATTTAGTTTTAGCCGCCATTCGGGAACAACACAGCATCACCTCCCGTTTTTTTGAAAAGGCGGGATT
>JAGBXW010000038.1 GCA_017629095.1 Treponema sp. | reverse complement strand
TACTGAAAAGAAGGCCCTTAAAGACATTAGCCTTGAGCTAAAGGAAGGAGACTTTGTTTCTGTTATCGGTGGAAACGGTGCGGGAAAATCCACCTTGCTGAATTTGATTGCTGGAGTTCATCAGGCTGACAGTGGCTCCATCTTGCTAGACAATATCGATATTACCACTTGGAAGGAATACAGCCGGGCAAAATTCCTTGGTCGAGTGTTCCAGGATCCTATGATGGGAACTGCCGCCAACATGAGCATTGCAGAAAACCTTGCCTTGGCATATCGTCGTGGCAAAAAACGAGGCTTAAAATGGGGTGTTACCACAGCTGAAACAAAAATCTACAAGGATTTGCTGGCACACTTGGGCTTGGGACTGGAAAACAGAATGGATTCCAAGGTGGGTCTTCTTTCTGGAGGCCAACGACAGGCTCTTACCCTGCTGATGGCAACCTTGCAAAAGCCACGGCTCCTGTTGCTGGACGAGCATACCGCAGCCCTAGACCCCAAGACTGCCGCCAAGGTATTGGAGCTTACTGATGAGATTATCGGTCGAGACAAGCTGACGGCATTTATGGTCACCCACAACATGCGTAACGCCATTCACTACGGAAATCGTTTGATCATGATGCTGGAAGGAAAGATTGTGTATGATGTGTCTGGAGAGGAAAAGAAAAATCTCCAGGTTTCAGACCTACTGGAAAAATTCCATACCGTCAGTGGTGACGATTTAGCCAACGACAGAATGTTATTAAGCTAAGATAGAAAAGGGAGAAGCAGGAGCTTCTCCTTTTTTTTAGAAGAGGTTTGTTGTCCTAAGCCAGTGGCCTTTTACTCCATAGTATTCCCTATTTCAACTCTTTCTTATATAATGCTATATTATGAGCAATTCCAATCAAACTAATTCTAATCAACAGACAAAGTTAAGCCACTGGGCTGACCAAACTGCAGAAAAAATCATCCGGGAACGAGGTGACTTGGATGTATATACTTGTGCTTCTGGCATCACCCCCTCAGGAACTGTCCACATCGGTAACTTTCGTGAAATTATTTCCGTGGACTTGGTGGTGCGAGCCCTCCGTGACCGAGGCAAGAATGTTCGCTTTATCTATTCTTGGGACGACTACGATGTATTCCGCAAGGTTCCCTTGAACATGCCCAAATCTGAGGAGTTAACAAAATGCCTGAGATTCCCCATTACCATGGTGCCCGATCCCTTTGAACGAGATTCTTCCTACGCTCGCCATCATGAGGTTGATGTGGAGTCTACCCTTCCTGCCGTTGGCATTCACCCAGAATTTCTGTATCAGGCAGAACGCTACCGTTCCCACATGTATGACGAGGGAATGAAGATTGCCCTACAGAATCGAAACAAAATCAAGGATTGTTTGAATCGTTACCGAGACGATGCCCATAAAATTCCTGCTGAGGAAGAGTATTGGCCTGCAGCTATTTTCTGCGAAAAGTGTAATCGTGATACCACCGTTATCGATGGATACGATGGTGAATACGGCCTTACCTACCACTGTACCGAATGTGGTCACTCAGAAACAGCTGATATTCGTCATGCTTCAGGGGTAAAGTTGGGATGGCGTGTGGACTGGCCCATGCGCTGGCAGTTTGAAAAAACTGTTTTTGAACCAGCAGGAAAAGACCATCACAGTCAGGGAGGCTCCTTTGACACCGCCCGCTTGGTAGCAGAGGAAATCTACAACTGGCCTGCTCCCGTAACCTTCCGCTATGACTTTATCGGAATCAAGGGAACTCCTGGAAAGATGTCATCCTCCAAGGGACAGGTTATTGCACTGCCAGACGTTCTGCGAGTATATCCACCAGAAATCGTTCGTTATATGTTTGCAGGAACTCGTCCCAACACCGAGTTCTCCATCAGCTTTGACTTGGACGTACTGAAAACCTACGAGGATTACGACAAAACCGAGCGAATTGCTTGGGGCGTAGAAAAGGCTAAAAACGATGATGTGTATGCAAAGGAACGCCGCATTTATGAGCTATCTCAGGTAAATGGTATGCCAGAGGTAATGCCTTACCAGATGCCACTGCGTCACCTGTGTAACCTGCTGCAGACTAACTCTGGCAACATTGATGCTGTTATTGCTAGCCTGCCAGATGTTAAACCAGAACAACTGGAGGGCTTAAAGACACGTTGTCGTTGTGCTTGGTACTGGATTACCGAGTGTGCTCCAGAAGATTTCCGCTTTGCCTTGAAGACAGTGGGAACTAAGGTGGAACTCAATGACACCGAATTAGCTGCCATCAAAAAGATTCATCAGGATGTATTGCCTGTGATGGATACTTTGGAAGAAAAGCCCTTGTCTGAGGCAATTTACGAAGTAGCACATCAGTGTGGACTGGAGCCCAAGGCCCTCTTTACCGCTGTATATCAGGTGCTTATCGGAAAGAATGCAGGACCTCGTCTTGCTAGCTTTATGAAGATTATTGGCCGAAGCCGCTTGGAAGAGCTTCTCGGTCAGTACTAGACTTACCTTGTACAAGTCCCAGGATGAGGAGTTTTCCTTTCCTGGGACTTATTGATTTATACTTGAATTATGATTGGATTTTTTATAAAGAAAAATTTCTTTGACGGCTGGGATAACCTTCTATCCTTGGTGTTTCCCAACTTGTTGATCTTCGCTCTAGTGGTTGGAGGATATTTTGTAGCAGATGTGGCATTGAACCTTTCTCTGTTACTATCCATGCTGGTGCTGGGAATCTTTTGGTGCGGAACTTCTATTGCAATCTTTGCCTTTGGTGCCTGTGCAGCAGAAATTGCAAACTTTAAGTCTGTGACCTTCAAGGACTGGCTCAAGAATTTTCCTTCAGTTTGGAAGGATGGCTTCTTTTTTGGCCTCATTACAGGCGTCCTTACGACCTTGGGCGCCATAACTATTCCCTTTTACCTGCAAATGGAGGGAATGGTAGGACTTTTTCTTGCAGCACTGGTATTTTGGTTTCTCATAGTTTGTGTCCTTGCTTTTCAGTGGGTCTTGCCCATTCAATCCATCATGAACAATGATTTGAAAAAATCTATCAAAAAATCATTTATCATTTTCTTTGATAATCCAGGCTTTTCCCTGTTTATGTTCTTGTACACAATCTTTTTGGTGGTGCTATCCATAGCCTTCTTTATGATTGCCCCCAGCTTTTGTGGTATCGTATTAGCCCACACCAACGGACTTCGACTACGGCTGTACAAGTACGACTGGCTGGAAACCCATCCTGATGCAAGCCCAGCAGAAAAAAAGCACATCCCTTGGAAGGAGCTGGTGGCAGAGGACAGAGACAATGTAGGTCCCCGTACCTTGAAAAACTTTATATTTCCTTGGAAGGAGTAATACAGAAAAATAGGATGGTTCCACATGCTACCATCCTATTTTTTTCTTAAACCCTACCTCAAGTGAAATTAAACAGATTCCTGCCTGATTTTTTATTCTTTTTCGGTAGCGTTTGCAAAGGCTTCCACATTGCGGCCATACAGCAGACTTAATTGCCTGAGCCACTGGGCAACATCCTCTCCCGTCATATTTTCAGCCATTCGCCAAACCCAGTTTGTACCGTCTGAGGTGGAAGGCATGTTCATACGGGCCTCACTTCCCAAGCCATAAATATCTTGCAAAGGTATAACGGCAAATTTTGCGGTGGAGGAAATGGCCAGTTGCACTAGACGGCGACATAAATCCTTTTTACAACAAGAATTACCAGGCCCATCAAGATACTGTCCAATCAAATCCAATTCCTCTGGTGCAGCCTGAGAAAGCCAGCCTGCCATGGTGTCGTTGTCGTGGGTACCAGTGTATACCACACAATGAGGGCTATACATGTGAGGCAAGAAGGCATTAACACAGCCACTTCCCCCCGCCTCTTTCAGGTCAAAGGCAAATTGCAATACCTTCATTCCAGGAAGATTAAAATCATCCCGTAGCTTTCGCACCTCATCGGTAATAACCCCAAGATCCTCTGCAATAATGGGAATGTCACCTAAGGTATTTTTGATTGCCTGGAATAGCTTGTGATCAGGGCCAGGAAGCCACTGACCATGTTCAGCAGTTTTTTCTCCAGCAGGAACAGCCCAG
Organism: Treponema sp.; assembly: GCA_017629095.1. Lineage (GTDB taxonomy): Bacteria > Spirochaetota > Spirochaetia > Treponematales > Treponemataceae > Treponema_F. The sequence continues at coordinate 26,969 of JAGBXW010000038.1, read as the reverse complement.
TAGGCCTCAAAACCGCGGAAATGGTCAATTCTAATATAATCCACCAGCTCCAAGGTAGCCCGAATACGAGTAATCCACCACTTATAGCCATCTTTTTCCATGGCATCCCAGTCGTACAAGGGATTCCCCCACAACTGGCCAGTGGCACTAAAGTAATCTGGTGGCACCCCAGCAACAGCTGTAGCACGACCGTTTTCGTCTAGCTGAAATAAGTCTTGATTTGCCCACACGTCTGCTGAATCTGCTGCAACAAAAATCGGGATGTCACCAATGATGGAAATACCCTTTCCGTTAGCATAATCCTTCAACTTGTGCCACTGGGTAAAGAAGAAGAATTGGATAACCTTTTGTACTTCCACCTCTTGACCATGGGATTCAAGCCACTGGGCCAGAGTGTCTTCTTTGTGGCAGGCCAGTTCCCTAGGCCAGTAATTGCTCCACATGGCACCTGCAACCTTTTCTTCTTGAGCTTTTTTATCGTAAAACTCTTTAATGCTCATAAACAGGCTATAATTTTCAAGCCAGATTTCATGATGAGCTAAAAATTCCTTGTAATTTGCTATATCCTCGGCTGAGGCATTTTGCAAAAAATAACTAGCTGCCTGCTTTAATACTGGCATCTTCCACCAAACCACGGAGCCAAAGTCTACATTTCCCTTGTAAGAAATATACTCTGGTGGCAGGATGGATTTTTTTTCAGCCCAGCCTCGCTCCACTAAATCATCTAGGTCAATCATCAAGGGATTACCTGCAAAGGTAGAAAATGAAGCATAGGGAGAATCACCATAACCGGTGGGCCCCAAAGGAAGAATTTGCCACAAACTTTGATGACCAGCTACAAGCCAATCCACAAACTCAAAAGCTTTTTGACCAATAGTTCCTATCCCAGCTGTATTTGGCAATGATGTTGGATGCAATAAAATACCGCTTCTTCTCTGTAATTCCATATGACCCCCTCAAACTGCTTTAGTAAACCGATTTACTTACAGTATACCACAGGAGTTACTTCAAAGCAAGTTTAAGCTTTCTGGAAATATCAAGGTGACGCAAACACATCCATCTTCCGTATTTGTTATGGAAACAGAACCTTGATGAAGGTTCATGATAGCCTTAACGATGGTGAGCCCTAAACCAGTGCCGCCAAGAGTTCGAGATTTGTCGCCACGATAAAATCGATTAAAGACATGCTCTAAATCTTCTGCAGCAATGGAGCCCGTATTTTTGATGTTCAAGATTTTTTGTCCATTGTCTTGGAAAAAATCTATGGTAATAATTCCCCCAGATTCTGTGTGCTGGATGGCATTTTGAATAATATTTGACACACAGCGTTGCAATAAATGTTCATCAGCAGAAAAACTGAAAATATCTGAATTAAAGCATAAATCAATATTTTTTTGCTTACATAAAAATGAAAATCGTTCCCGCATGTCATCTAGAAAACTACAAGAAGATAGCTCTTTGTGTGTAATTGTCATTTCAGGAGATTCGTAACGACTAAGCTCTGATAAATCTCGTACCAAGGCTTCTACTCGTTCTAATTCTTGTAAAAGACCATGAATTCTCTCTGGACTAGAATCAAGGACTCCATCTCCCATGGCTTCCAGTTGCACCTTTATTGCAGTAATAGGAGTGCGTAAATCGTGGGAAATATCTTGCATCCATTGTTCCCGTAGGGAGGCTTCTCGTTCGAGTTGTTGCTGTAAAACCTGGGTGGATTGAGCAATGGTATCCAATTCTAAGGTGGAAGTAGCAGGAAATGAAACATGGCGTTTTCCATCACTTAAATCCTTGATGCAAGACACAATACCCTGGGTTTGGCGAGAAAAGGAACAGGATAGATAAAATGCCAGCAACAAGGATAATCCTGTAGTAATAGCAATCCCGATAGAGGCCACATTGATTATGGTGGCAACAAAGTCTCTATTGCTTTTATAAGTGTAGAAATCTCGATTTCGTACCAGTAATTTTGCCACAGTAGTTTGACCGCTCACAATCTCCAAAAGGGGATTTTCTAGAAAAAAATCTTGAAAGTCGCCAATAATCAGATTAAATTCCTCCAGAGTAATGGGTTTTTCTTTATTTAGCAAGAGAATGGGTTGGGTGTTCTGGTCAAAAATAAACAAATAGTGACTATTTAAAAGATAGGGCTCTAGGGCTTGGTACAGTACCGCTCCATCAAGAAAACCATCTGTTTCATATATTTCAGTAATAAGAGAGCTGGTGATGCATTCTAAATCTGCCTTTTTACTGGTATTCCAGGTTTGTACCGAGTATTTAATGGCAATAAAGGGAACAGTGATCATGGTTATCAATACCACAAAGGATGAAACAAGCAGATTAGAGAATAAACGAGTAAAAAGGCTTTTCATGGTACGGCCTATTTTCCTGAACGGGTTCCATTAAAGCGGTAGCCAAATCCCCGCACCGTACCAATCCAATTTCCACCACCAAGCTTCGAACGAAGATTTGCAATATGAGTGTCGATGGTTCTTTCTGAGCCTTCAAAAAAATAATTGAGACATTCAGAAAGAATTCGCTCCCGTGTTACCACCACATTTTCATGCTCTGCCAAGTACACAAGAATTTTCCATTCAGCACCAGTCAAATATAATTCCCGTTGATTTACCACAAGCTTATGGGTATCTTTATGTAACTCCAAGCTATGTTCCCCCAGCTTCCAGCAGTAAGAACTTGAAGAATGATGTTGCTTTTGATTACTGCAACGCTTCAGGAGTGCTTGGATTCGCAGAGCTAATTCCTTGGAAGAAAAGGGCTTAACAATGTAGTCATCTGCACCAAGTTCAAATCCAGTAATTCTATCTGACTCAGAATCCTTTGCAGTGAGAAAAACCATGGGTATGGAAGAAATTTCTCGAATAGATTTTGCAAGATTAAAGCCACTTCCATCAGGAAGCATCACATCAAGAATTACCAAATCCACAATGCCACGTTGAATTACTTCCATCACCCCTCGGATTTCACCAAATTCAATAACCTTGTGCTCGTCTAGCTGAAGATATCCCACCAATGCTTCTCGAATAAAAGCATTATCTTCTACCAACAAAATACATGCCATGGCTTTTCCTTTATTGTAGGCTTTTCTTATTATACACCCACAAGAGCATTAAATCTCTCAATTTCCTCTGATTTTCCACAAAAAGACTCTGATATGCAAGAATAATCCTGTTACAAAAATTATTCTTTGCAAAATCTTAACATTTAAATTCGCTTTTTCCTCCAAGAACAACTATCATTTGGAGTGTAGCTGCAGGAGTTACACCTTTCACTTCCAGTGCATAATTACAATGAATTTACCCTGAAGAGAGACTGTCGCTCCGTTGTAGCAAATCTAAGATTCCAGGAGATATGTTATGAAAACAACAAAGAAATCCATTTTTACCTTGTGTATTGTGGCTCTCGTTCTTGCAGGTTTTGCGTTGGCTCAGGCTTCAGATTCTCCAAAGGACACCTCCTCCACAGAATCAACTGCATCAAGTACAGCAAACTCCACAGATACCGCTGCCACAAGCAATCAAGCCGATGCAACAGCCCTTGTTCTAGCTATTGAAAGCGACGGGGACTTAATGGACGTGGCAGAAGCAATTTCAGTCACTGGTACCGACGTTTTAGTGGCCACCATGCCTGACGGCGTAACAATCTTTGCCCCAGTGGATGGTTCTTTTGCCCCCAGCGTGGTGATTGAAGATGTAATCACTGAATACATCGTTCCTGTTATGCTGGACACAACAGACATGGTAGCAGACACCATTGTCACCTCTGTAGATGGCACCCCCATTGCATTCACGGTTTTTGACGAAGAAATCATGGTAAATGGAGTCCCTTTAGCTGACATGGAAGGCATTTACAGCGGAAACGTAGTCATCTATAAGCTCACCGACAGCTTTGATGAACCTGCCGTAGCTTCCACTAAGTAAAGGTGAATACCCCAGAGGCTGGTAGTTTCCTCCTTTCTACCAACCTTTGGTTCACATACCCCCTGAAGATCCTGCCATTCTCCAAGGTCTTCAGGGGCCTTTTTTTTTAAAAAAAAGACTGATTCACAAGAATCAGTCTCTATGGGCCCACCTGGACTTGAACCAGGGACCTACGGATTATGAGTCCGCAGCTCTAACCACTGAGCTATAGGCCCTAAAATTGTTAGATAATTCTATCATATACTATAGGAAAAATCAAGAACTAGCTTTCTTTCCTATTCTCTTCTTTCTCTGTATGTTCTTTCTTAATTTCTTTTTTAGGATTAGCAGGGAACCAACCTTTTTTTACTCGTTCTTCTTGTTCTTTTAATTCCCCAATACTCCATAAACAAGAAAATCCCACCACTGCAAGGGTTGCCGCACCTATAATATTTTCCACAAAAACAGAAATACCACAAAAAACAATACCAGCAATCAAGAAAATTGGCCAAATTTTTGCTGAAAAATAATATTCACCCTTGATAACAATGGGATGAAAAACACCTATAGTTACAAAACTTATTACACCAATAATAACTCCAGTCCAGTTCATTATTAACGTCTCCCTTATCCACATAATTTAATTGAAAATCTGAATGGTGGATTCACTATATATTGTTTACTCTAAATAGTCTATCAGTTCCTATCTCACATTAAAAAAAGAGCTCCTGATGAAATGTACTCAAGCATGCATACTTTACATCAGGAACCCTCATCTCAACAATATCCTGTAATTTACAAAATTACAGAGATTTCAATGTGTTCAAAACCTCATCGTAATTTGGCTCAGATGTCACTTCATCAACAATCTGAACATATCGAACTACGTCTTTTTCATCCACAATGAAAATTGCACGAGCCAACAAGCCCAACTCTTCAATCATCACACCATAAGCCTTACCAAAAGCTCTATCCTTGTAGTCTGAATAAAGTTTAACTGCTTCAATTCCTGCAGCACCACACCATCGTGCCTGTGCAAAGGGAAGATCCATAGAAATTACATTGATAGAAACATTTCCTAAAGCAGCTGCTTCCTTATTAAAACGACGAACTTCTGTATCACAAACAGGTGTGTCAATTGAAGGCACAGTAATGAAAACACGGGTACCCTTCAAATCACTCTGAGTTACAGCACTCAAATCACCAGCTACAACAGTAAAAGCAGGAGCAGCTCCTCCCACTGCAGGTACAGAACCAACCAAATTCATAGGGGTTCCAGCCATTTTAACTTGCATATTCATCCTCCTGGATTATCAGTAAATCTCATTATGTCTCACCGGACACTATAAATACTATATCTTTTACTTTGAAAATAGTCTATAAGATTATCTTGCCGTTATCTATTTTTAAAAAAAGAACCTCCCAAAGGAGGCTCTCGTCAGTTTAAATCAACCAAAAACTTCTGCATAGATTTTCTTTCCAAGTTCCTCGGCTGGGGCACTTGGGTCTAAGCCATGATCCTTAAAGTATTGATCCTTCTCAGACTGAATCATTTCGCTCAGTTCTTTGTTGAACTCTTTCATAAAATCTTCAAAGCTCATAGTACACTCCGTATATCAAGATATATTTAACTACCCTCGAAATATACGACAATTATAACATACATTTTAAAATTATACAAACATTTTTATACATTTAAAAAAATAAACCGCAATCAAAGACGTATCTCCAATTGCGGTTTTAAGCTCTCCCGAAGGAGCATTACACAATACTACCAGCGATAGTGTGCAAAAGCCTTGTTTGCTTCTGCCATCTTGTGGGTATCTTCCTTCTTCTTGTAGGCAGTACCTGTATTGTTATATGCATCCATCAATTCGTTAGCCAAGCATTCACCCATTCCGTGTCCACTCTTAGCACGTGCAGCCTTAATAATCCAGCGCATTGCCAAAGCTTCACGACGAGCTTCGCGAATCTCAACAGGAACCTGGTAAGTAGCACCACCAACACGGCGTGACTTAACTTCTACCATAGGCTTAACATTGTCAAGAGCCTTCAAGAATACTTCCAAGGGTTCCTTGTCAGTCTTCTTCTTCAACAAATCCATTGCCTCATAGATGATACGTACACAAGTTGCCTTCTTTCCATCGATCATCATACGACAAACGAACTTGGAAATAACTGGGCTGTTGTACTTTGAATCAGGAGCAACAGGACGGTTAATGCTTTTATTCTTTCTTCCCATCTTATCTCTCCTTATGCCTTAGGCCGCTTTGCGCCGTACTTTGAGCGTCCGCGCTTTCGATCCTCTACACCGAGAGTATCCTTTGCACCACGAATAATGTGATAGCGAACACCAGGGAGGTCCTTAACACGACCACCGCGAATGAGAACAACGGAATGCTCCTGCAAGTTATGTCCAATACCAGGAATATATGCAGTAACTTCAAATCCATTACCAAGGCGAACACGAGCTACCTTACGAAGGGCTGAGTTCGGTTTCTTAGGGGTGACAGTCATAACACGGGTACAAACACCACGCTTCTGAGGACAGGACTGAAGTGCAGGTGACTTAGTTCTGTTTGCAACTGTCTTTCGTCCGTGACGAATCAACTGATTTATTGTAGGCATTAGCCTTTTCTCCTATATTCTACCGGCAGCACTCCGGCTAAATTTGGCGAATCAAAATCTACGCTAAATACGTAGAATGCATAAAATAATATCAAAAATTCTACATAAGTGTCAATGACTTAATGTAAAATCAGATTTATTTCTCGTCAATCTCAAATTCCACATCATCCTGAAGTGCGATGCGTTCTTGCTCTTCCCGCTCCAAGCGACGGCGTTCAATAATTTCGTGCATCTGTTCGTCCAAGTCTGATGCATTATCATCAAACAATTTGATGCCCTTGTAATTATTCATACCAGTACCAGCAGGAATCAAGTGTCCGATTGAGACATTTTCCTTCAATCCACGCAAGTAGTCAATAGAACCTGCAATGGCTGCATTAGTAAGAACACGAGTTGTCTCCTGGAAGGATGCAGCAGAGATGAAGGAGTCGATATTCAATGCAGACTTTGTAATACCCTGGAACATGGGGCGAGCAACTGCTGGCTTACCACCACTTTCCAAAACCTTACGATTTTCCGCATGGAATTTGTACTTATCCACATGCTGTCCATAGATAAACTTAGAGTTACCTACAGAAACAATCTCAACTTTACGCAACATCTGGCGAATGATAACACCAATGTGCTTGTCATTGATGGTTACACCCTGAGTTCGGTACACTTGCTGGATTTCGTCCATCAAGTAATTTTGCAGGGCATTTTCACCAAGAATTGCTAAGATGTCGTGAGGACTGATAGAACCGTTACAGAGTTTTTCACCAGCAACAACCTCATCTCCGTCACGAATCAACAACTTTCGACTAATGGGAACTTGATGCTCGAATTTCTTTCCGTATACATCTTCAACCACGATAAGTCGCTTACCCTTTGCAATTCCCTTAAACTGAACTGTACCAGAAATCTGTGACAGAACGGCAGGTTCCTTTGGTTTGCGTGCTTCAAAAAGTTCAGAAACACGAGGCAAACCACCGGTAATATCCGCAGTCTTAGAAGCTTCTCTTGGAGTTCGTGCGATAATATCACCTTCTTTGATGGTATCACCTTCGTTCACAGACAAGATAGCTCCTACGGGCAAGTAGTAACTAGCAATTTCTGTCTTTGTGATATCTGTAATAAATATTCGAGGCAACTTTGTTTCACTGTGCAGGTCAGTAATTGTTCGTTCAATCTTACCCTGTTCAGTAATATCTTCACGCAAAGTAGAACCAAGAATGATATCCTCAAAGTTTACAGTACCACTCTTTTCTGCAATAATTGGATCTGAGTAAGGCTCAAACTCAGCCAAACTCTTTTTACTAGGAACGAACTGTCCTTCCTTTACAACAACTGTTGAACCGTTCTGAATTTCAATAACCTGCTCATTACCTATCAAATACATTACATTGTCTTTAATAGCAATACGAGCTGCTTGAGAAGCAACAGTATCTTGTCCATCACGAGAGAACAGAGGTGCGTCTTTAAATACTAACTCTCCATCCTCAATCAACAACTTGTCATTTGGCTCCAGATTAAACTTATCAAGAACCTTGGCAACAGTCATTGAACCTTTTCGAGCAAACAAATAGTTACCAGATGCAGTTTCAATGATGCTTGTACCCTTAATCTTTTCTACAAGAACATCGTTCTTCAAAGAGATTGAGTTTTCTTCTGTAGCACGAGATGCAATACCACCAGTATGGAAGGTACGCATGGTCAACTGGGTACCAGGTTGTCCGATTGACTGAGCAGCAATAATACCTACAGCCTCGCCGATTTCAACAATCTTATTGCGGGCCAAGTTTCTACCATAACACTTGCAACATACACCATGCTTACATTCACAGGTCAAAACGGTTCGCAATTTTACCTTTTCGACACCAGCTTCCTCAATCTTAGCAGCTAATTCATCAGTAATGTATTCATTTACATCACAAATCAATTCTCGTGTAATAGGGTTCAGAACTCGCTCCAAGGTGAAACGACCAGCGATTCTGTCTCTCAAGGATTCAATTACTTCGTCACCTTCTTTAACAGCTGCATACTCCAATCCGTTGATGGTTCCGCAGTCTTCCTCGTTTACAACAACATCCTGTGCAATATCAACAAGACGACGAGTCAAGTAACCTGCGTTCGCGGTCTTAAGAGCTGTATCGGAAAGACCTTTTCGAGCACCGTTAGTAGAAATAAAGAACTCGATAACGGAAAGTCCTTCCTTAAAGTTTGAACGAATAGGCAACTCAATGATGTCACCGTTAGGTTTAGCCATCAAGCCACGCATACCTGCTAACTGACGAATCTGGTTCTTACTACCACGAGCACCAGAAGCGGCCATCATGTAAATGGTATTAAATCCATCCTTGTCCCGCTCTAGGTTGTTCATCATGGTTTTTGTCAATTCCTCGTTGGTACGTGACCACAAAGAAGTTACCTTTTCATAGCGCTCAGCAGCAGTCATTTCACCTACATTGAAGCTCTTCTGAATCTTTTCAACTTCTTTGTTGGCCTCTTCGATAATCTTGGACTTCTCTTCTGGAATAAGAATATCTTCCATTGAGATTGTTGCACCAAAGAAGGTTGCGTATCTATAACCTACTGCCTTGATGGCATCCAGCATCTGAACAGTGAGCCAAGCTCCCTTTTCAGCATAGACATTTTCAATAAGGTTCTTAAGCTCTTTGTCACCCAACAGTTCGTTTACAAACTCTACGTCAGCAGGCATTTCCTCATTAAACTTCAAGCGACCAGCTGTCGTAGAAATAACGGCACCATTATAAGGAGCCTTTTTAACAGGAACCTTGATTTCTGACTGCCACTCGATAACATTGGAATCTGCTGCCAAGAAAACCTCTTCCTCGGAACTGAAACGCTTTCCAGTACCCTTGGCAGTAGGCTTAATCTTTGTCAAATAGTAGATTCCCAAAACCATGTCCTGAGAAGGATATACAATAGTTTTACCGTTAGCGGGGTCAAGCAAGTTTCGTGCTGAGAGCATCAATGTCCAGCATTCCATCTGAGCAGCCTGGGTCAGAGGCACGTGAACAGCCATCTGGTCACCGTCAAAGTCAGCATTAAATGCACGACAAACAAGAGGATGCAAGCGGATAGCCTTTCCTTCCACCAATACTGGCTCAAAGGCCTGAATACCCAATCGGTGCAAGGTAGGAGCACGGTTAAGCATAACAGGATGCTCACGTACAACCTCATCAAGAATCTTGAATACTTCTGGCTTTTCCATATCTACAGCAATACGAGCTTTCTTTACGTTGTACTCAATATTCTTGTCCACCAATTTTTTCATTATAAAGGGCTTGAACAGTTCCAAGGCCATCTTTGTGGGCAAACCACACTGCCAGAGCTTCAATTCGGGACCAACAACGATTACAGAACGACCAGAATAGTCAACACGTTTACCCAACAAGTTCTGACGGAAACGTCCCTGCTTACCCTTCAACAGATCAGAAATAGACTTAAGAGGTCTGTTAGAGGCACCCTTTACAGCCCGTTTACGCTTAGAATTATCAAAAAGCGCATCTACAGCTTCCTGCAACATACGCTTTTCGTTTCTGATAATGATTTCAGGAGCTGAAAGCTGCATCAATCTCTTGAGTCGATTATTTCTGTTAATAACACGACGATACAAATCGTTCAAATCGGATGTAGCAAAACGCCCACCATCCAGCTGAACCATAGGACGAAGCTCTGGTGGGATAACGGGAATGACGTCTAGAATCATCCAAGAACACTTGTTTCCAGAAGCACGGAAATTTTCTACCAACTCAATGCGCTTCAAAAGTCGCTTGTCACTTTTGGGCCCCTTCTCTTCCATCTTGAGACGGAGTTCCGCAGCCAACTCATCAAGATTCAAGCCTTCCAGCAATGTCTTGATTGCCTCTGCTCCCATTTGAGCCTGGAATACATCACCATAGCGCTCTTGAGCTTCCATGTATTCTTCTTCTGACAACAACTGCATCTTTTTTAAGTCAGTGTCACCAGCATCGATTACAATATACTTTTCATAGTACAATACGGAACGCAATGCATTCTGCTGCAAGTCCAACAACAACCCCATACGTGTGGGTGAAGAACGATAATACCAAATATGTGATACAGGGGCAGCCAACTCAATATGACCCATACGCTCACGTCGTACCTTAAAATGAGTAACTTCTACACCACAACGATCACATACAACGCCCTTGTATCTGATGGACTTGAACTTTCCACAGAAGCATTCCCATTCTTTGGTAGTACCAAAGATTCGTTCGCAGAAAAGACCATCTTTCTCTGGCCGGAGAGTACGGTAATTTATAGTCTCTGGCTTCTTCACCTCACCATATGACCAAGCACGCATAACGTCTGGTGAGGCAAGTTTTATCATCAAACTGTCAAAATCTTGAATATCCCGCATACAAATCTCTCCTATGATTCGAAGTCAGAACCAATCTTATTGATCATATCCTCGTCACGCTCTGTGAGAGGTATCTGCTTACCCTTCTCATCGTAGATTGTAAGATCAAGGGCCAAACCACGTAATTCCTGAACAAGAACGTTGAAGGATTCTGGAACACCAGCTGCAGTGGAAGGTTCACCCTTAACGATTGACTCATAAATCTTTGAACGTCCGTTCATATCGTCAGACTTAATCGTCAAGAGCTCCTGCAAGGTGTTAGCTGCACCGTATGCTTCCAGTGCCCAAACCTCCATTTCTCCCAATCGCTGACCACCAAACTGAGCCTTACCACCCAGAGGCTGCTGGGTAACAAGTGAGTAAGGACCTGTTGAACGAGCGTGCATCTTATCATCAACCAAGTGGTGAAGCTTCATGAAGTAGATTACACCAACAAATACATCGTTCTTGAAAGCCTCTCCAGTACGGCCATCACGGAGTGTAGCCTTGGAACTCGGATGGAAACCAGCTTCTACCAGTTTTGCTTCAATTTGCTCATTGGAAGGAGACTGGAATACAGGAGCTTCGTACCACTCATTCAAATATTTTCCAGCTAAGCCCAATTCAGATTCCATAATCTGACCAATGTTCATTCGAGAAGGAACACCCAATGGATTCAAACAAATATCAAGTGGTGTACCGTCTTCAAGGTAGGGCATATCTTCAATAGGAAGAATACGTGCAACAATACCTTTGTTTCCGTGACGACCAGCCATTTTGTCACCTTCACGGAGCTTACGTTTTGTTGCAATCAAAACCTTTACAACTTCTTCTACACCGGGGTTAAGATCATTTCCGTCCACTCGGCGCAAGCGCTGTACATCGATTACAGTACCCTCTACACCATGGGGAACGCGCAATGAGGTATCACGTACCTCTTTTGCTTTTTCACCAAAGATTGAATTCAACAACTTGAACTCAGGAGTTGTTTCAGTTTCACTCTTAGGTGTAGTCTTACCAACCAAGATATCCTGAGAACGAACAACTGCACCAACACGGATAACACCTTCCTGGTCAAGATTTGCCAACAATTCCTCATTGGTATTAGGAATATCACGAGTAATTTTCTCTGGCCCCAACTTTGTATCACGAATCTCAGTAGAGTATTCACGGATATGGATGGAAGTAAACATATCCTCCTTTAGAACACGCTGAGAAATAAGGATAGCATCCTCATAGTTGTATCCATTCCATGGAACAAATCCAACCAAAATATTTCTACCAAGAGCCAACTCACCGTTAAAGGTAGCAGGACCGTCTGCAAGAACATCACCCTTCTTTACCTTTTGGCCCAACTCTACGATAGGTCGTTGGTGATAACAGGTATCTTGGTTCGTTCGCTGATATTTCAGAATCTGGTACATATCTAGAATACCATTGGCGGCGCCATCGGGCTTAATGCGAATTTCATCAGCTGCAACAAAAACTACTTCACCGTCACGCTTTGCCTTGATAAGAACACCAGAGTCATATGCACACTTTGCTTCCATACCAGTTCCAACATGGGGTGGTTCAGGGAACAACAAAGGAACAGCCTGACGCTGCATGTTTGAACCCATGAGAGCACGGTTTGCGTCGTCATGCTCCAAGAAAGGAACAAGAGCGGCAGAAACAGAGATTACCTGCTTGGGAGAAACATCCATATACTGCACGTCTTTGGGAGAACGAGTGGTATAATCACCCTGGTGACGACATGAAATCTGCTCAATAGCAAAAGTTCCATCCTGATTGAGGTTGGTAGAAACCTGTCCAATGTAATATTTATCTTCATCCATTGCAGACAAATAATTAACATTGTCCGTTGCCTTGCCCTCAACAATTTGTCGGTAAGGGGCTTCCAAGAATCCGTACTCGTTAACACGTGTATAGATTGCAAGAGAAACAATCAAACCAATGTTTGGACCTTCAGGCGTTTCAATAGGACACATGCGACCATAATGAGTATAATGAACGTCACGAACCTCAATACCTGCACGATCACGAGTAAGTCCTCCAGGTCCCAATGCATTCAAACGGCGCTTATGTGTTAACTCTGCCAAGGGGTTAACCTGATCCATAAACTGTGAAAGCTGACTTGAACTGAAGAATTCCTTGATTGAAGCTACAATTGGCTTAATAGAAATCAAATCCTGAGGACGAAGAGTTTCAGTTTCCTTCAAACTCATTCTTTCTTTGGCGATTCTTTCCATTCGACTAAAGGCTGTCTTCAATTGAGTTGTCATCAATTCACCAACAGAACGAACACGTCGATTACCCAAGTGGTCAATGTCGTCTAAGTTTGCATCACCAACATACACCTTGATAAGATACTTCATCGTAGAAACGATATCTTCCTTAACGAGTGTATGGTCTTGAATATTTTCCTTATAATCAAACTTCTTATTCAGCTTGTAACGACCAACTCGTCCCAAATCATAACGACGACTGGAAAAGAACATTGAAGTCAAATCCTTTTCTGCAGCTTCAATGGTAATAGGCTCACCTGGCATCAGCACATTGTAAACTGCAGCAAGAGCCTCTTCCTTTGTTGGTTCATCAGAATCAAATCCATCTTTTACAAAACGAATTTCTTCTCTTTCGAAACAATTAATAATCATCTCTGAGCTCAGAGAAGTATCTTCGATACTCTTAGAATTCTTGTCGTTCTTTGGCTCTCCAAAACGGATAACGGTTAAGTCACTAATCTTGTGAATAATCAATTCATCAATATTGTGCAAATGTAATTTATCACCAGCACGGAATAATTTCTTGGACTCTCCACTTTCGTTATCAGTAATATATATAGCATCAGCCAAAACACGATTTACCAATGCATCTCGTGACTCTGGAGTATCTTCCAAAGTTACTTTTTCTACATCGTAGAAACAACGAATAATTTCTTCACGAGAAGTAAACCCTAAAGCACGCAAAAAGATAGTTCCAAGGATTCGTTTCTTGCGGTCAATTTTTGCATAAATTAATTCTTTTTTTTGGTCGATTTCAAATTCCAACCAACTTCCACGATAAGGGATGATTCGACTAGAATACACACCCTTGTCGTTACTGAAGATAACACCAGGGGAACGATGAATCTGGGAAACTACAACACGCTCGGCACCATTGATAATGAAGGTACCTCGATCGGTCATCAGGGGAATGTCTCCCATATAGATATCTTTTTGACGGATTTCTGCTGTCTGCTGAAAGTTCAAGTTAATACGAGCCTTTAATGGGACAGAATAGGTAAGCCCTTTCTGCTTGCATTCCAGCTCAGAGAATTTTATATTTTTTTCATCAAGTTCGTAATATTCGTACTCAAGAATCATATCACCGTTAGGACTCTCAATAGGGAAAGTGGAAGAAAAAACTTCCTGAAGTCCTTGTTCTGCCAGTGATTCATGATTGTCCAGTTTTTCCTTCTGCAAAAAACTCTCGTAAGAAGAAAGTTGGATATCAATGAGGTTAGGCAACTCCATAAAATTCTGGATATTCTTGCCTATATACTGACGATTAATCGTCCGAGTTTTTGCAAACATCAAATCCCCCCTTGACTGATGTGTCTTCTAAATAGATATAGCCACCGAGAAAACAATCCCGGCAGCGTAATAAAATAATGAGAAATCAGAATAGATACAAAGAGTGACCGCACCAGTTATTTTGATGCGGCCACGGCTGTAGCCAAGACTTATGCAATCTTAACAACTCCGCCTGCTTCTTCAATTTCTTTCTTAATCTTATCTGCTTCTTCCTTGGAAACACCTTCCTTAAGAACCTTAGGTGCACCTTCAACCAATTCCTTGGCTTCCTTAAGACCCAAACCAGTAATTCCACGAACAGCCTTGATAACTGCAATTTTCTTGTCAGCAGCTGCACTTTCCAAAGTTACGTTGAACTCAGTCTGCTCTTCAGCAGCAGCAGCAGGAGCTGCACCAGCACCAGCAACCATAACGGGAGCTGCGGCTGTAACACCAAACTTTTCTTCCATAGCCTTTACAAGCTCGGATGCTTCCAAAACTGTCATAGAAGCGATTGCATCAAGAATCTGATCTGTAGTAAGAGCTGCCATATTATCTTCTCCTTATTCAATAGGCATTAATTTTTATACACAGACAGGAGGACAGCGCCTGAAGCCTGACTGTGCTTTATCAATAGGTAGAATCTAGCAAACTGCCAGATTGTCAGCACCGATTACTCGGCAGCTGCCTCTCCACCTTCTGACATCTTGTCCACGTAGGCCTGCAATGTTGCGGCCACTTTCTGTACAGGAGCATTGATTGTAGACATAATCATTGCAATCAACTGCTTCTTTCCTGGAAGCTTTGAGAAAGCTTCCAGTTTTGCTGCATCGTAGTTTTCATTGTCAATCAAACCACCCTTGATTTCAAGAGCGGGAGCTTCCTTTGCAAAATCATACAGAATCTTTGCAACTTCGTTTGTATCTTCTGTAGACAAAGCGATAGCTGTAGGCCCAGTCAAATAATCTGCAACACCTTCAACCTTCAATTCATCAAAGGCAATGCGTGCAAAGTTATTCTTGATAACCTTGAAAGTACAATTCTTTTCTCTCAACTGCTTACGGAGTGCAGAAATCTGCTCCACGGTCAAACCACGATAGTCAGCGAAAATGTAGTCAGAGCCAGTTTCCAGAACGGCCTTTGCTGCAGCAATGGCCTCTACCTTTGCAGGTTGGACTTTCTTTGCTTTAATAGCCATTCTTACTCTCCTTCCTTATAGTTCACCCAAACACCGGGGCCCATTGTAGAATTTACTGATACAGACTGAACGAACCCAGCCTTTGCATCAGCAGGCTTCTTTCTGATGATTTCAGAGAGAAGTGCCTGTACATTTTCTACAATTTTATCTGTATCCATAGAAACCTTACCAACAGCGATGTGAACAACACCTGTCTTGTCAGCACGGAACTCTGTACGTCCCTTCTTCAACTCAGCAATTGCCTGAGCGATATCAGCAGTTACAGTTCCAGTCTTTGGGTTAGGCATCAATCCCTTGCGTCCCAAGACCATACCAAGGCGTCCAACATCTTTCATCATGTCGGGGGTTGCAACAGCTACGTCGAAATCAAGCCAGCCACCCTTAACCTTTTCGATGTATTCATCAGCACCAGCAAAAGCAGCACCTGCATCCAAGGCTTCTTTTACGCGGTCTTCCTTACAGAATACCAACACCTTCTTCTCACCCTTGAACTGGTGAGGGAATACCAAGGTATCACGCATAGTCTGACTCTTTGTGAGGCGCAAATTAACGTGTGCTTCTACAGTCTCATCAAAGTTAGCAAATTTAATGTCTTTTACTACCTGACAAGCTTGAGCCAAATCATACAACTTTGTGGGCTCATACTTTGCAAGTGCCTGAAGATATTTCTTTCCGTGCTTCATATTACCGCTCCACCTCTACACCCATACTGCGGGCTGTTCCAGCAATAATTTTTTTTGCTGCTTCAAGATCATTTGCATTGATATCAGGCATCTTTGTCTTTGCAATCTCTTCCAACTTCTCCTTAGATAAGGTAGCAATTTTATCCCGCAATGGGTTTGCAGCTCCCTTATCGATTCCAGCAGCCTTCTTAATAAGAACAGCAGCAGGAGGAGTCTTAAGAATGAATGTAAAGGTTTTGTCCTGATAAACAGTAATGACTACAGGAACCACAAGTCCAGGTTCCATTGACTTTGTACGGTCATTAAACTGCTGCACGAACATAGGGGCGCTTACACCATGAGGTCCAAGAGCAGGACCAACTGGGGGCGCAGGTGTTGCCTTTCCTGCAGGACACTGCAGTTTAATGACGGCGGTCACCTTCTTCTTTGCCATATATTACTCCTTACATTGGTATGATAAATTCATACGAATCCATCTAGCGAGACGAATAAATTATTATCCGACTCTCCCAAAACAAGAATACCGAGGCCAAAACCTCGGGTATCTTACTAAATTTTTTCTACCTGCAACAAACCAAGTTCTACAGGTGTATCTCGTCCAAAAATGTTAACAGTAACCTTTAACTTACTTTTTTCCAGATTAACTTCTTCAATGGTGCCAGAAAATGAAGCAAACGATCCTTCAATAATTTTAACCTGCTCTCCAACAGAAAAGCTCTGCTTGAGACGGGTAGGTTTTTCACCCTTAATATCACCAGATTTTTGTAACAATGCTTTTGCTTCGTCAGCAGAAATTGGACGAGGTCTTACATTAGGGGCAGCACCAACAAATCCAGTAACACCTTGAATACGTCTAATTACAGAACAAGTTGCCTTCCAACCGATATCAGGTAGATCAAGTTCAATCAAGATATAACCAGGAAGAAATTTCTTTGTTGAAACTTTTTTCTTTCCTTCTTTGATTTCAACAACTTCTTCAACAGGAACCTTTATATCGAGAACCACATCAGAAGATAATTCTCCTGAATCTACAAGAAGACGAATAGTTTTTTCAATCTTGGATTCATACCCGTTATAGGTATGTAAAATATACCAGCCTCTCGCCATCTAATTTGCCTATTAAAATACTAAATTCATTCCAGTTACAAAAACCAGATCCAACAGACCAAGAACTACAGCGATTAATATTGTGGAAATTAGTACAACTTTTACAGATGAAACTGCATCATTACGAGAAGGCCACACCACCTTCTTAAGCTCTGCAATGCATTCCTTGAAAAAACGGATGATCTTTCCCATGACAGTCCCTAATTTTATAAAAAAAGATACAGGCCAGGAAGGACTCGAACCCTCAACATTCGGTTTTGGAGACCGACGCTCTACCATTAGAGCTACTGACCTAAATATATTTAATGGGCTACATTGTAGCCCAAGAAGCCTTATTTTGCCTTTGTTTCCTTATGCAAAGTATGCTTGCGGTCAAAGGGGCAATATTTATTCAATTCTAACTTACCCTGAATATTCTTTCTATTCTTGTAAGTTGTATAATTCTTACGCTTGCATTCGCTGCACTGTAAAGCGATAATTTCAATAGCTGTCTTCTTCTTGCTAGCCATTTTGCTTCTCCTATGATAAAATACCGGCAAAACCGCCGATGCAATTAGAGCCTCCGAGCGGGATCGAACCGCTGACCTCAACCTTACCATGGTTGCGCTCTGCCGACTGAGCTACAGAGGCTAGTCTATCAAATTGATAGGTTCCAAAACTATACATACAAATTTTCTCTTTGTCAATAGAATAGAATAGAAAAATCTTTTTTTTCGCACGAAACTCCTTTGATATCATCATTCGGAAGATAGAGCTGCTACGGGATCTAGCTTAGCGGCGCGGGAGGCGGGGCTGAGACCAAAGAAAATACCGATGCCAGCAGAAAACACAAAGGCGAGAATACAGGCTCCCCACTGGATAGCAAAGCTATTTTCCATGACTTTAGCGGCCACAGCACTGATGGCAATACCAACTGCGATTCCTACAGCTCCCCCCAACACGGTGATTAAAGCAGATTCAATCAAAAACTGAAGTCGGATAACGTTAGGGCTGGCCCCCAAGGCTTTTCGTATGCCGATTTCTCGCCGTCGCTCTGTGACGGTAACAATCATAATGTTCATGATGCCGATGCCACCCACCAGCAATGAAATAGCGGCGATTCCAGAAAGAATAAGGCTGATGCTTCCTGTAAGTTGCTGATACTCTTCCAGCATAGCCTGCATGGAGCTTACAGAGGCAGCATACTGGGAGCCTGAAACAAAGGTGATATATTCCTTGATATGTTCCGACACCACGGGAGCCTTATCCTGATGAGTACATTGCACGATAATGGTGGAGGCTTGGGCAGAGGGCATAATCTTCTTGGAGTAAAAACCACGGGGAATCAGCACCATGGAATCAGTGGGATTCATGGAGTTTCCAGAGGAAAGGACTCCTGCCACACGAAAGTTGAAGGTTGCGTTTCCAGCCACAACAGTGACCGTCTTGCCAACGGGATCTTCAGCTTCAAATAATCCTTGTGCAATTTCTGTACCAATCAGTAAACGTTGCTGACCAGTTACGTTGTCGGATATGGAAAAATCACTTCCTGTATCAAGAGTGAGACCGTTGACCGCAAGATAGCCAGGCTCCACGGCAATGGCACTAGCAGTGACGGTGATTTCTCCTCGGCTTAAAGTCATGCTGAGGGTGTTAGTGTAGTGAATGGACTTAATATTTTCCACTGCGTCGAAGAGGTTATTTCGGAAAGTTTCGTTAAAGGTGACAGAGGCATTTCGTCGTCGTTGCATGAATCCTCCTGAAATCTCTACTAAATCAAGACCAGCAGTAGAAAAACTATCTTCCACTGTTTTCGTGGCACTTTCACTGAGGGAGGTGATGATGATGACGGAAGCCACACCGATGATGATGCCTAAAAGAGAGAGGAAGCTACGAATCTTATTACGACGGAAATTCCTGAGAGCAAAAATCAAGTCATCAAACATGGGAACCTCCAAACTCAAGAGGACTTCCGTCTTGTAGGATTTTTCCGTCTAAGATGGAAATTTGACGAGGAGCTTGGGCACCGATTTTTTGGTCATGGGTAACGATAATAACGGTGGTTCCTTGGCTATTGATGCGAGAAAAAAGTTCCAACACACGACGGCCTGTCTCAGAGTCCAGGGCGCCAGTGGGCTCATCTGCAAGAATGATTTGGGGACGGGTAACAGTGGCTCGTGCAATAGCAGCCCGCTGCTTTTGCCCCCCCGAAAGCTCGGAAGGCAGGTGATGAAGTCTGTCCTGCAAACCCATATCCACCAGCACTTCCTCTGCTCGCCGACGCCCTTCCCTTCGGTCTACACCCTGATACCGCAAGGGCAGCATTACGTTTTCCAAGATGCTCATGGAAGGTAGCAAAAAATACTGCTGAAAAACAAAGCCAACGATTTTGTTCCGAAGATAGGCCAATTCCTTTTCGTTCATGGAGGCGGTGTTTTTACCGCCGATTTCTACCAAGCCTTTGGAAGGACGGTCAAGGCAACCAATCATGTTCATGAGGGTGGATTTGCCTGAGCCAGAAGGCCCCATAATGGTGATGTATTCACCCTGCCTGACCTGGAAAGAAACCCCACGAAGGGCTTGGACATGAACATCTGCCACCTGATATTCCTTGGTGACCCCTTCCATGCGAATGCAGATTTCTCCTTGCTGAATGGTATTTTTATCGTCCACCGAAACCTCCAGAAGAAGGCATTCCCCCCATGCCAGGCATACCAAAGCCACCAACTCCCCCACTCCCCTGCTGACTTTGAGAGTTGCTTCCTGCCTTAAAATCACCAGGACGAGTACCAGATATCTGAGGAGCGGATTGTGGTTTTAACAGAGCATTTTCTGGAATTTCTCCTTGCACTACCTTGAAATAAGTACGGTCGTAGGGAATGGCTACCATTTCGATTTGCTTTGTAGAACCATCCTGTTGATACACCTCTACGTAGGATTTTTTGTCGGCAGAAAAACCGATGGCTTCCCGCTGAATCAAGATGAGATTTTCTGGTGGACTAATTTCGATTTCTCCAGTGAAGGAATAATTTGGCAGAATGATTTCTGGCGGATTGTAAATGCGAATTTCCACCTTTACGATGGAAGCTCCACGATTGGTGACGCTCCCCACCGCGGGATAAGAAACGACTTCACCTTGGATTTTTTCGTCACCGTAGGCTGGGAAGGTACAAGAAACCTTTTGTCCAGACTGTAGCTTGGGAGCGTCAGTTTCCACCACCTCCACGTAGGATTTAAGGTAATCTCGCTGAATAAGGGTTCCTACAGAATCCTTTGCTTCAAGATAATCTCCCACCGTAGCAGTGAAATCTGCCACAACACCATCAAAATTTGCCTTGATTTTTCTATCTTCTAACTTTTTTTCCAAGGTTTTTCGCTGATATGCCATTAATTCCAGTTCCTTGGGGCTGCCGTTAATTTGCTTTTGAGCCGTGTCATAATCGTGCTTAGCAAGATTGTATTCTTGTTCGCTCTTGTCCAGCTCCATCAGAACCTGACCTTTTTTTACCTTATCTCCCACCTTAACGTAAACTCCAGTAACGGTTCCATTTCCTGCAGCCGTAAGGGTTTGGGTTTGAGCTGCTTGAATAGTGCCAGAAATCTCGATTACATTGGTAACTGTCTCTCGAATCACCTTTAAGCTTGTTTCACTAGGATTTTTTGAGGGATTTTTTTTCGTTCCCTTTACAGCAAAAAAAAGGATGAGTCCTGTTAAGGCGGTTAAAATCAGAATAAGCAAGAAAACACGAAGGGATTTTTTTTGAGCCATTTACTGTACCTCCTGAACAAAGAGCTGTCGAGTTCCGATGTAATGCAGTAGTAATTCTAGGTCTACAATCTGACACTGAATCTGAGCCTTATCTCGATTTGTTGTGGCTTGGTTAAATTCTGTTTCTGTGGTCATACCTCGGTTATACAAATTGGTGGTATCTTGTGCCAGCTGTTGATAGAGCTGTAACTCCTCAAAGGCAACCTGCCTGTTCCAGAGCAGGTCTTCCCAGGTAAGCACGGCATTTTCTGTGGCTTGCTGATATTTTTCTTCTGCATCAAGAATTTTTAATTGGGCAAGCTGAAGACTCAATTCCCGCTGACTTTTTTGCAGGTTTTGAGTTTTCATGTCGTTGGGAGACCAGCTGAGGGAAATCTGGGCAGAAGGTGTCTTTTTTTCACCTTCCAGGGAAACTGACACGCCGCTGGAAAGCCTTCCTCCAAAACCTTGCAACACCAAGGCAGCTTGTACGGTATCAGCTTGACTTGCCCCAAGATTTTGATTTTTATAGGTATAGCCCGCTTCTGCAGAAAGGGTCACTGGGGAATTTGCCTCCATTTCCAACTGAGTTGTAGTAAGATTCCACTGGGCAGATTCCATGGCGGTGTAACGCTCAACTCCTTCCAAGGGAAGGTGCTCCAAAATCCCCGTGCTCGCAAGGAGTTCTGCTGGCAAAGCAAGATTTTCTATGGAAAGCTGATGGGATTCTAGGCCACATTTTTGAGCAAAAAGCTCCAGCTCTCGCTGAAATTTTCGCTGTTGTTTGTCCACATTTCGCTGGGTAGAAAGGACCTCCATTTCCTTAGTTCTGTATCGAGTGGAAGTTGGACTATAGCCTTGAGCTTGTAATACGGCTAAATCAAGCTCCTTGGTATACACAGAATCCTTGGAAGAAAGAAGATTACCGTAACTGGAGTACAATTCCTTGATTTTTGAATAAAATTCCTTTTCCACAGCTAAGGCTTGCTCTTGGATTTTACGTTGGGCTTCCTGTAAGCTTCGATTTGCCTTCAAGATGGATAATTGGTTGGACTTTCCACTGTTACCAATAATTTCCGTGCCGATAGAAATACTTGTTCCTTGGAGACCCCTGCCAGAAGCAGTTTCACTAGATGATGCCACAGAAGAAGAATCCTTGTTTAAATCAAACTGAAGGGGAAAAGAAGCTTCTACATATGTGCCATTCAGTTTTGGCATGGACACAGAAATACTTGGTTCACCGCGGATTTGACTGGAACCCATGGAAAAATTTCCCGTGGAAAGATTGAGCTTTATACCTTGAGACACCATAGTGGATTCATGGGAAAGCTGCTGTTGATTTAGCTGAATCATCATGGTTTGTATTTCCCGATGATTGGCCACATAGGCGGCTAAAAGTTCTTGGAGAGAAAGCTGTTCTTGGGTTTCATCAGCTGAAATTGAAGAGAGAACTGTACCCTGCTGCTCCATTTTCGTAGCAACTGCTGAAAGAGGAAAAAAGAATCCTATCAACAAGCCCACAGCGGCTGTTTTACACAGAAAGCTTCGTTTCATACTTTTATTTTATAAGAAAAATCTTAAATGACACTTAAATGCAGGAGACTCTTCTACCAAAATTTATTTCAAACGAGGTTCTAGTTTACAGATGATTTCCACCGCAGCATCTCGTTCTGCCACACTGGCAAAACCCACCCGCAGTGTTCCAGAATTCTCGGTAACAATTTCCAAGGTTCGGCGATAAAACTCATCTCGGTCTTCTAGCTCATCCTCATAACTCAAAGTGGGCAAGGCATAAATTTCTGAAAACAATAGTTGACGTCCATCTACTACAAGACCATGTTGATACACACCAGCTATAGCACCCAGTACCCGCTCCCGAATCACCAACTCTGCGGCCAACAAGGCCACACCACAAAGCACGGCATTTATCATGAAACCAAAATTTCGGAACCACTGGAACAAAATCAAAGTTGGAGCAAGCACTAGCACTGGTATCATGAACCTGTTTTGGGTACCAGTGAGGGGCAATACCTGTTCTCCAAGATTTGCCATCAACTTTTTTTTGCGATTTGGCCAGGTTACCAGCAATACACCATAGGCAAGAAGAGCCACTATCTGTAGTAAATAATTAGTCATTAATCAACCTCAAAATTTATTTTGTTACATCGTGAAGCCATTTTTTTGAACGGAGTCGGATAAGGCCAAAGGTTGCTTTAATGGGCTCTTCTGCCAAAATGGCGGTATACACAATCCAAGGCTCCAAGCCAAGCACCAGTGCAGTAAAATAACCCAAGGGTAAAGCCACAATCCACAGGGAAAGCACATCCATCACGGCAGCGTAGATGGTATCTCCACCAGAACGGCAAACTCCCACAACCATGCACATATTAAAGCTTTTGAAAGGATATGACACCATCAAGGCCATTAACATAAACTGAGCCTGCTGCAGGATTTCTGCCTCCACCTTGAAAAAATAAGGCAGCATTTGCGACAGGGGAATCAGCGTCAGAGCCACCACTGCTGCCAAGGCAGGCATGAACCAGCCAAAGGTGTTGGCCATTTTAATAGCTTGCTCCCGCTGCCCCGCACCAATCTGTTTTCCGATGATGATGGCAGCAGCAGTTCCTGTTCCGATAAAGAAAATCCAAGTGAGCTGAGAAATGGTACTGCAAATATTCATGGCAGAAATTGCATCAGTACCAGCGTGGGCAAAGATTGAATTTTGCAAGGTAATTCCCAAGCCCCACAGGGTTTCGTTAATAATAACTGGTAAGGCAATGCGAATGTAACGAGCCACAAAATCCAGTCTGTAAGAGAAAAATTCCTTGAATCCTGCTGCCACTTCGTAGTTTTTTCGATAGCCTACCGCAACCAAAATAACAAATTCTACACTGCGGGAAATAACCGTGGCCACAGAGGCTCCCAATACTCCAAGTTCTGGAAAAAAACCGATACCAAAAATCAGCAGGTAATTCAAAATACCGTTGGCAACCAATGAAATCAAGGTGGCCACCATGGGAAGCCGTACATGTTCCGTACTGCGAAAGCCCTGAGCAAAGACAAAACTAATGGCAGTAACAGGATAGCTTAAGGCTACAATCCGAAGATACCGTCCACCAGATTCCACCACGGCAGTATCCTTTGAATAAAGCCCAATCAAAAAATAAGGTGCAAAAATAGCAGCCACGGTAAAAAGGGCCGCCACCACCGTAGCCAAGGTTAAGGCTAAGCCCAAAGTTCGCCGAATTCCAGCAATATCCTTTTTGCCCCAATATTGAGCCACAAAAATTGCAGCCCCCGAGGAAATACCAAAAAGCACCATGTTCAGTAGGAAAAAGATTTGATTTCCCAGTCCCACAGCGGCAATAGCCACGGAGCCCAGCTGCCCTACCATGATGGTGTCCAGCATATTCACCAAGGACTGCATCAGGTTTTGCAGGATAATGGGCAGAGCAATGGTAATCAATGTACGAAAAAAATGAGGAGGCAACAAAGGTTCTTTATTTGTCATTATAGTGGTTTCTACATTGAATGATTTTAATTAATCCGTCTTCAATCTTGTAAATCAATCTGTTTTTTTCGTCTATAGTTCTTGACCAGTAACCACTAAAGTTCCCCTTCAGAGGTTCTGGATGACCTAATCCCTCGTATCCATTACGTTCAATATCTGAAAGAAGTTGGTTTATCTTTTTCAGAGTCTTTTTGTCCTGTGTTATCCAATAGGTATAATCTGCCCAGGCATCATCTGAAAAGTCCTTGTGCATTTTTTACACCTCTACAAGTTCATGTATCGAATGCTGCCCATTCTCCATTTGTGCCTTTGAATGTTCCAAAGCTTTCATATTCTTTTCAGAATAAAAAGAATCATCTTGAAGAATTTCAAAGGGAATTTTGTGTTGAATCAGTGTCTGCTTAAGGAAAATGCGTATAGCTGTAGTGGTATCCATTCCAATAGACTCAAAGAAAGCATCTGCATCTCGTTTTAAGGCAGCATCAACCCTTGTCTGTACTACTGCTGTTTTCATATCAACCTCCATATTTGTAATGTAATACAAAAGCAATGAAAAAGCAATGAGATTGAAGGAGACTTGCGTATGACAGTTGATTTTGTCATGGAATTGGTGACCTGTGTTGCCACCGTGATTAACACTGTTTTCGTAGCTCTTTCCTACCTTAAGGGTAAAGATAAAGAGTAAAAAATAAAGCCGCCAGAGTTTTCGACCACTAGGCGACTTTTAAGTCAAAGTGGAGACAACCAAATGTGCTTGGATTTTGCCGCTAGAAGCTATGCTGCGAATACGCAAAATCTGATTGGGAACACGCGGATTCGCTCAAGTCTAAGGGTTTTCGCTGTCTGGTAATTTTAGTAATCTTTTGTTATCCACATTTTCTAACACTTTCATTTGCTGAATAGCTATTTTATTCAATTTTTCTAATCGTTCTGATTGAGCAAGTCCTTCGTTAATAAAAACAGCGTTCAAGTTTTCCATATTGCTGAGACAAATCAACTGATTTATTGTTGCGTAATCTCTGATGTTTCCTTTTAAATTAGGATTTTCTTCTCGCCATTCTCTAGCAGTTTTTCCAAACATCGCCACGTTTAACATGTCAGCCTCGTCTGCGTAGACGAATGATTTTTGTGCTGGAGTCAATTCTTGGGGAATCAAGTTTTGTTTGATTGCGTCGGTATGAATACGATAGTTGATTTTTGCAAGTTCCCTTTTTGCTGACCAACCAAGGAGTTTTTGTTCTTCTTCTTTTAGGCGTTGGAATTCTTTTACAATATAAATTTTAAATTCTGGACTTATCCACATTGCAAATTCAAAAGCAATATCCTTGTGAGCATAAGTTCCACCGTAGCGACCAGCTTTTGCTTGTAAACTAATTGCATTTGTTCTTGCAACAAATTCCTTTACGCTGATTTTAAAACTGTTTAATCCAGACTGACTTTTAATTGTGGCGAATTCGCCATAATTAAAATTAGGATTATAAACTTTTTCCCAAATACCAATATATTCAAGTGTATTACGATTTCGAAGCCAATCCGTTATAAAAAAATCACCATCTTTTGCTTTTATCATATCAGTAAGGCACAAGTAATCCTCATTATTAATTTGTACAACTGTAATTTCTGTGTCTTTTACATTCATCTTTGCCATTGAATCCTCCCTCACCAGATTAATTTTTTTATATATATTTCTTAAAAACTTTTTTGAAAAGAATTACATAATCGATTATTTGATTCATTAAATCTTTATAATTCCCTTGATTCTCAAAATCCAACCCTTTGATATAGGTATAAATTAGAGAAGCCTTTTTCCCATCTAATCTATCCCATTCAAATTGAAAGTTTGCTTCTTCTTCAATATTCTCTTTTTCTATTGATAATTTATCAAACAACTCTTTGTTATTTGGAATCCAAAGACTAATACGAATTCTATTTTCTTTATTCACAAGGTCAATGCTAATATGACATTTAGAAGAACCTATAGCAACTGTATACCAATGATCTGTAGATGGTTTGTGTTTATTAAAGGGTTTTCCTCTTTCTTCGATTACATTGTTAAACATATTCCAAAATTCTAGTCTATATGTTTGAGATTCATTTAAGTCCGTGTTTTTTGATATTTCTTTAACCATTTTCGCAAATTCGTTTGGTTGCTGAATAATTCTAAATTGGGGAGCAGGTTTTGAATCTCCTATTGTAAATGCATGAATTTCTATTAAGAAAAAAGCAAGGTCATCACCAGTATGTTTATTTAACCATTCTATAGCACTTGCATGTTCTTCTC
>JAGBXW010000037.1 GCA_017629095.1 Treponema sp. | reverse complement strand
TAGAGTTGACTATCTCGAGTAATGACGAGTTGACGGTAAGACTCGGCCTGTTTCATCAGACGTTGTCTTTCCTGCTGGAATGCTTTATCTTTAGCGGAGAGAACTCTTCCCATACTTATCACCTTTCCTTCTTTACTTTACATATATATAATAACATATTTTTTATTAAAAATCAATTGAGTTGTATTTAATTGCATTTTTAATATTTTTTATTCAGTCTGTGTAGGACAAAGTAAGTAAATGTATTTATCTGTATTTTCATGTATTATTGAAAGAGGTGAATTATCTTGGCAACTATTTCAATTAGAATTGAAGAGACAGAAAAGGAAGCTCTACAAGAGTTTGCTAAGGAGAATGATTTGAGTGTGTCTCAAGTTGTTCGCCGTGCGATTAAAGAGTTTATCGCAAACCAAACTGAAAATAATTAAAAGGAGCTTACCGAAATGTCAAATCAAAATGTAAAAATTATTTATTCATTGAAGATGCATATTGCACTTCAAGCGCAAGGGTTTGTATATCTTACTGAGATGAAGAATCCAAATAACCCGCGCTTTAATTGTTGGGTGTATGAAGAAACTCCTGAGTTCTTAAAAGCATTTGATGCTTTATTGGGAGGGGGTCGCTACAATGATTGAGTATTTCAATGACGTAGAAGTTAGAGGTAGCGGCGTAATTATGAGTAGTGTATTTGATCAGATTAAAAAGATGTATGCTATGGATCCGGAAATGGCCGGCGAATTAGCTATTTCGGCAATTGAATTGGTTTTAACTGGTCAGTTCAGTTCTGATGATGCAATGATTGATATGCTACTAGCTCCGGCAAAAGTTATTAATGACCATAATGTTCAGAGATATGAGATTCGAAAAGAAGGATCAAAGAACAAGAAGATAAAAGATATGAAGCTCGATGAGATTGCCGAAATGCTTAAGAATGGTATGAAGCAGAAAGAGATTGCCGAAAGACTGCATATTTCTCAGCAAACTGTCAGTTATCGTATGGGAATAATCCGCACGCAATATCCAGAGTTGATGCAGGATAGAGGCGCCGAAACGGCACAAACAAATGTGGATTCTTACCAAAATACAAACAATTTTACCAACGTACAAACAAATTCTTTGTAGAGAATTCCCGATGAGTCGCCCGTACAAACATTTTACCAAAATTCTGGATCTTTACCAAAGAGTGTACAAACAAAAGTAGATCTTTACCAAAAAACAAAAAGTACAAAAAACGAGAATTTGGTAATTTTGTAGGAAGCCGATTCGTTTGTAAAAAGTGAGGATGGCCCTCGGAAATCTTTCAACGACTTCTAATTTTCATTTGAAAATCGTACAAACATTTTTACAAACAATTTCATAAGGTTTTTGGTAAACATTTGCTGTACAAACATTTTTACCAAAAAATTTACAAACAAAAGTAAATGTTTACCAAAATACCAAAAAAACAAAAAATACAAAAACAATGTAAATGTTAATGTAAATGATAATGTAAATGTAAAATGGGTAAATTTTGTACGTGCTTCGCCCGTACGAAAATTTAATGGGGGCTTCGCCCCTTTGAGATATAGCGAGGGAGCCTTTTGTAATATTCATTTGAAAATTCAAATTAAATATGATATAATATTTATATAAGAAAAATGAAATGAAAAATTCATTTGAAAATCCGAAATGAAAATTGGAAAGGAAAAATGAAATGAAAAATATTGGTAAGTACAATGGTGTTCCTTGTTATACTTGCACTAATGTAGAGTGGAAGGACTGTTATGACAGAGGTAATGACAATGGTAAGCAGATTTTTATTATTGATGGAGTAATGGTTCGTAAGAATAAGATTGTTGGTCACTATGATGGCCAGCATGTTAAGGATAGATATGATGAACAGCCTTATTATGTTGAAGTGAAGGTTGATAAGCAGAAGAAGGCTGACTTTACGGCAGAGAATAGTAAGTGGAATGAAGAGTTTGTCGAAGAGGTTAAAGCGGCACAAGAGGGTCGAATGACAGCAGCTTCTTATGAGGAGCTTGTGAAGCAGGATATCGATTTTAGTAAATATTCTACCATAGTTGACGAGTTCTTTGCTCTACTGGATGTAAATTAAGAGAAGATGATGGTAAGGAATTGAGAAAATGGGGGAGGTGTGGTGGCCCGATCGGCCCTGGACACCCAGAACCATTTCCCCGTCACCGTCATCGCTAAAAAATAAACCCTAGGATGAAAATCCTAGGGTTTTTTCTTATTTACCAGCCCATCTGCTTCAAGAAACTATTAATAGTCTCATCTGCATTTGCGGCAGGCTTTACGATCTTCTTAACAGGGGTCTTTCTAACAAGCATATGCTCCAGACCCTTCATAGCCTCAACATATTCGAAAATAGAGTCGATAAGCTCAAGCACCTGATCGGCAGTCACCTCAGTCTGAGTATCAACGCCGTAGTAAGTAGAAAGCCACTCCATGAAGAGATCAATGATCTCCTGCAGGTCTTCCTTCTTCTGGCTCTCAGCACGCTTTGCAGCGGCCCGATCGGCCTCTTCCTTAGCCTTCTGGTCAGAGTAGATCTTATTTACCTTGTTAAGTGCCGCTGCCATCTCGTCAGCGATCTTCTGTGCGTCCTCGCCGTTCTGCAGTCTGGCGAGAATAGTTGCTTCATCAAACATATATATGTCCTCCTTAAGTTTATATAAATATTATAACATTTTTTTTATGAAAAGTCAAATGTGAACATAGAGTGGGGCCGGGTAATTTTTGCTCTTCTGGACTAACTACAGAGGAGCTACGCTATGCCTTTCGAGCAAGGGAGAGATCTCATTTTCTGAGTATATGTTGTAGTACCGATCGGCCCCTCACTTCTCTATCTCATTATAACATATTTTTTATTAAAAGTCAAGCCGCTTTAAAAAAGTCTTTTTTTAATATTATAACATAAATTTTTTTAAATGTCAAGCCCACTTCCTTACCGAAACTCACAAGAGCTTATGTTCGAGCGATTTAGATACCTTTGTAGGGCCATATGCCTATTAAAACCGGGAGCTCTCTGTCCCATATGGCGAACCGATCGGCCCTCCGGGGGTTTTCGGGAAAAATCTGGCGCATATGAAGACCGCTAGAAGTCTCAGAAATTTTGCATATGGGGGTGTGCGATCGGAAAATCGGGCCTTGCCTGCCGTCGGCGGCCCGTTGCCCCACTACTATTATACCACATTGAGGCCGGTTTGTCAATAGGTAAAACCGCACAAAAATAAAAAAAATAATTGGTGGTTTTTACCACCAATTATTTCCAAGGTCGGCAAGGGTGTATTCGTCTGTGTATTCCTCAAAGAAACTGCCATCCTCGCAACAGTTGCAGCAGGCCACATCGTCCATGGTTTCCTGCATGGAGTGGATGCACTCCTCACAATTCCAACACTTATTCTTCTTCATAGTCATCACCTTCATCATCGTATTCGCAGGGGGCAGGCCATGGGTCATCGTAATGGCAACGAGGATAATCCTCGTCTACATCCTGCCAGTAGTAACCGCAATTAGAATCAGCACATCTTGCCATAGACTTTTTCCTCCAATCTTGCTTTCCACTCGTCATTCCACAGGGAAATCAGTTCATCTTCCATCTCCCAGTTGGCAAGCATTACCAGTGCCATTTCCAACGCACCGAAAGCCTGCGAGAAATAGGTCTTGCGGTCGGCGATGTCGATTGCGTCCTCGATGTAGCGTTCTTTGCGCTCCCACAGTTTAATCAGTTGTTCTTTCATGTTTATCACCTTTCCCTTTCTGATAATAGATTACCACAAAAGGGGCTGTTTGTCAACCCCTTTTGTGAAATTTTTTAGAAAGGCAGGTCACTTTCTGCCACGGCTTCATACTCTACGGAAATGCTCGGAATGTCGATGAAAGAACGGCTTGCCATGTAGTCTGCCATGTGGACACAGCGGTCAATGTTGGTGAAAGGTCTGTCCTCTTTCTCGGTAGACCACTGCCCCATGTGGGAGCGAATGGCGTTCAGCAGAAATTCGGAAGGCTCAAAACCGCAGAACAGAGAACACCAATCAGCAAAAGCATTTGCGGCATTTGCGGCGTGGTTCTTGTATTCCTTTTTATCAAACTCCACCCAACCATACTTGGCAGTATCATGGACAATGCAAGCGGCAATCACATAGTCCTTGTATTCGT
Source organism: Treponema sp. (assembly GCA_017629095.1). GTDB lineage: Bacteria > Spirochaetota > Spirochaetia > Treponematales > Treponemataceae > Treponema_F. The sequence goes on along the minus strand of JAGBXW010000037.1, from coordinate 8,635 downwards.
CTTTCATGTATGCGTAACTGCTCATGCGGAGAAGTTCCTCGGCAAACATCACAACCGCCTTGGTGTGACGGACAAGACCACCCATACCCTGTGCAAACTGGGGATGATACTTGCCACTACTGGAAGCACCATCCGTCCAGAAGTAATCGGGCACGGCTTCTTCCATGTAGGATTTAACCGCCATGCGGAGGTCTTCATCAATAATCAGATTGATTTCACGTTCAAACAGCTTAATGTTTCTCATAGTATAGATTCCTTTCTATTGGAGCTCCTGCCCCTTGATTACATACTTAGTATACCACCGATTGCCGTTTTTGTCAATAGGTTTCGTGAAAATAATTCAAAAAAGTTTTTTGCTGAATTTGCTTGACAAAATTACGTGGGATGTGGTATAATTAAAATTCCGGTCGCGTGGACCATGCGCGACCGGCTCAAAAGTCAATTGTGCATTTTGCACAAAAAGGAAAACCCCCCACCCCAGAGGGGTGAGGGTGTGAGCCTTACTCTACCAGAGAGAAGTAAGACTTACGCTTATCCTCGGTCTTGTTGACCAGACCAGCCTCTTTCAGCTGACGAACCAGAGCAGAAATCTTCTGGTTGGACATCTCCGCACACTCGGGGATTTCCTTCTGGATTTCCGTGATAGTGTACAGACGATTAGGGGTCATACCCTCGAGAATAGCGGTCTTAATGCCCTCGTTGGCAACCTGCTGAGCCGTAGGCTTCTTATCCGCAGAGTTCTTGCGGTTGAGCAGGTCAACCTCGTGGTCGATGAAGGCGATAACCTCATCGTAGTTGTCTGCGGTTGCAGGGTAGGAAGCACGGAGAATTGCGAAGTAGTCCTTCTTAGTCATCTTCTTAGTGTTAGCCATAGTATCAATCCTTTCTGGTTTGTGAGGTGTCCTTCCTCTTTACATTTATATTGTACCACAAACCTTTCGGCTTGTCAATACCTTTTTTTAATTTTTTTGGAGGTCGGTGGCTTGTGTATCCTGCGTATCCACGACATTTTTTCAGCCTGCGTGGTCTGGTTCACATTTGTATACCGCAAACAGGAACACCTTGCGGTCGGGTCATCGGGAATAGGTCTTACTGACTCTCGTGGGTCTTTCCCTTTGTGGGACTGCCTTTCCCTCACCTCTTGAGTTAAGTATACCACACTTTGTGGGGTTTGTCAAGAGGTTTCGGAAACTTTTTTTCAAGATTTACTGCGAGTTACTGGGGCAAGTATCAGCTTCATACTCGGCTGTTCGCTCGGCTTACCACTTTACTCAACCAGTTTACTTCCTCTACTTTCTCAAGGTCGGCCGCCCTTGGATTTCTTGGCCGTCCCCTCCTGACATGATTATAATACCACATCCCCTACTGGATTACAATAGACAAAATACACAAAATCGGGATTTTTTTACACGCCAATGTTTGTGCAGTTTGTCAATTGACAAATTGGCTGGCAGGGGGTATAATAAAAATTCGGCCCTAGACGTACGTCGCCGGGCCGTCAATTATAGCACATGATTTGAAATTTGTCAATAGGTAATTTTGCACAAAAATTCGGCTGAATAAAAATCCAGCCGAATTGAATAATTATACTGCAAGGTTTAGATACTGATTGAAAATATTTTCTGCTTCGTTAAGGTCAAAATCTACATCAAAGAAACGGTCGTTCTTGTTAAACTTTTCGGGCCATCTGCGAATGTACCACGCACGAAACCAACTTTCTACACCCTCGGAGGGAATGTTTCCACAATCCCACACTTTATCAACCACAATACGAACAACACCCAACTTTTCATACGCCTTTAGATGTTCTTTCATACGAGTGAGCATTTCACGAATAGTTGTGCCGACTTTGGAGAAAATTCGCTTCCCATCTGCTCCAAATGCCCGAATTAGATAAAATTTATCACTATCTTTTTCGGTAATGTCGGGGCAAATAAATTCGATGTTGGGGTGAGTGGGTCGAACAACTCCATTTTTCTGCTCTGCTTTCTTGCGTGAATACTTAAACATTTCGCAGGCTTCTTCGAGTAGATGAGCGAATTTACGCACATAATTACGAATGGTTGAAACTGCATAATTGGTCAGTTGTGCAATAAACTCATAACTTTCACCCCTCTTTTCAGACAGATACACAATCTGGCGATACTTGGTCTGGCAATCATCATAGCGGTTATAAGCATTCATACTATCAATTCCTTTCAAAGTTCAATTAAGGTTTGCCATCGCTTCCTTAACTGTAAGCCTATTATAGCACAGAGTTTGCGGTCTGTCAATAGATTTTTTGAAAGTTTTTTTATTTTTTTCAAGAAAAAACCGCCCACTTGGGGCGGTTTTCGATCAGTTTTTCGGCTTTCGCTTCTGTACAAGGGTGAATTCGTAACAGTTTTCACCAATTTTGAAAGCAATTTGCCGTTCTTTGTTGGTGATTTCCACATTTTCACAAGCATTTTCGCTATTTTCTGCCAAAAACTTGGCAATTTCTGCGATAATTCCCGCTTTTGTGGGGTTTTCCTTGCGACTTCGTTTGCCCTCGGTGTTGTCGAGTTTGTAAACTGTGGGGGCTTTGCGAGTTCCAGCCTTTGCGAATTTCTTGGCTTCCTTTTCCTTTTCAGGGTCGAGGTCAAAATACACTCGTTCGCCTTTGTCAATGGCTTCATCGCTCTTGATAATGTCCTCGATTTCTTCGGGAGAGAAACCACATTTCTGCATGGCTTCGATTTGCTTTTTAGTTGGCTTGGGCATTGACTTTCTCCTTTCCTTTATTGTATCTTAATTATAGCACACTTTTGGAGATTTGTCAACCCCCAATTTGGGGAGAGAGGGAGATTTTTTCTCCCTCTCTCGGTCGGCTTACGCCTTGGAGAAATAGGACTTACGCTTGTCCTCGGTCTTAACCACAAGACCCTCTTCCTTGAGCTGACGAACGAGTGCGGACACTTTCTGATTGGACAGCTCGGCACACTCGGCAACATTCTTCTGAATGTCGGTGATAGTGTAGAGGCGGTTCTCTTCCATGCCCTCGACAATGGCAGTCTTGAGAGCCTCATTGGCTACCTGTGCCGCAGTAGGTTTCTTCTCGGAAGAGTTCTTCTTGGCGAGCAACTCCAACTCATGCTCGATGAAAGCAACCATGTCAGGGTTTGCCTTGACTTCAGCCATGTTGAGCAGAGCATTGAAACGGTCACGCTTGGTAATCTTCTTGTTAGTCATAGTATCAATTCCTTTCTTTGGCGGTAGGTCGCTACCCTTTTTGTACTTTTATTATACCATAGGGTTGGCGGTTTGTCAAGACTTTTTTTCAACTTTTTCAAAGTTTTTTTGAGAGCCTTTTCATTTCCTCTCCCTTGGTACATTTTTATTATACCATGGGCGGTTGGGTTTGTCAAGCCCTTTTTTTAACTTTTTCAAAGTTTTTTTCGAGCCTTGAGAGGTTGCCCTCCCTTGGGACAATTATAGTATAACACATAGGGGTAGGAATTGCAATAGGTAAAATACACAAATTACAGGAATTTTTAAGCGTAAAATTTGGTTAAAAAAACTATTGACAAAAATGCTGGCTCTGTGGTATAATAGAATTTCGGCCTCGCACGCACGTGCTCGGGCCGCGCAATTGTATCATACTTTTGGAATTTTGTCAATAGGCAAATTGCACAAAAAGCAAAGACCCTTTACAGGGTCTTGCTTTCGGAAACAAAATACTTTGCGTTGTGCTTGTCGAGCAAGTCTTTTACGATAGCACTTTCTTTCTGCGTTGCACAGTAGAAATTAAACAGAATGTATTTGTTAATGTCGATGTAAGAGAAAGGCAGGTCGGCAACCTCGCAATAGGTCTTGATTGCTTCAAACTCGCAAGGCTTTACAGTTGCTTCGACTTTCCACAACTTGTCCTTTCGTGCCTTTTCCTCACCCCACTTAACGAGCCACACGCCAACAACATTACAAATGAAAGTAATTGCACACTTCTGCCACATAGGGAAATCGGCGACAGTGTAAATCATCATTACATTATAAAATGCGAAGTAGCCACCGGAGATAAAACTTGCTACGGCTTTACCGCCGTTAATAGTCACCAAAGACTTAATAGTGGCAAACACCACATTGATGATAGAGAGGGTGAAAAACACCGCTAAAAACTTATAATCCATAGTATCAATTCCTTTCTTACTTTCTATAATAATTATAACATAATTATAATTATTTGTCAATAGAAAGTTTTATTATTTTTCAAAATCCGCCCATTTCTGACGGACCGTGGCGAGCTCTTCTTCCCGGCTCAGCACTAAAGCGAGCATCGTCTTTGCACCCTCTTGGATAGTTTCATAATCAGATACCCAAAAAGTTTTATCATCCATCATGCGAGTGCGGAAAAATTTCCAGTTGGGACGAACAACTTCGTAAATAAAGCTGTGTGCCATCTCGCCGTGAAAACCTGCTTCAAGAACAGTTGTAACTTCAAAGGTGCGACCCTCAAAAGTGTAGATTTCAGTTTTCTTTGCCATTGTTATAACCCCCTTACATCAAAGTCTTTGCGAGATACGCAAAAGCGATAACTTCAAAACCGAATACCATTGCCAGACCGAGGCAATCCCTTTCGATTGCGGCAACAAACTGAAAAGCCAGAGCACTAACGAACAGAATCATAATAATCATAGTGAAAGTAGTCATTTTAGGTTTCTCCCTTCCTTTACTGTATCTAAAGTATAACACATTTAATCGTCTTTGTCAATAGGTTTTTTAATAAAAGCTTGGTAATATTCAATGGCAATCCAAATGAGACCAATGACACCAACAATAAGGGTTAGTAACATAATAATGGTGATGCCAATAGAAACACCAGTGTAATTATAATTGAACATGAACATTTTTCTCACCTCTTGATTACATTATAGCATCTCTATTGGAATTTGTCAATAGTTAAAATCCATTTCTTCAAAAGTAGTTTTCCAAATTTTGGAAATACCTTCCTTGTGAGCGAGTTCAAAAACAAACATGTCCATTTTTGCCTTTTCATCAGCTTCAAAACGTCTCTGGCCAGAATAGCAAGTCCAAGGATTTTCGCCAGTCCATTCAACAGTATAATACTTTTTTAACATTATCCTCACCTCTTGATTACATTATACCACACTACTGGAATTTGTCAATACTTTTGGGAAAAATAATTATTGAAAAAATTTTCGATTTTTCTCTTGACAAATTGCTAGAAGTAGGGTATAATTGAAATTCCGGCCGCAGCGTGCGTTGGCGGCCGGCCAATTATAGCACATTCATCTGGAAATGTCAATAGGCAAATTGCACAAATTTTCATTTTCGTCAAAATGCACAAAAAAAATCCGCCCCTCAACTGCGGGGGGCGGATAGGACGACCTTATACTTCACGCCGTTAAAGTGGAAAATGATTTCCCTTTCTGCGTTGGTGATTTCGGTCTGCTGGTCAGCAATTCGGCACAAGGCTTCGTCAATAGCATTGATAATTGCTTGCTTGTCAGTATTTACCTTTTTGCTCCGCTTGCCTGCGGTGTTGTCCAACTTGTAGACAGTCGGCTTGCGGTCGGCTTGCCGTGCCTGCTTGCTTGCCTTTTCCTGTTCGGCAGACAACTCAAACAGTTTTTCGCCCTTGTCAATGCGCTTGTCATCAGCCAGGACTTGCTCGATTTCCGCATCGGTCAAACCTAACTTGCGGAGTGCTTCAATTTGCTTGCTCATTGTATCACCTGTCCTTTCTGATTATAGTATAGCACATCTTTAAGAGTTTGTCAAGGGGGAATTTTCATCCCCCTTGACATTTTCGGTTAAACCGCCTGGAAGTAGGACTTGCGCTTGTCCTCAATCTTGGTAACCTTGCCATCTTCCTTCATCTGACGGACAAGGGCGCTGACCTTCTGATTAGACAGTTCAGCCAGTTCCTCGGCAGACTTCTGAATGTCGGTGATGGTCATCAGACCGCCATTCTCGGTCAGCACATTCAGAATGACTTCCTTCAGACCTTCATTTGCCACCTGCTGGGCAGTGGGCTTCTTTTCGCTTGCGTTCTTCTTGGCAAGTAGTTCCAGTTCGTGATCAATGAACTCCATCAGCATAGGATTTGCCTGAACCTCGGACATAGCCTTCAGCATCTCGAACTTCTCGCGCTTGGTAACCTTCTTGTTAGTCATAGTATCAATCTCCTTTAGATTTTTTTATTTGTAAGAGGTGTTGTCCTCTTTACATTTATTATTATAGCAGATGGTGGGCGGTTTGTCAAGAACTTTTTTCAAAGTTTTTGATTTTTTTTGCTTGGGGTTTGTGGGTTACTTTTCCCACAAACCCTTACGCATTTTCTTGTGCTGACGGAAACAGTAAAACATAATTTCTCTTTCAATCTGCACATCTTCCAAACCCGTGTGACTTTCCTTAAAAGTGGGGTCTTTAATGATGAAACGATACAGATTTTCAGCGGTTGCAGAAAGTCTGCCATTTTTAGTCAAAAAGCCGTGCTTTTCGCAGAACTTGCGGTAAGTGGGCATCTTGTGAATAACATCACGAGCCATTTTCATAGTATCCCACACTTCAATGCCGTAGGGAAACCAGTATCTGTATTTGCTCTTGGTAGTCCATCGCTGAATAGTATTCAATCCGTTGTAGTCAAAGGATGCATTGTGTGCCACCACTTCTTTGATGCGATAGGTTTCAAGGTCGGCAAGCATCGCTTTACGAATTTCGTAAGTGTTTGCCATCTTGCGCTTCCCACTCTGCAAGTCTGCAACATACTGGGGGATTTTCTTTGCATAGTAAGCCGACTGCATCAATTCACGCTCGTGGACAAAAATGTCACTATTAACATAAGAGCGTTCCTCGTAAACATTGCCTTTGGTATCAACAACAGACCAACCGCAATCATACATCAGCACACAAGAGGTGTCAAGTCTGCCGTTTTCATCGGTCATAGTATTGGCGGTTTCGGTGTCCAAAACGAGAACATAATGTCGGCGGTAATCAATCTTATTCATTAGTATCAAATCCTTTCTATTCAATGGGGGAGTGCCATCGCCTCGCCCTCCTGACATTATCTATTATAGCAGATGGAAAGTGGTTTGTCAAGGGGTTTTTCAAAAATTTTTGAAGGATTTTTTTACTCGGTGTCACCTTACACCCATCATGGTGTCCCTTGTGGGGACCTCCCCTTGACAATTATAGTATAGCACAACGGCACACAAATGTCAACAGGTAATTGTGCACGAATTCGGGATTTTTCTCTACTGGATTTTTGTTCAATTTGCCTATTGACAAATTGCTGGAGTTGTGGTATAATGGAAAATTCGGCGCGCCACAATCGTCCGCGCGCCGCCAAAACTTTGTCAATACTTTTTTCTTTTGTGCAAAATGACGAAAATCCTCAACCCAAAAATGAGTTGAGGATTTCCGCTAGAGAGAAAGAGAGAGGGAGAAAATGAGAGGTAGTGGGATGGGGTTGATTGGCTCAGCCCCTCAAAAGCCTTTAGCACTCTTCCTCTTCGTCATTCATCATTCGCTCCTGCACCATGTCAACCACAGTACCAATAAGCAGACCGAGCATTTCGAGTGCGAGTAAGCAAGCACCACCTGCGAGCATCCAACCAATGTGGTCGGGGATTGCGTTAATCAGATTCATCATAGTTATCGATTCCTTTCCTTTATTGTATCTTAATTATAACATAGAATGGGGAATTTGTCAACCCCTAATTTTATTCTTCATCAACATCCAAGATGGCGTCAGTAGTGAAATCACTTTCCCAAGAGTCTCTGTAAAGGTTAATAGCACAATCGCTATACAATTCATCAACTGCTTCTTCAAGGGTTGTGTTATTCTCTTTTGCGTATTCACGCACTTTCTGTTCATCCTCTGCGGACAGTCGGCACGCATACTGAACAGTTGCTTCTACCATTGCAATTAAAGCCATTTTGTTTCCCTCACTTTCTGAATTAAGTATAGCACATTTCGGGACGTTTGTCAAGGGGTTTTTTGGAAATCCTCAAAGATTTTTGAGGATTTCCATGATGTTCTGCACATCGTAAGCAATGCCCGTCCAGTTGTCACGGTTTCTTGCTTCATCGTCAAACAGAATGTCGAGAGGATTTTCGCAGAAGTTCTGCTTCGGTGTGCCGTAAGGAACGATTGTAATTCTGTCCCATGCCACGCTCGGCAGGTGCTTCTTGAGCCATGCCATCTTTACTGCGGTAACGGCTTCGTTGTATTCCTCTGTGCCACTCTTGGAGAGCCAAGAGATAACTGCGAGATTGTAGCCGTTTCTCTGTAAGCGGTTCAGCACTCTTGCGAGGGAGCAGAGGCGGAGCAGAGGTTCGGCTTCTGCATAAGGAGTAGTGTCTTCGGCAATCAGCATTTCGAGCCAATTCTCAACGCCGTAGAGGTCAGCAATCGTGCCGTCCATGTCAAAGTTGATGGTGATGTTAAGTTTCTTCATTTGGATTTCTCCCTTCCTTTATCTTGATTACATTATAGCATAGGTGAAGTGATTTGTCAATAGGTTTTTGAAAGAATTTTTAAATTCTTTCATAACCGAGGAACTTGCCATCCTCATACCGACCAAGTAACCAATACCGACCGCAAGCCTTGTCAGCCTTGGCAAGCAGAGAGCCGAGGTCTTCAGACCAGAACACC
>JAGBXW010000036.1 GCA_017629095.1 Treponema sp. | reverse complement strand
TTCTCTGCGTGACAGTCCATCCATTCGGACTGTTTCGGCCGGACCACCTATCACCATCAAATCCGTGTTTGATGAACGGTTTGGTACACTAAAGCCAGGAGCCATTAAATACTATTAGTCCCTTTACCGTTCGTCTTTACTACAACAAACTACAATCAAAGGGTTGCGAACATCCTATTTCTTGTCTATACAAAAAATTTTACGGTTTCGCCAGACGCTCCAATGTCTGCTTAATTTTAAAAGAACCCGAAGATTGCATCTTCATTTTCACCAACCTAAAGTGGTGGTTACTATTTATACTATTTAAACGCAATATATGCAAGAGGGATATGAACAAAATGACAAGATTTTCCATTGATTTCAATAATTTTTGTCTAAATAACAAGCCATAAAAAAAGCAATCAACTAGAACCATTACCATGAAGAATACGGGCAATAGCCAATAAATTTCTCTTGTTTACAACAGACAGATTTGAATAGATAGAAAACAACTCTACCGTTTCACTGGGTTTATCTTGTACCACTGAATCTACACCAGTAACAAGGTATTCGACAGAGACTTTGAGTGCATGGGCAATCTTCACGGCCACATCAGCGGGTGGTGTATTAGACTTTTCCCGCAGATAATTATCCAATGTCCGTTTGTTTACACCAGATAACTCTGCTAGTTCCTTGACAAGTATATCCTGATATGCAAGTTCAGCCTTCAAGTTTTCTCTGAATCCCATGTCAATATAATACGTAAAAAAACGTAATTTTTACTTGACAGATAACCATTTTAAAGTAATACTTATTTAAAGTTGTTACTTCTAAGTAACAACAAAAGGAGTTTACAATGAAAAAATTGATTGCATTGGCCGTGATGACCGCAGTCACTGTAAGTATGGTTTGTGCTCAGATTACCGTGGGTGCAAAGGGTACATTTGGTATGAACTTGGGATCAACACTTACAGACGATGGTAAAACATTGTTCACAATGGGATATGACATCGACACAAAAAACGAGGTGATGGTTGGTGGTGGCGGCGCCATCTACGGACGCTACAACATGCCCTTCCACACACCCCTGGGCGTGCAGCTGGAGCTGGGCATCTTTGCCAATAATGGAGTCAAAGTCTCAGCAGATAGTTCTATTGAGAAAGCCAGTATGAAAATTGGTGTGGAAGCCACAGGCTCCGCCAGTTACCTTTCCATGGACATCCCCCTGATTGTAACCTACGACATTTCTGCCGGCCCCGTGGTAATCACACCTCTAGTTGGTGTGAACTTCTCTATCCCCTTGGGAAAAATGAAGTCCAAGATGGAGTACACTGCAAAGATGGACGGACAGGTTGTGGAGGAAGGTGACTTCACGGAGGATGTTGACATTGCTTCCAAGTTCATTCCCGGAATTGTCGCCGGCGTTGAGGTGGGACTGCCGCTTGGCCCCGGTTCCCTTGTTGCCGACCTGCGGTACGTGAACGATTTCACCAAGTTCTCCATCGACCCAGGAGTAGACGGCATGGATCCTGTGGAACTGGGTATCCGCCGCAACTTCAACATCTCTGTGGGTTACGCCCTCAAGTTCTAATTCATAAAGCACATTAAACCTTCTAGTGGGAGCCATCTGAAAAGGTGGCTCTTTTTTTTTAAACTGCTCGAATCGGAAACTCTACCATACCTCTTAATTTCCGCATTGTGTATTTTACTGTTTCTGGGTATACTTTTGGTATGACTTCAGCTGAACTTTCTGAATTGATAGCCACACAGAGGGCTTTTTTTTTAACTGGCAAGACAGAAGATTTTCAATTTCGTAAACAGCAATTATCTTGTCTTAAAAACACTCTTCTAAAATATCAAAACGAGATACAAGCAGCCTTGGCAAAGGATTTACGAAAATCCCCTGAAGAAGCATATATAACAGAATTTACACTGATCATAAAAGAAATAGACTATCTCATGAGGAGGATTTCTTGGTGGTCAAAACCCAAAATTCAACTTCCCTCATTTGCAACATTTCCTGGAATAAATAAAATTTATTCCCAACCCTATGGCTGTGTCCTCGTAATCACTCCTTGGAATTTTCCCTTTCAGATACCGCTCATAGCAGTGGCAAGTGCAATCAGTGCAGGAAATTGCGTCATTCTCAAGCCATCTCATCACGCACAAGCATCAGAACAATTACTCACTACCATAATCAAAGAAGCTTTTCCACAAGAACAAGTGACAGTAGTAACAGGTGGCAATGAACTGCACCACTCCTTGATGGCGCAAAAATATGACTTTATCTTTTACACAGGGGGTGCCACTGCAGGAAGAAAAATTGCAGAGGCAGCAGCAAGAAACCTAACTCCTGTATGTTTGGAGTTGGGAGGAAAAAATCCCTGCATTGTGGATAGCACAGCCGAAATCGACTCAGCTGCAAAACGAATTATCTGGGGGAAACTCATTAACAGCGGGCAAAATTGTCTTGCTCCAGATTATGTTTTGGTACAAGCAGATAAACGACAGGAATTGATAGAAAAACTCTGTTTTTACATGGAGCAATTTTACGGCAATAATCCAGTGGCTCCAGATAGCCCCCTTGCCTCCATTGTAAATGAACGCCATTTTTTCCGACTCTTAAATCTTGCAAACGGAAACAATCCGACAAACGGAGTTGTAATCACCAACAATCCTACAGGACAGAGCTACAATAAAGAAGCATTGAAAATCAAGCCAATATTGCTAGACTCCCCGGAAAGAGAGTCACCAGTCATGCAGGATGAGATTTTTGGCCCGATTTTACCAATTATCCCCTACAATCAATTAGAAGAGGCTATATCATTTATTCAAGAAAAACCTGAACCACTGGCCCTATATCTTTTTAGTCAGGATAAAGCCACTCAAAAATTTATTATTCAACACCTTCGATATGGAGGAGGCTGTATAAACGACACAATATTGCATGCAATCACACCACACCTTCCCTTTGGAGGAACAGGCCATAGTGGAATGGGTAAATATCACGGAAAAGCAGGATTTGACACCTTTAGCCACCAAAAATCAATTCTTTCTCGGCTTGGGAAATTTGACACAGGTTTGAGATACCCACCCTACAAGGATCGTGCCTTCAGCATTATCAAAAGGTTATTAAAGTAGCCTATGGGAAACGACTTATTCATCATCATTGCAATTGGAGCCCTTATTGGTTTAATTCTCTTTATTTTTAGCAAATACATAGAAATGGCTAAAACCTACTACAAGAAAAAGAATCACAATCCAAAAGCCCAGACTCCTCAACAAAAAAAAGATGTCCCACCCAGCAAGACATACTGTCCTTTGTGTGATTCCGCATTAACTCCAGGAATAAATTTATTTTCAAAGGTATATCGCCCCCTATCCACCCAGGTAGAAGACGAGCAACATTGCACAATACAGGGATGCCCTTTTTGTTACAGCAAGGACGGAGAAAAGAAAAAACGGCGCAGTTGCCCAGTTTGTGGACGCACTGTCCCCATGACAGGTTCCCTCGTTGCCCGCATGACCATGCAAAAAACAGGTAGACGACATGTTCATATCATTGGATGTACAGAATGTCACAAAAAAGTCTAAAGAATTTATTTTCACCTTCCGAAAATTTACTATCAGCGTAGGCTGAAAAAAAACAGCTGGATTGTTCCGATTGCTGGTTGTGGGGAAATGCCAAAGGCATATAGTAGCCCATAACATATTCTATCCGCAATCAGGATTTTGGAATCTTGTGTGCAACAGTAGCAATGCCGGCTAAAAAAAGGAGATACACGATGGTAATTAATCACAACATGAGTGCTATGTATTCTCAGCGCTCAACAAATCTTACCAATGTGGCAGCCCAGAAGAACATGGAGAAGTTGTCTTCTGGACTGAAGATCAACAGGGCTGGCGATGATGCTTCTGGCCTTGCTGTTTCAGAAAAAATGCGCAGCCAGATTCGTGGTTTGAACAAGGCTTCTGAAAACGCTCAGAATGGTCTTTCTTTCATCCAGACCACAGAAGGTTACTTGCAGGAAACAACTGATATTATCCAGCGCATCCGTGAATTGGCAGTACAGTCTTCCAATGGTATTTACACAGAAGAAGACAGAATGCAGATTCAAGTTGAAGTTTCTCAGCTGATTGCTGAAGTTGACCGCATTGCAAGCCAGGCACAGTTCAATGGATTGAACATGTTGACTGGTCGTTTTGCTCGTGACGAAGGAACAAATGCTGTTACAGCTTCTATGTGGTTCCACATTGGTGCTAACATGGACCAGAGAATGCAGGTATACATTGGAACAATGACTGCTACAGCTTTGAACTTGAGAAACATGGGTGATGAAACTATCATGAGCCTTGAATCTCCTGATGAAGCCAACCGTGCTATCGGAACTCTTGATGAGGCTTTGAAGAGACTCAACAAGCAGCGCTCTGACTTGGGTGGTTACTATAACCGCTTGGAGCATGCTATTCGCGGAATCGATGTTGCTGCAGAAAACTTGCAGTCTGCTGAATCCAGAATTCGCGACACTGATATGGCTAAGGAAATGGTTGATTTTACAAAGAACCAGGTTCTGCAACAGTCTGGTATGGCTATTTTGGCCCAGGCAAATCAGTCAACACAGAATGTATTGACCTTACTCCGCTAAGATCTTTTAGATATTCTACAAAAGCTATCCAGCTTAAAACTGGATAGCTTTTTTTATTCATTAACATTGATTTATTTTATAGCTTTGTACGAAAAATACTTTAAGAAACTTTTACAGTACTAATTTTACAGGCTTGTTCTTCCACGGAAACTACGAGCTAAAGTTAAGCGATCAGCATACTCTAAATCTCCACCAACAGGGAGCCCAGAAGCTAAACGAGTAAGTGTAATAGAACAATCTTCTAAAAGCCGCTGGAGATAGAGTGCCGTAGTATCCCCTTCTACCGTGGGATTTGTGGCAATAATGACTTCTGTTATAGAGCCAGAATGAATCCGTTCTAGCAATTTACCAAAGGACAGATTCTCAGGACCGATACCATCTAAGGGAGAAATCACCCCACCCAACACATGGAACAAGCCATGGTATTCACGAGACGCTTCGATAGTTTGCACATCTTGTGGTTGTTCAACAACACAAATTACATTGCGTTCTCGTGCTGGATTAGAACAGATTTCGCAAGGCTCTACCTCTGTGTATGCACCGCAAATGCTACAAGGCTTGATTCGTTCCTGCAAGGTGGTAAGCTGGTGGGCAAAACGCTGCAAAAAAATGGAATCAGCCTTGAGAAGATGGGTGGCTATACGAGTGGCACTTTTTTTTCCAATACCAGGCAACCGTGAGAAAGATTCTGCAAGTTCTTCCAGTGCATTCATACCTACATTCCCATTCCAGGAATATTCAGGCCACCCAACATGGGGCCCAAATGGTCCCGTGTCAGCTCCAGCATCCGTGCATGAGCATCTCGGCTGGCAGCCACAATCAAATCCTGTAACATGGGAACATCACGAGGATCCACAGCAATGGGGTCCAATTCCACCCGTTGCACTTGAAACTGGCCGTTAATTGTTACTTTTACAATATTACCACCAGCAGAACCAGTTGCCTGAAGATCCTTTAATCCATCCTGAACCTTCTGGAATTGATCCTTAAAACTCTGAGCATTTTTCAGTATATCAAAGGGATTCATACTATTTACCTCCTACAATGGTGCCCTTGAACACCTTGCAAATTATATCAACTTGATTTGATTTCACTTCTTCTGGTTGAATTTCTCGCACAACCTGTTTAATTTGAAACTCAGCCTCAATTGGTTCCCCAGAAAATTTTTGCAACAAATCAGTTACCAAAGCTTTATCCTTTTGCAACTGATTTAAGGCAAAAGAACTTCCAACAGAAATAATAACTTGATGTTCTACAAACTGCCATGACTGAGAACCCAACAAAGCAGATGCGGTGGAGGCATGACCAAGAGACAATTCCTCTACCAACTTATCTTTTAATTTATCTCGAGGAACAAAAGTGGCACCAGGAACTTTTCCTCTAGGTGGACTTTTGAGTACAATCGTAGATTCTGCAGGAACTGAGGATGGAACCTGAGATGCAGCAGCAGGACTAGAGTTTTCCGCAGGTTTTACAGGGGTAGCAACAGGCTTTTCTCCCGCTACAGCAACTGATTGAGGTACAACTGGAGGGATAACCGGTTTAGGCCGAGAAACCATAGTACCACCAAAATCACTGGGAAGGTGCCGGTGTTCAGGCGGTACAGCGCCGCCATTAGCAAAAGGGTTTGGACGCCCCTGTGGAATCCCTTGACTTTGCGGTACAGGTGAAGCTGCTTGTGGCTTGGACGGAAATGTAGCTCCACCCAATAGCTGCTTCACCTGCTCCATAGCTTGGAAAACTTCTTGTGGTGAGATAAAAGACGAAATACCACATAAGCGAGAGATTGCTAAATCTACCTCGTACCGAGGACTGGTGGAATAACGAATGTCACGATATAGCCCTAAAAACAAAGACAGGGCTCGCTCCAACTGAGCCACGCTCCACTGAGCCAAGACCTGTTGAGAATATCTTTCTGGAGATTGTCCTAGAAGCGATTCCCGTGTAATACCAGACTTAATCAGCAAGAGACTCCTGATATAGTTGCTACAATCAGTAATAAATTGTTCAATGGAAACACCGCTTTGCAAAAGGCTATCCAGTTGTTCCAAAGCAGAGGCAGTATTTGCCACAACACATGTTTCAAACAGCTGATTCATGGTGTCCAAACCCACCAGACCCAAAGTTTCACGAATTTTTTCAAAGGTGATGTAGCCAGCAGAAAAAGAAGCTACCTGATCAAAAAGGGTGTAAGCATCACGCACACTACCAGTGGCCTCTCGGGCAATCCAATAAAGTGCCTCATCTTCTGCCTGTAAACCAATTTCTGCCGCAGCTTGAGCCAACAGCTCCTTGAGTTGCTCCACAGCCACAAGTCGGAAATGAAATTGCTGACAACGACTTTTGATGGTAGCGGGAACTTTATGCAATTCTGTAGTTGCAAAAATAAAGATAACGTATGGAGGTGGCTCCTCAATGGTTTTCAGCAATGCATTGAAGGCACTGGTAGAAAGCATGTGAACTTCGTCAATGATATAAATCTTGTAACGGCAAGAGTTTGGCGGGAAAAGCACCTCATCTTTAATCTGTCGAATGTCGTTAACGCTGGTATTTGAAGCACCGTCAATTTCAATCACGTCCAGACTGGCACCACGAGTAATTTCTTGGCAAGCAGAACATTGACCACAGGGCTGGGCTATAGGCCCCTGCTGACAATTCAAAGCCTTGGCCAAAATACGTGCAGAAGAAGTTTTTCCACAACCACGTGGGCCAGAGAACAAATATGCGTGGGCAATTTTTCCAGACTGAATTGCGTTCTTGAGGGTGGATGCTACAAATTCCTGCCCCGCAAGACTATCAAAATCCTGGGGACGACGACGGGTTGCCGTTACTTCATAAGCCATGAATCAAGCATACCCGAAAAACAGCCTTTCCGCAAGACAAGTCAGGAATAATGAGACCTACTGTTCATCATTAGTAAATCGATGGTGAAACGATTGTAACAAGGGCACCAACAAGATAGCTACAAGACCTCCTGCAAAGCCATTATTGTACAAGTTCATTCCAGCATACACACTACCAACATTCATCACCACTGCATAATGCAAAACACCAGCAATAATACCGGCAATGATGCCGAATTTTCCAGCGATAGGCGCTAAGGTAGTACAAAACAATAAGGCAAGCATCGGGACAGGATCTGTAATTGATCGAGAAGAAAGGAAACATCCCAGCAAAACACCAATCATTACGGGTAAAATATTTCTCAAATGCTTTCCTGTTGTACCAAAGCCCACAATGGTCATAATTCCACCAATGGTGGGGCCATTGAGCTGGCCTCCCACCAAAAGAACAAAGGTAGTTCCAACGATGCCATTCAACCCCATGTTAAAGCCTGCAACAAAAAAACTTTTGTCTTTTATATAATCAGTTCCACCGAGTCCTGACGTTTTGAGAATATCAATGAAACATTTGAACGTTCTAGATTTTTCCACAAGAACGCAAATCAACATCATCCCGATAAAAAATGTATACAGAACAATAGCGAGAACCGTGTTTCCGCCTGTATACCAAAAGGATCTATAGCCGATTGCAACACCAAAAGAACGCAAGACTGAAACCACAACTGTAGCAATAATGCCACAAGCAAATCCTACATTGTACAAAGAATAACCTTTATGGGCAGATTGCACATGAACAGATAAGGGAGGAAGAACAAACCCCATAGTAATACCCACCAGTATTCCTAAAAAAAGCTTCACAATTGGAGACAGCCCAGGTAAATGAATCATTTGGGTTATAATGGGAGAGAGAGCTGTTCCATAAAATCCCACATACAAATACTTGGATAGAGGAATTTTATGGGTC
This sequence comes from Treponema sp., assembly GCA_017629095.1. Lineage (GTDB taxonomy): Bacteria > Spirochaetota > Spirochaetia > Treponematales > Treponemataceae > Treponema_F. The sequence continues at coordinate 21,075 of JAGBXW010000036.1, read as the reverse complement.
CAAGAATATAAAAAGGTTCCCAAAAGAATGGCCCACACATTCATGAGATTTTTACCAAAAAGAGCAAAACCAAACATCAAATAGGCCGAGGTAACAGTATGGCCTTCTACCTCCAAACCAAAAGCATAGGCTAGTCCAACACACATTAAAGTAAGTAAGCCTGCATTGATAAAAGCTGAACCAATACCACCTACAACAAAATAATCGGTGATTAAGAAGTCTGGTTCTATCATCAAAGTCCAGATACCAGGAATAATGGTCTCCAGTGGCTGCAGAAAACAACCTGCGACAATAAAAAAAACAGGCATCCCAGCCAACAATAAATACTGTGTTTTTCTAGACACACTTTCATGTGATAATCTGTTTATCACCAATACCTCCAACTCAGGGCTTATTTTATTATAACTGGTAAAATTACAAATTAGCAAATAAAATGTTATCGTTTTTAATGGGTAAAATATTTGTCCTAAAAAATTAATAAAGCTGGATATTTCACCAGCTTTTTTCAGTTGATTAGGAGGCTGAAAGAGAAAAATATACGGCAAAAAAATGAAAAACACTTCCAAAGATTGTGAAAATATGCCAGATACAATGCATCCACTTGATTTTTTTCAATGCGTAGAAAATACAGCCTACCGTGTAGGCAATACCACCAGCCACAACAAGTTGTAGGCTCAGAGAATTTAAGTTTTGCACCATGGGTTTAATGGCAAAAACCACCAACCACCCCATCAAGATGTAGGTAATGACAGAAAGCACCCGCATTCGGCTTCCAAAAATAGCATAGAAGGTCATGCCAGCCACAGCCAATCCCCAAATTACACCGAACAAAGTCCAGCCCACCACACCACGGAGAGTGGTAAGACAGAAAGGGGTGTACGTTCCTGCAATCAATAAATAAATGGAAGAATGATCAAAGATAGCGAAAACCTTTTTTGCACCATAAGGAGTCAGGGCATGGTACAAGGTGGACATGAGATACAGGATTACCAAGGATGCCCCAAAGATGGCAAAACTAGTAACATAAAAGCCCTTTTCACCAGATGGAGCCAATACCACCGCCCGAACCACCAACAATACAGTGGCTGCTACTGCCAGCCCCGCACCTATTCCATGGGTTATAGAATTGAAAATCTCTTCCCCAATGGAATACCGCTTGGGAATGGTGGCCTCATACGCCTTTCGTTCAGCCCGTTGCTGGGCCTTTTCCACTTTTTTTGCAGCCTTAGCAGGCTTTAAGGCGGTATAGCACTCCATCCTAATACGATGAACCTCTTCTTTAGCAGAAGCCTTTACCGCCTTAATCCGATTCTTGGCATCTTCCTTAATTTCTTTAACCTGCTGTTCAGAGACTCCCACCTCTGTATCTGTCTTTGACATGAAATACTCCTCAGTCCCGTCTGTATCACTAGGATTTGGGACGCTGTCGCCGAACCTCGTACAACAACACACCAGCAGCCACAGACACATTCAAACTGTCCAAGCGGCCACAGGTTGGAATGGAAACAATGGAATCACACTGCTCTTCCAAAAGGCGTCCAATGCCCTTTCCTTCACTCCCCATAATGAGAGCTGTTTTTTCAGGGAACTGCAATGTAGTAGCAGAGCTCCCTCCAGCATCGGCACCATATACCCAAAAGCCAGCCTCTTTAAGTTGCTCCGTCACCCGAACGAGATTAGCAACAGTGGCAACAGGAACCCAGGCACTAGCTCCAGCACTGGCTCTGGCAACAACCTCGTTTTCCAAGGGATCTTTCAGGCTTCTGCGTTCAGGCATTACCACCAAATCCACCCCAAACTGATCACAGCTACGAAGGATTGCACCTACATTGTGGGGATCGGTAATGGAATCCAGCACCAGAACAAGGGCCTGCTCCCGTGGAGTTTTAATCCACTGGGAAAAATCCACCAAGTTCTGTGGCTCGGTAGATTCACCTGCTAGACGCAGCAAAAGACCTCGGTGATCCTGGGCTGTTTCAGGTAAAGATGAAACCAAGGAGTCCAGCACCTTCTTTTCCACCTGAGTAGCAGTAACTCCAACTTCCTTGGCCTGAGCCAAAATCTTTTTTACACGAGGTCCGGGATTTGCATACAGAAGCTCCCATTCATCGGTTGTTTCAACTGAACGGAAGCTTCGCAAACGCTCTTCAATGACATGAAAGCCAGAAATATATTTATCTGCCACAGCAGGCCTTGTATTTCTTTCCAGAACCACAGGGACAGGGCTCATTGCGACCAACCTTTCGTCCCTCACGAACAACGGTTGTAGTCTTCAAGCTACCGGTGGAATACATCCACTTTCCTTCAATCTTCTTGAAATAGCCTGTTTCATGATGTACATCCCTCAGCCCCTTACGACTGTAGGTTGCCTGGAATTCCACGAGACCTTCAGTATCCTCTGCTCCACCTTTTTCGGTGCGGATAATCTTGAGACCATACCATGTAGACTCTTCGCTCCAAGCCTTTGTAGCATCTCGGTCAATGTCTGTCTTATCACCAACAGCTTCACAAGTGTCAATAATAAAGTCGATTTCATGCTTTTCGTAGGCAGAATATCGAGCCCGCATCAATTCTTCCGCAGTAGCGGCAAGTTTAGTTCCCTTAATAATAGGTTCACAACAAGCTGAATACTCCCGGCCAGAACAGCAGGGACAAGTAGTTTTTTCGTTACTCATGGTGAGAGTATACCCATTTTTTAGGCTCATGTTCAATACTGCCCCCTTGACTTTATCTCTTGCCATTAACTATAGTAAAACACTATGAGTACTATTAATACAAACCATAACTTAAACAAAAAGCTAGCCATCATTGGAGCATTAGGAGCTCTTACCGTATTGTTTGGACTTTTACCCATTATTGGATACATTCGTCTTCCCTGGGGACTGGCCATTACATTGTTGCATATTCCTACCATTTTGGGAGCATTAATTGCTGGCCCCCTTGCAGGTGCTTGTATCGGACTTATTTTTGGACTCACAAGCCTCTACCAAGCATCACAAAGTGCTGGAGGCTTAGATATACTCTTTGTTAATCCCTTGATTTCTGTATTACCTCGCATCCTCCTTGGTGTAGTTGCAGGATTTATCTTCATCGGATTGGTAAAGGCAAAACTCCCCAAAACTTTGGCTGCAACACTTTCCTCAGTATTGGCAACCTTGTGTCACACGATTTTTGTAGCCTTGGCTCTATACGGCTTTGCAGGCTCTCAAGTAACAGCCTTAATGGAAGGTGCAGGACTGGGTGCATTCATCTTGATTTTACTACCTAATGCTGCAGCAGAAGCCATTACAGCTGGTGTTATTTGTGGTGGTGTAACGGGAGTTCTCTATGCCACAGCAGGGAAGAAATCAAAATTGTCTCAAGAAGCTTAATTTCTAGGGGTAATTAAAACTTCATTATGAAGATTATTATTGTAGGAGCCGGACTTACAGGTACCGAGCTTGCAAAAAAACTTATTTCCGAAAAACACGATGTTGTTATCATCGATAACGATGAAGACACTGTTCGACACGTATCAAACAAACTAGATTGCATGGTTATCCCTGGTGATGGCAACAGTTTGGAATCATTGGAGGAGGCGGGCATAAGCAAGGCAGATGCCTTAATTATGCTCACCAAGTCCGATGAAATCAATATCATTACCTGCTCCCTTGTGGAAGCACTTTATCCAGAAGTAAAGAAGATTGCACGAGTACGCAACTATGAGTACCACGTGAAGGCGAAAAAAACAGAAAAGTACAAAGCACTCAAAGCTGAAAAAGAAGTGCGTCCTCTGTACGGCATTGACTACATGGTGTACCCAGACAAAGAAGCAGCCATGGCAATTGTCCGAGCAGTTGAACATGGAGCCGTTACAGACGTTTTGTCCTTTGAAAACTCCGAATACGAAATCATGCGGGTGGAGGTGGAAAAAGGAAGCCGTCTTGATGGACAAAAAGTTCAAGATTTACGAACTTTTATCGACGTTCCCTTCTTGTTAGTGTATTTAGAAAACAAAACTGAAGCCTCCTTGCCCATGGGTTCCACCATTATTCAAGCAGAGGATTACCTTGGAATTCTCGCCCATAAACAGCATATCAATCAATTTTTGGAATTATGTGGTTCTCAGGTAATTGAGTTAAATAAAATTGCACTGCTGGGTGCAGGCCACATTGGAACATTGATTGCAGATGCCATGGGAACACCACGAAAATCTACAATGGCTCTCAAGTTCTTTAACTCATTCCAAAAGTCAAAGCAAAAGTTCATTATCATAGACAAAGATGCCCAACGAATAAAAGCAGCTTCAGAACGATATCCTTCCACCAACGTGTTCAAAACAGATATCATCGATGAAGATTTTATTCAAGAAGAAAATCTTGCATCCTATGACTTGATGATTTGTGCTACCCACAATCACGAAAAAAACATGGTGATTTCTGCCTATCTCAAATCCTTAGGTGTAGGCAAAACCATCTGTCTTGTTCCCAGCAGTAGCTTTGCAGACATTGCTCGTCACATTGGAATTGACGTAGCTATTCCTATCAAGAATACCGTTGTGGATGCTATTATTGGTCACCTGCGAGGAAAAAGTATCACTGGAGTCCATACTGTTTCTGATGGTGATTTGGAAATCATTGAATATGTTATGCCAGAAGATTCTCATCTCAACGGCAAGGCTCTAAAAGACATCGCTGAACCAGGCTCCTTCCTCGTTCTCCTCATACAAGGTAAAGACCAAGAAGAGTACTCTATCCCAGCAGGTAACACCGTCTTAAACGGTGGGGACAAGCTTGTGCTCATCTCTAACATGGAAGAGACAGGCCAGGTCATTGAGTTTTTTGGAGGCTCGGAAGAGTAGCCAGACATGAACTTGTTCAATTTTTTTAGAATAAATATTTTGCTTCTGGCAATTATTTCCATCACCTTTGCCCTGCCTATTGGAGTTGCAATCTATTTTCAGGAATATCAGATAATTCCTTCTTTTTTTATTCCTGGAATAATTTGTATTGCATTGGCAATCATTGTTTTACTGTTGGGTAAACGAAAAAAAATTGCCATGACCCCACGAGATGCCTTTATTGTGGTGGCAGCAGCATGGTTTTTTGCCAGTCTTTTAGGATCCCTTCCCCTGTACTTTTCTGGTTGGGTACCGAGCTTTACCGATGCATTCTTTGAAAGCGTTTCTGGATTTACCACCACTGGGGCTACAAATCTACCAGACGTGGAAATTCTCCCCAAAGCCTTGAACATGTGGCGTTGCCAAATGCACTGGCTAGGAGGCATGGGAATCGTAGCCTTAACCGTAGCCCTTATGCCCTTGCTGGGTGTAGGTGGATTCAAACTGATAAAGGCCGAAACTACAGGTGTGGAAAAAGGCAAGGTTACCCCTAAAATCGCCACCACAGCAAAAATCCTGTGGATAATTTACTTTTCCTTTACCATTATCCAAACACTTTTGCTCAAATTAGCTGGCATGGGTTGGTACGACGCCTTAGCTCACACCCTTTCTACCCTGGGAACTGGGGGATTTTCTACAAAGAATTCCAGCATTGCCTATTACAACTCCCCTGCTATTGAATGGATTTGTACAGTCTTTATGTTTTTAGCATCTATCAACTTTAGCATGTACTATTATGCCGTTACCTTTAAGTTCAAGGAAATTATCCAAAACAGTGAATTCAAAGCATTTATTTTCATTGTTTTTGCCACAGCATTGGGAATAACCTTTTTCATTTACAATGTATACAATAATTTTGGTCATAGCTTTAGAGAAGCCCTCTTTCAGACAACATCAATTATCAGCACCACAGGCTTTTCTTCCGTAAACTTTGACCTATGGCCTGCTGGAGCAAAAATCTTTTTATTGTTGCTCATGCTCATAGGAGGATGTTCAGGCTCTACAGCTGGTGGTGTTAAAGTTATTCGCTGGGTAGTTTTGTCCAAGCAAACTACCAACGAAGTACGAAAAATGCTCCACCCCCACGGGGTCTTTAACGTGCAGCTCAACGGAAGAGTGGGCCGAAAAGATGTAGTATTTTCTGTAGCAGGCTTTCTCTTTTTGTATTGCTTTATTGTTGCTATTACCGCATTGGTAGCAGCCTGCAACAGTATTGATACCATATCTTCCATCACAGCCTCTATGGCAATGGTAGGAAATGTAGGACCTGGACTGGGAGCTGTAGGCCCAATGTACAACTTTGGATTCTTTTCTCCCGCTACAAAGTGGTGGTTTTCCTTTGTGATGATTGCTGGCCGATTGGAACTCTACACCATCTTGATTTTTTTCATGCCATCTTTCTGGAAAAAGTAACCTATTCACAATCAGGGGTACAGTATGGAAACAGAACGAATTACATTACGAAATTGGCAAGTGGGCGATGAAGCAGAGCTTTTTCGTCATGCAGGAAACCCTGCCTTGGGAAATGCAGCTGGCTGGGAGCCCCACAAAAACCTTGAACATAGCCGAGAGCTTTTACCCACAATTTTTGGTGGAAAAGAAACCTATGCCATTGTGCTAAAATCCACAGGACTGCCCGTAGGCAACATAGAAGTAATGACAGAAAATGACTTCCACACTGCCCCCCTAGGACACAAAGAAGCAGAGCTCAGCTACTGGATTGGAGAGGAATACTGGGGCCAGGGATTGGTTCCAGAGGCAGCCCAGCTTTTGATTCGTCACTGCTTTGAAAATCTGCAATTAAAAGGCTTATGGTGCTGTCATTACCACGGCAACATCCAGTCAAAGCGAGTGCAAGAAAAATGTGGCTTTCAATACCATCACTCTGATGAAAATGCCCGCACAAAAACAGGTGAACCACGAGTCGTCCACCTGTTGTATTTGAGTCAGGAGCAGTGGCAACAAATGGGATAAAATAAAGGAGCCTTATAGGCTCCTTTTACTAAATCTTTTTACTTGTCGTCGCTGAGCCACATGCTCAACACACGGGCAATATCTGCGGCATTAAGGCCCATACTATCCAAGCCCTTCTCTGGAGTGCTTACAGGTTCAGGCTCTTGGTATTGGCTATGGGTTTCAAAATAGCCCTTGGTATATCCTGGATTAGGAGCACTTTTTTGAGGCCACACGTTGATAGCCTCACCGTATTTTTGCAGTGACTCCAACACAGACACATCATCTTCCACATCAACACGATCTTTTATGGACTTCATGGCTTTACGAAGCTTGACAATCTCTTGGTCCGTTAAATATGGCGTGAGACTTTCAAATCCGTCTCGTCCTAAAAGTGAAAACAGCAAGGCAGCTCGTTGCTTACTGTTCAATGGCCGCCGAGAAGAATCTACCTGTTTTGTAAAATAATTGCCGTTCATGTTCCCTCCCAAATTCCCCAGAAAATAACAGCGCTCTTGTTGGCTTTCAGTGTATCATTAAGAAAGGCTCCTGTCTATATCAGGTTTTTGTGATAGAATGCCCTATGCTTATTCGAGAAATACAACAAAAAGATGATGCAGCTTTGTTTCAGCTGGTGAGACAAAGCTTGGCGGCGGCCCAGCTGAACATCCCAGGAACGGCTTATTTTGATGAATCCATCAAGGCCATGAGCCAGTTTTATTTAAATCATCCCCAGCGAAAATATTTTGTACTAGTAAACAAAGCAGATGAAGTTTTAGGTGGAGCAGGCTTTGCAGAATATAACCACAGCCAAGATGTGGCAGAGGTACAAAAGCTCTATCTATTTGATGAAGCCAAGGGAAAGGGCTACAGTTACCTGCTTATGGAACGAGTGGAACAAGAAGCAAAAAAGGCTGGCTATAAACAGCTGTATCTGGAAACCCACCATAATCTGCCAGTAGCAATTATCTTGTATAAAAAATTAGGCTACACATTGATTCCTGCTGCCCTTCCCGGAACAGTCCACACAACCATGGACCATTTTTTTATAAAAAACCTGTAAAGGATGTGGGGAATTGTTTTGGTACAAACCACTCCCCACAACAAAACTACAGCTTCATAGTGTAGCTAAATCCAATTCGATCAAAGAACCATTCTCTACCAGCGTAGGTGTAGTAAAAATCATGGGTGTCAGGCTGCACTTCTTCTGTAAAGGAACGACGGCTCCTAAATCGGAATTGTACCAACAGAGAATTCTTTTCGTTAAACTTAAAACTTAACACAGGGCTAATTCCCACCTTCATAAAGGTAGGATTCCACTCTTGGGCCCAATCAGGGAAATCATGCTTGTCAAAGTAGCCTTCAAACTCAAATTGGAGAGCCACCATGTCTAACACTAGAGGCATTTGGTATCCCACAACTACAGAGGACAGATAATGCCAACCACTAGCCTTTTCTATAGTGCCTTGCCACCGCCAAAATTCCTGGGGTCCGCCAGCGTTCCATAAACCTTCGTACAAAAACTTGTATCGAGCTTGTGTTACCACATGATTCCACTCACCTGGAAGGACTGCAGCTAGGTCGAATTGGAATAATCCTTCTAAATACCATTGATGCATGTAACTGGCAAAGGGAGTTACACTGTCATAGACTTGTGTAGTTTCGTTATAAACTGCAAGACCCTTTGCCCCCATAAAATCTAAATTCCAACCAGTACCAATTTTTCCACCACCATAAAAAATCAAAAAGGCTACGGGAGAAAAAGCTACTGTAAACTGAGGAGCAAGACTAATGGGAGTAAACTCCAAGCCAGGAGACAAGGTAAGGGTGTTGCCCCGCACCAGCACGTGGTCTGAAAAAGGAACGGGAATAACATAGTTATAAGTTCCTGTGGCACGCAATTCAAAGGCAGAAAAAGGCCCGGTAACAGGAGCAAAATGATTTCCACCAGAGACCTTATCCGATTTTGGATAGTATGCACCATCTATTCCCAACACAAAATTACCAGTTCCAAGCTCCTCAGACTGACTCCACATCACACCAAGAACGAGACACAACAGCACACAAAGACTTATAATTTTTTTCACAATTCCTCCAAAAAAATTCCCAAATGTAAAAAAAGTATAAATCTTGGTACAGGAAAAGTAAAGGTCAGGAATCGTCACTGATAACTGAAGGAGGCGCTATCCTCTCTTGGATTCTCTCCTGCAACCAGTTTTTTACATCAAGTTTAATCTCTTGATGGGTTGCTCGAAAAAGTTCATACATGGCATGAATGACGTTTTTTCGTGTTTGTGAATCTACTGACAACAAACAGGAAAGGACTTTTGCAGGATTTTTCTTCCACTGTTCAGCCAGCTCAGAAAAAGTTGTGGCCTGAGAACTGGTAAACAAGGTGTACAAGGCTTCTACAAATTGTTCCCGTTGTTCACTTGAATGTTCTTGCAGCCAGCTTTTTACACTACGGTCAATGATAACACTGCTATCTGCTAGCCGTTCCACTTCCATAAAATGAGGGCCATTCAACTGCCAAGACAAAAGATTATGCTGCATGAGGCCAAATTCGTGGCTTTTTACCACCACATAATCACCATCTTGCTCCAAAAGGAGCCCTACAACAGACTGGTCTGGAACAAATCGCTGTACACAGTGGCTAATTTCCTGGAATTCGGTAGCTCCCTGAATATTGAGCTCAAAGCCAGGCCCATCAAAATTATACACATTACAAATTCGTTTTTGCAGTTTCTTTCCACAAAAGGTTGCAGAAAAAACAGAAAGATTACCGCCCTTAGAATGACCTCCCACTCGAATTTTTCCTGACAAACGAGAGGCAGCATGAACAAGATAGTCCAAGGCTTCTTGATGAGAAGGAACTGGAGTCATAAAACACATATTAAAATCTTCCTTCCAGCCCACCAAGGAATCATCAGTGCCACGGAACACCACAAAAAATGTGCCATCCCCCAATTTCACCGTGACAGCAGCAAATTGTTTTTCATGAACGATATCAAGATGTTCCACAAAGCCGCATAATTGCAAGGAACCATACCGTTCCGTGGCAGCCATCAATTTGAACAACTCCACCACCGTATCACCAAAAAGAAGCCCTATATCTGAACGAGCTTCTACGTCTGGAGCTGTAAAAAAAAGTGCAGCCGCATCTCTTAGACTGATGCTGATTGAATCAAAAGAACTGGGAACAATGTCTTGTAATTTAAGATAGGCAAACTCGCAAAAAATGAGGGCGTCAATTTCATTGAAGGGAACAACATCCAGCGACAAATCTCCACGCCAAGCAATGTAATCCAGAATGGTGCTCATAATTTTAAAATAACCATCATTTTTTTTGTGGTCAAGTTTCATCCTTAAAGGAATTCTTCTGTTGACAGTAGAATTTTCCTCTGTTAAACTTTAGTTAAATTTTAATACTTGGAGTAAACAATGAATTTTACCGATGTAAAACACATCCGTCATAAGGTGCAGCATTTTTTGCAGACTATAACCTTTACCTTAGAGTTGATTCTTGCAATCATTGTTATTTGTATCATTGCAATGCAGGGTATTCACCTCATTAAACTTTTTATTGCCCATGTTTTTGATCCAGCTATTACAGTACAATATTCAGAATTTCTTAAAGAAGCCTTGGATATTATCGTTGGTGTAGAATTCCTCAAGATGTTGTGCCAACACAGCATGAGCTCTGTTATTGACGTACTGCTCTTTGTACTGGCTCGCCACTTGGTAGTTATTGAATCCACCATGTTTGAAAGCTTGTTGTGCATCATCTCTGTGGCTATCCTCTTTACTGTACGTAAATTCTTAATGATCAAGCCACCTGTAGCCAAGGTTACAACACCTCAGCCTACAGAAAATACGACTCACTAATACCTTGTTTTAAGAGGGATTCTGGGGAGAATCAGGTGCATTCTCCTCACCCTCAACCCCACCTATTTTTTTATACCAGATTCTGCTTTCTAGTGCAGTCAGCATAATGGTTGCAAGAGAAAACCACCGATAAAATCCACTAAATCCTGCAAAGAAATTATAGCTTCCATGAAGGATCACAGCCCACAACCAGGGAGCCCACGCAGTTTTTTTCTGTTCCGCAGGATTTTTCCAAAGCCACACAGAAACACCTGAAAGTCCAGTACACAAGCAATGCATAACCACCGCAGTTGCCGTTCTTACTTCAATATCAAGATATCCAGAAAAAAGATAAATCACTGTCTCAAAGCAGCCTAGGGCCAAGCCTGCCACTAGACTCAAGGTAAAAAAGGTGGAAAAATTCATCTTCTTTGCAGGCAACAAGAAAAGAACAACCATTTTCATGGATTCTTCAATGAGACCATTAAAGAGCAACGCTGTAATCAGTGCAGCCAACAAGGTATTGCTGGTAAAAACAGGCAGATTTCTCACAAAGCTCTGAAGAATCACAATGGGAACTAAAGAAAGTAATCCCAATAAGATTGCCAGTAATCCATATCGAACTTTAAATCCAGAAACAGTAAAACGAAAAATCACAAAAATACAAAGCAGGGGCAAAAAGCTCAAGCCCATCATTACATACACAGACATGCCTATACCATACTGTAAAAACATTTTTTGTTGCAAGCTATCCTCACACAGGATATAATCACAGTATGAATCAAGGAATTATTCTTTTGGGCATTAAGCATTGCGGCAAATCAACACTGGGCAACCTTTTGAGCAAGCACCTTCACTGCCCCTTTTTTGATACTGATGATGTAATTACGGAAATGACTGGCTTGTCTCCACGGCAGATTTATCAGGAACAAGGCCCCCAAGCTTTTATGGAAGCAGAAACAAAGGCCTGCACTTATCTTGTCCGCTATCTTTCTGCCTTGGGAGAAAAAGAATATGTTATAGCCACAGGCGGGGGCATTTGCAACAACAAAGAAGCCTTAGAAGCCCTTGCATCTTTAGGTTTTTTTATTTTTTTAGAAGTTCCAGAAGCAGTTGCTGCCGATAGAATTATCAAAGAAATTGAATGGGAAGATGGGAAAATGAAAAATCTTCCTGCCTACATTGCAAAAGAAAATCCCAGCACCACAGAAGAGGTGGCAGAAATTTTCAGCGGGTTTTACAAACAGCGAACAGCCTTGTACCGAACTCTTGCACAAATAAGCTGTAGTCTCACTGGCGAAACCCCAGAAGAAAATGCCAAACTCATTCAACAAGCATTATTTAGCCAAGACTGCCGTTGGTCGTAACGAGGCATAAAAAAAGAGCCGGAAATCAAGCCCCGGCTCTTTTTCATTTAGATTGACTTAATTAGTGGCAACCACAGCCGCAGCTACCGCAGCCACTGCCACAACCGTGGTGATCATCTTCATAATCATCATCGTCACCACAGCCACAACCGCAACCACATCCACCACCAGCCAATTCTTCAGCAGTAGCTTCACGTACTTCTACAACCTTGATGTCAAAGAAAAGCTTTTCTCCAGCCAAAGGATGGTTAGCGTCAACCTTTACGTTTTCGTCGGTAATCTCCACAACGGTTACAATATGGCTTCCTGCAGGAGAAGAGGCTTCAAACTGCATACCAACTTCAATGTCAGCACCGTCAAACTGAGACTTGGGAACATCAAAAATCATCTCAGGACTCTTTTCTCCATAAGCATCAGCAGGCTCAATTTCCACAGCAAAGGCATCACCAGCGGACTTGCCTTCCAGTGCAGACTCCAATCCAGCAATCAAATCACCACGACCATGGAGATAGTCCAGTGGACCTGCATCCTCGGAAGAATCCAAAATCTCACCAGCAGCATTTTTAAGGGTATACTCGATGGATACCATCTTATCTTTTGCAATTGTCATTTCAACTCCTAAAAATTGTTTTCATCGCCCCTTCACAGGGCTTACATTAGAAGGCCTGAATAACCTCTGTTACCTCAGGAATTGTATCCTTTAAGCGACGCTCAACTCCCTGCTTAAGAGTCATAGTGGCCATGGGACAACTTCCACAGGCACCAGTCAACTTAACGTATACCTTGCCTTCTTCCATCTTAACATATTCCAAATCACCACCGTCAGCCTGCAACTGAGGACGAATGGTATCCAGTGTTTCTTTTACTTTATCTTCCAGTGACATACGCACTCCTTTTCACAATGAGTATAAAAATAAAATACACAGAAAACAAGGAATCGTCAACAGTTAGCACTAGGTAATTTTATAGAGACTGGAGTGGCAAAGCTACCAGCATCCATCCCCGTGCTTAATGGCAGCCCGTGCAATCTTGCCACCCTTGCCAATGGGGCAAGCTACCTCGTCTTGTCCAGCAGCCTCAGCAGATTCTCTATCGCCCGCTCATTCTCCATTTTGTGACCTAGGTGAGAACAATGGCCGTTCATTGTATTGCAGTGCTCCTCTGCCTTCTTGTAGAGCGTTGACTCCTTAAAATCCTTCTTGTAGAGCTTTCCGGTGCCCGGTAGCTTTTTCTGCAACGCTTCACGGACCTCGGCCAGCCGGGACACGGCGTTCCGCAGCTTTGTTCCATCCGCCTGTTCCACGTGGCGCCAGAAAAAGTCCAGATACTCCTGGGTGTAGCCCATGTCCTCCATCTTCTTCCGCAGCTTCTTCTGGAGAGCCTCCGGGGTTTTGTCCAGGGTGTGTCCCCGCTCCCTCACAAAGGTCCAGGCGGGAAGGAAGAAGTTGCAGGCTATCGTGTGGCCTAGGATGCTCAGGGGCGTGGCAGCATCTTTCTTTTTGCCAGCGTTTTTCCTTGCAATTCCTAGTGATGTGGCAACAACAAGGACTGCCCCAATGATAAAGGGAGCCAACAAAGGGCCTGACAACATGGTGACGCCAAAGAATCCAAGGATACCTCCCACCGATACGGTGGCGACATTCACCCCCAGTACCACCACCAGGGAGGCAAGGCCAGCTCCCATAGTGGGACCCAATGCGGTAATCAACCAGTTGCCTTTAAAGCCAATTTCATCAAAGAACAGAGTGAGCCTGCCCTTCTCCAGTACAATCATCCTTGAATCCAGCTCCATTCCCAGGATGGCCTCTTTCTTCTCCATTGCAATCCTCCTTATAACTGAAGGCGGGCAGCCGCCCGCCGCCCGCCGATACTCATGCCATGGCAAAGGACTTGGTAAAGCCTGCGAACCTCTGGCGTAGGTCTACCTCAAAGCCAGCGTTGCTGATGAGCTTCTTTGTGTCTGCCACCAGTCCCAGAAGGCCACCGGTTGCCGTCGTCAGAGGAACGATGATACCGCTCAAAAGCCAGCCCACGACAGGAATGGTGCTGAGTGCCAGCCCCACCACAAAGCCCACTACAAGACCCGTCACCGTATTGGGGAATGTCTTTCGGGCAAAGTCCAGCAGCTTGAAAACCCATCCAAGGATGACCCGCCCGATGTTGAGAATCACATTTCCCACCACCTGGGTGACCCGCAGCAGCTTCAGCAGCACCGGCCTGATCTTGTCTCCATACGTTCCCAGGTCAAGGTTGAGAATCCAGTCTTCGAGCCATTCTGAGTCTAGACATTCCCTGTTCATCTCCATGGCTTGGGCCTCTGTCACCTTCCTCCGAACGGTCTCTCCCGTAATGGGATCCCTCATGAAAATCTCATTGCCCACAATCTGGTCGTCACTCCTGCGCATACCCTTGAAAGAACTCACATCTTCCTGCGTCCATTTAAGCAAGTCTTCCATAGAAATCATCTTTCTCTTCCTCCTTCATAAAATCTGCGTATTGGCATACGCAGATAGCGGCATTATATTCTGCAAATAGCAAAGTGTCAATTCAACCATTTGCGTATAAAATACAATCATGGAAGCGGCGGAGCTACAGAAAATCTTGTCTTGTAATATAAAGGAATTACGGAGCCTACGGGGAATGAGCCAGATGAAGCTGGCGGAAAAGGCAGATTTGTCGGTGAGCTATGTCTGCGACATAGAAAGCGGCAGGCGGTGGGGCACGCCGGAAACCTTTACCCGGCTGGCAAAGGCCTTGGAAGTGAGTCCCTTTGAGCTCCTCATTCCCCAAAGCCACAATCCATCGGCAGCCGTCTCCAGCAACCTGCCTCCCCAGCTGATGGCACAATGCTATGCCACCGTGAGAAGCCAGCTGCAGGAGAACATCACCCAAGCCGTAGCCGCAGCCATAGCCACCACCTTCCTAGGAGAATCCAGCTAGAGCCTGATGAGGGGACGAAAAAAATCTCAGGAAAAGGGTTGCTCCTGTTACATCTCCACGGCCAAGGCTGATAAGGGCGTTTACTCCGTCGGCAATTTCTCCCACGCCGGGAACAAGACCGGCTATGTCGTTGGAATAGGGAAAAATCTTTTGTTTTGCACTGTGAAACGTTTTGTTTCATAGTGAGAAACTATTGTTTTTGTACTATGAAACTATTTTTTCTCAGTAGAAAACTATTTGTTTTCCACTTTGAAACTACCCTGGTAACTATTTCCTTTTCATAGCCTTCTGCCCCTAGTTTTTACCTTCATTTTCTCTTATATTTATCTTATGAAAAGATTCAATCAGTTTATTATTATTTCACTTTTGGTAGCGGTAACCTTCACCGCTTGTGTTTCCCAGAAAAGTACTGTTCCGGGTGTAACTTCAATCCGCTCCTTGCCAGGTAATGACATTTACCAAGCAGACATAGATATTCCAGAAATTGCTGGGGAACCAGAGCTGAACGCCTTGATTGATAACAAAATCATGAGCTGGTACGATGAATTTATTTCAGATGCAGAATTAAATAGTCAAATTGCAAAAGAATATGGACAGCCCTTTACCTTTGAAAACCAGTGGAAAGTTCCTTTGAATACCCAAGACTGTGCCAGCGTTTTGCTGACAGCCTACCAGTTTACAGGAGGTGCCAATGGCCTCGATCAAATGGCTTCTTTCACCTGGAACAAGATTACTCAGAAAATTATGCCACTGGAAAGTTTTTTGCCCTTGGTCTTAACAGAGCCCTCCTTGGAGTCCTTGGCAGCAGTTTGCCGAGCAGAGTTGACCACAGCCCTTTCTGCAGCACATGACAGCAACCTGCAGGAAATGATTCAGGCAGGAACAGAGCCTGTACCAGAAAATTATCAGATTTTTACCGTATCAGAGAAAGGACTCACCATTTACTTCCAGAAATATCAGGTGGCTCCCGGTTCAGCAGGAACCCAGGCTGTACTGATTCCCTACCGAAAATAAGCCATTATGTAACAAATCCCTTCCTCCGATTTTTAAACTACAGTTACACTTTTACGGGGGAAGGAATGAAACAACTTTTTTTACTCACACTGAGCCTCGCCTTGGCGGGGCTTTGTTTTGCACAAACACCTGAAACACTCCAGGGAAAGCCACCAAGAGATCCAGACGGTTTGGCAATTTTTCGACAAGCATATCCAGATGTTATGTTTAATGCCATATACGACAGAGATAAGGCTGACTGGAAAATAGAATTGATCATTCCAGAAGGAGACACCCAGCGAATAGAAGTCCTTTACTGGAGCAATGGGAGTATGTTACCTGAATCTGAATTGGGTAATAAGGAAAAATACTGGACATTACTGTACAATTACAACTATGGCCAGCCTTTGGAAGATCCCGCTGATTTTACCCAAGAACAAATTGACCGTATGAAGAATTTTAGTTCAACAGAAAACAGAAGGAATGGAGCTGGCACTCCCATGTTCTTTTTTGACGCCCTCTACCAGAGCCACACAAAAGAAAGCCTAGAAAAACACGTTCAACGTATTACCTTTTTGGGAAAACCCCTGCGTGTTCACCAGCGACTCAAAGAACCATTGCAGCGGGTGGAACAGAAAATCAATGAAGCCGCCACCACAGACCCCAGCATCAAGCCCTTTATTGCAGAAATTAACCAGCTGGACGCTTACTATTGGCGACTCATTGCCGGCACAAACAGAAAATCCTTTCACAGTCTCGGTATTGCCGTGGACATTCTCCCAAAAAACCTCAAAGGTAAGGCCATTTACTGGAGCTGGACCAAGGACGTAAATCCTGACTGGATGCTCACCCCTTTGGCAGACCGTTGGATGCCACCACAAAGCGTCATCGATATTTTTGAAGATGAAGGTTTTATCTGGGGCGGCAAATGGGGTATTTGGGATAATATGCACTTTGAATATCATCCCGAACTGATTCTAGAAGCCAAGAGGAAAAAGGGCTTGTTCCAAAATTAAGTACATAGTATAGTGTTCAATGTTACTTGAGGTTTCATTGTGGGAATTTGTGGCCCATGAAATCGGTATTTTTTAGGAGGAAGAAAAATGGAATTAAAAGATGCTATTATCAATCGGCATTCTATCAGAGGATTTACCTCTCAGCCCGTTTCCAAGGAAGTTGTAGAAGACATCCTGAAAACTGCTGGATATGCTGTTTCCAGCAAGAACACACAGCCTTGGCAGTATGCCGTTATTACAGGGGATGTGCTTAAGAAGATTGGAGAAGAAAACGTTGCCCAGTTGAGAAACGGTGACGGTTTTGATGTACCTGACACTGTATACGAAGGTGTTTACCGCACTCGCCAGATTGATGTAGCAAAGAAGCTTTTCACTGCCATGGAAATTGGTCGTGAAGACAAGGAAAAGCGGGACTGGTGGATGGAGCGTGGTTTCCGCTTCTTTGATGCACCTGTAGCAATCATTTTGTATACTGATGCAAACATGGACAACAACATCACTCGCTTTGATGTGGGAGCTGTTACTCAGCTGATTACCGTTGCAGCTATGGAACATGGCCTTGGAACCTGTGTTGCTTACCAGGCAGTAATGTACGAAAAGGCCCTGAGAAAGCACTTAGGACTTGGGGATGACAAGAAATTCATCGTTGGTGTAGCCCTGGGTTATGCAGACCCAGATTTTGCTGCAAACGCGGTATTAACAGGCCGAGAAGAAGTTTCTACCCTTGCAACCTTCTATGGTTTCTAAGAAATAAGCTCAACTGAAAAAAAGGCTGTCTTGATAAAGTGCACTTCACAAAGAAGCACTTCTCAGACAGCCTTTTTCTTTTAACCAGAAGGTAAATTACAATCCAAGAGCCTGCTTTAATGCAGCCTTCTCTTCATCAGTTCCTTCTCCTTCCAACTTACCTAAGCAAGGCACGTTATAGTCCTTGGCAATAATGTCACCAGCCCAGCAATAAGTATCTGCGTGGCGTTCCATATTTCCAGTTGCTACAACACCCTTCAGCTTGTCGCCACAGGTTTTAAGGTAATCTTCTACAATCTTGGGAACAATTCCCTTCCCATCAGTATAAGTAAAGATGATAAAGTCCTCGCCCATAGCAGCAGTTCCTTCTTCCAACTTTACAGCATCCAAGCCCAAAGCCTGAACCAGTTTTTCAGTTTTTCCATGACGACTAGCATATACGTATTTCATAGTAATTCCTCCAAAAGTATTATAGCTAGAAGATACGAAAAAATAGCACCATCGTCAATTTTTTACTGACACTGATGAGCCGTGTCCACAAGTTAGCCTTGACTCTTTTTCATCTGCCAGTTGCTACCACTATTGCGTACCAGCACAAAGCCTCGCTTTTCTGCGTCCAAGGCCAGCTTTTTAAACTGATTATAGCCCAGCTTACGATACGGGAGCTTTTTTGCCACCTCATCAAAGCGAACCCATCCCGTCTCTTCGTTGGGGCCGGGAGCAGGCAACACCTTTAGCAAGGCAGCAAAGGCTTCTGGAATAAGTTTAGCAGCGGCTTCTCCGTCTAGCATTAAGTTAGCCTCATCAATTCCAGCATAGCGGACGTGACTTTGCTTTACCGCATTGCTAACAAAGGATTTCCAGCTACGAAAGCCAAGTTTGCGCTCGTCAAAGGTGGCATTCAGCAACTTCATGCGGATTTTTACCGCACTGATAGGAGCTGGCTTTCCGCCTTTTTCTGTTACCATCATGTTCACCGCTTCTTGCAAAAGCTCAAAGGCTTGCTGCTTGGTGAGCTCCTGTTCAGACTTGCCCTTGCTTCCCTTGCCTTCCTTTTCGTCATCTTTTTCATCATCAGAATCATCATCATCAGAAATAATTTCACGGTAATCTAGATATTCATCTGCCATCTTGAGCAAATCTTCTGAGGCATTCCGCTTAACGTCACAGACAATGAGGGTGTCCTTGCCGTACTTACGAAGGGAAAGCAACAAGGGACGGAAATCAGCATCACCTGTAATCAGCACATAGCGACCAATGTGGGGATACTGAAAAATTAACTCCACCCCATGGGCCACCATGGACATGTCAGAGCTATCCTTGCGAGAAGCCGGAATGTGAATAAGCTCAAAACTATTGGCTGCCAATTCTGCAGCAATATTCCTGATATTCCCCTTATTCCAGTCTCCAAAGGCCATAGCATAGGAAATGCTTCCTGTTTCTGAAATCTTATCTATGATTGATTGAATATAATTCGTTCCTGAAGGAGGTGTTACATTTTCAATGTCCCACAAAATAGCAGTATTTTTCTTGTCCATCGTTTCAGTATAGCATAGGTTCAATGAAATTAAAAGCGGTGGAGGATGCCAGCAGCCCACCGCTACCTCACGCTTCACTGGCGTTCAGAGGTCGGTATCGGTAGGCACCCGCTGGCATCCTCCACCAACTCTTTCGTTCAGGGGGCTATACTGTGGGTAGATGGGGCTGGATAAAAACCTCCCCCGCCACAGATGGAGCTGGGACGAGGGAGGTTGCCTCCTACCTGGGGCCTCGGCTGTGGGCGGCAAAGCCCCTTTTCCACAGCCGAGGCCAGATTATTGCTACCGCAAGGATTAGAGTCAATTTCCACTTATGGAAATTGACAAAGCCGGAACAACACCCCCATCCGTGTCATCGACATAGTTGTAGTCGAAGGCCGTGCCGTCGAAGTAGATGCTGCGCGCGTCGTCATCATCAATAAAGTCGGGCGAACGCAGCCACCACCAGCTGCCATAGCCGGCTGTACCATTCTGATATGCCCCTGTGGCCTTGGCATAGTCCGTGGTTACGCGAATACGTATATTGCCTTGTCCATATGCATTATATACACCAAAGCCATAGCCTTCTGTGGTAGCTTCCTGCTCACTTAACAAGAAGATTTTATCTTCGGTATTTCCACAGGCATAAAGATTATCTTGCTGTTCTTCGCCTCTACCAAAAGTACTTTCCTTGCTATTATCTACAGTGGTTTGAGTTATCAGTCCTTGCGCCTCTGAGGTAAAAGCTGTTTGCAGGAAGCCAATTCCTTCGTACTCAGTCTTTTTAATTTGCTCTGCGGAATCACTTTCCTTGTATTCATAGCTTAAACCATTGAGGAACGCTCGTATTTGACTATGCTCATAATTGTTGGGAAAAATCTCTCCTTCTCCAATTGTTCTTATAACATTGTAAACAGAATAGTAGGGAATCCCACATGTCAGAATATTTTCCGCCAACAGCAAGGCTTTTCCTGTAGGATTATAGCCCTCTGTCAGCACACGCCAGATAATCGGTTCTACCTTATAATATTCGCTGTTGTACTTCACATAGTAGTTACCATCACTGCCTACATGGTAGGTCAAGCCTCCTCTGACAAGGGTTCCACTTCCAACAGTGACACCTTCACCCATAATGGTCTGAGGCCAGTCACCGAATTTTTTGTAAATGGGATTCTTCACAACTGGAGTACTTGTTGCAGAAGCAGTACCTGTATAACTTGAATCCATATCTTGTACCGTTTCTGTAAACTGGTAACTTGCTACATCCACAGTAAAGGTAGCCGTTGCTTTATTATCCCCCTCGGTGTAGCTTACGGTAACTTCTTTGTTAATTCCAGCAGATTCAGTCAATGCACTTGTTTCACTGGTGATGGTGCCTTCAACTGTTCTTTCCTCTCCATCATCGTAGGTGGCAGTGACTACCATACCAGTGGGGTCAAACTTCTCTCCCACGCTATACACGGTTCTGGTGGGTGGGGTAACAGTGATAGACACGAGCTTTGCAGGTGTAACTTCTGGCACAGAATCATTCTCACTCCCGCTAAAACCACCACGCTTGCCAGTAGCACCAAACCCGCTAGCACCAATTTTTTTCATGGATTTCATTTTTCAAATCCTCCTTACTAAAAACTTTATGTTCACCCAGTCACGCTGTTACATAAGCTGGAAAATAGCCACAGAAGACCGATTTAAACAAAAAAAAGACCAGCGGGAAATTCCTCGTAAGGAAAATTCCTCGCTGGCCGTGTTCCGGATAAATGTATTGTATTAGAAAGAGTTTCTTCTATGTGTTGTGTTGT